>NZ_JBQKLJ010000006.1:0-117138 GCF_052116285.1 Collinsella sp. Sow4_E3
CGCCCGGTCCCGTTCCGAACCCGGAAGCTAAGCCCCATCGCGCCGAGAGTACTGCGGGGCCAGCCCGTGGGAGGCCAGGGCGCCGCTGACCGGTGGACGGCACCGAGCCGTACGCTTGGACTGAGAAGGGGGAGGCCTCGCGGCCTCCCCCTTTTTCATTTGGGCGTTGTAAACTTAAAGCCCCTACGGCTTAATTGTCTTTTCTATTTGAAGAAAATAAAACGAATGACCAGCGCGATTGCCGCGATGGCAATGATCAAGAGCGCGATTTGGAGCCGGTGCTGTTTGCGTCGTCTGCTAGACGATATAAATATCGATTTTCCTTGCTTCGGCGTCTCTAAATAGCGGGCAGAATGCGTTAGGGTCTGCTTAGGGCGAGGCCCTCTTCGTTGTTGCTTAGCGGGTGTTTGGGCCTGCTCCTGGTTGCATGCGCTGTTTTTGGATAAGGGGGCATCTTTGAGATACGCCGATTCGCTCGGTGCGACGCCCATATGTTTGCGACCTGATTGAGATTCTTCAAGGGTTTGATAACGATTGCGAGTTACATATTCAGGCTCTGTATCGTCAATAGGCTCTTGGGAAATATGGGGACGATGGTAGCGTATGGTCCGCGGATAGGTTGATTTATCGTTCTGCATCTGATCATACGAATTGTCGGAGGCTTGATCGTCCATGATGCCCTTAGGTTGTCATTAATATTGTGTATACGCTCATTGTAAGCCCCAGCTTTGTTTAGCTAGGGCACATATGGTATTTAAGACACGGTTCAAAGAAGCTTGATCTCATTAAACCTTAGTCATACAGACTTAGATATGCTTATAGATAGAGACTCAAAAAACTTTATATCAAAATGTATATATAAGAAATGGATGGGCATATATTAAAGCGTCAAAAGAAGTCCCTGCCACCTAGAAGATGGCTCGGCAGTCCCTTAAAGGAGTGGTAGTCATGGCAAGCATGGTTCCTTATCGTTCGGTTTTTGGTGTTCGTCCCTCTGCTAGCTCGTTGTTCGATCTGTTTGATGATATGACCGATCTGGCAAACAACTCGATCGCCTCCAAGGCGTTTCCCGTTGATGTTGAGGACAAGGGCGACGGTTACGAGGTCAAGGCTTATTTGACCGGCGTCGCGAAGGACGACATCGACGTTGAGCTCAATGAGGGTCGTCTTTCCATTAGCGTGAATGTTGAGGAGAGCGAAGAGAACAAGGACAAGAACTACCTGCAGAAGGAGTTTTGCTCTTACAGCGCGACGCGCGGTGTGTACCTGAAGGATGCTTCGAGCGAGGGACTTTCTGCAAAGTATGCTGACGGCATCCTTACCGTTACGGTTCCTAAGATTGTCGAAAAGAAGAACGTTACGAAGATTTTCATCGACTAACGTTATCGGCCATTAACATCGGTGCCTGAGTTAAGGGGGCTGGGAAGCGATTCCCGGCCCCCTTTTCTATTTGAGACGACCTACTGAATGGTCATGGGCCGATATTGCCCGGCGGGACGTATTGTGAGTTTATGTGGCCCCTCAATGCGGGCGGCGGTGCTACCAAGCTCGTTGTCGAGTGTCGCCCCAAGTGAGCTTGCGTAGCTTTTGACGGTAAGGCTTGGGCGATTGTTGTCTTGGCTAATGTGCATCGCGATAAGCTGCTCGGTGCGATCGGTTACCAGCGCGCGTGCGGCATCGGCGGCCTGATCGTTGGAGAGATGCCCTTTTGCAGACAGGATGCGTTCCTGAAGAAAGCGAGGATAGTCTCCTTGTCGCAGCATGGCTACATCGTGGTTGCTTTCGAGCGCGAGAATGCGACAGTCCTTGAGCGTATCGATGGCACGCTTCGACAACTCGCCGGTGTCGGTGGCAAAGCCAACCGAATCACCCTGGGCATCAAAACGGTAGCCGACAGGATTGACGACGTCGTGCGATGTCGAATACGTTTGAATGCGGACCCCGGCAATAGAGAGGGCGTCACCTGGGTCGAATTCCTCAACAGACAGATGTGCAAGGCTTTCCTTTGATGCGAGCGTGCCCCTGCTGGAAAAGACCGGTCCGTTCCAATGTTTGCACCACACCTCAAGCCCCTTAATGTGGTCGCCGTGCTCATGGGTGACAACAAGGGCGGACACGTCGTCTGCCGAAAGGCCGAGCTCAGCCATGCGTTTGAGTGTTTCGCGGCGGGACAGTCCGTCATCGACCATAATGAGCCCCTGCGGGCCCTCGATGAGTGCGCAGTTGCCTTTAGAGCCGCTGCCGAGGATATGAAGGTGCAGGCGAGACATAAGATTCCAAAGGATACAATGAGTGCTGACGAATAGAGGAGGAAGCGAATGCCAACGGTATCACAGCATTACGGACACCATGCCGTACCCGGGGCAGCCGATGAGACCCGGACGAGGCAGCAGGCTGCTCCTGTGGTGCTCATGGTATCAGGTGGTGCGGACTCGACGGCGCTGCTTCTTATGGCGTGCACATCAAAGCTGGATATCCAAGATGGACGCGGCGTTGCCCCCATTGCTCGCGAGCGCCTACATGTGCTTCATGTAAACCATCACCTGCGAGGCAAGGCATCCGACGGCGACGAGGCCTTTGTGCGCGAGCTCTGCGCACAATATGGCTTGCCGCTGTGCGTGGAGCACGCCTATTTTGATGGGGAGTCGGGCAATATCGAGGCGGCTGCGCGCGAGGTGCGTTATGCCGCGGCGCGAAGGTATGTTCGCGAGCTTTGTGCCAAGATGGGGGCGCCGAGAACGGCGGCGCGCATCTGCACTGCCCATACCTCTTCAGACCGCGCGGAAACATTTTTGATGAACGCCATTAAGGGATCGGGCCCTGCTGGGCTCTCGAGCATTCCCCGCCGAAGGAATATTGTGGTACGCCCCTTGCTCGACCTAACTCATGGCGAGCTTGTGGGCTATCTGCAGGTGCATGGTCAGCCGTGGCGCGAGGACGAGACCAACGAAGATATCACGTATCTGCGAAACTACGTTCGCCACCGGGTAATGCCAGTGCTGGCGCAGCGTAATGCGAGCGTGTGCAAGACGATTGGCGCCGCCTGTGAGATCTTGGGTGATGAGGATGCGTTTCTATCCCAGTTGTCGGCACAGGCGTTTCGAAGCTGCCTGCGCAAAGAGGCAGCGGGCGCGCTGGTGCTCGATGCCAGACGCCTTGCTGCGGCCGAGGTGGTAATCGCGCGGCGCATCGTGCGACTGGCGATTAAACGCATCGATCCGGACGCTCGCCCAGAGATGCGCCATGTGGAGCGAGTCCTCTCCTGTGTTGCCGAGGGTGCGGGTTCGGTTACGCTTCCGGCGGGGATTGACGCACGTGTTGAGTTTGGCATGCTGGCGTTTAAGGCGCCGGCGGCTCGTGAGGGCTTGGTTGCGGACTGGATTACCATACCCGGCCGTATGTCGTTGGGCGGGGGACGCATGCTGGTCACAGAAGCGATAGCCGTTGAGCCGGGATGCGATATCGTGCGCCGCGCCCGTGAGTTTGCGGCTGCTGGGGAAGTGACAGCTTTGGTGGACGCGGCTGCCCTGGGTTTTGCCAACAGCGATAGCGAGCGGATCTTGGCGGGCTCGCGCGGCGAGGTTCCTGCCGAGGGGCGATTGGCGCGCCTGTGGGTGGACGGTCCCGCACCGGGAGACGTGATGTGCCCGTTAGGCATGAGTGGCCGAAGCAAGAAGGTATCCGACTTGTTGTGCGAGGCTCGTATTCCCGTTTCCGAGCGTACCGGCGTGCCCATGGTAAGGACGGCACCGGGGGGTGTCGTGGTGTGGGTCGCCGGAGTTCGCGCGGACGAACGCTTTAAGTGCACGGCGGCGACGCGTGTGGCCTATCTGCTTCGCGTGGTTGACGCGGATTAGCCCCTCGCACCAGTTTTTCTGTGCGGCGTTGACGGTATTCCCGCGCTGATGGTGCACGGGCTGGAAAATATACCCCGTGCGCTGCTAGAATGTGTAGTTCGCGTCCATACGGCGGTGTGTGGGCGATTAAGCACAAGAAAGGGTTGTCATGGCTTCTCAACATCCGGATATCGAGAAGGTTCTGTTTACGCAGGAGGATATCGACGGTATCGTCTCTCGCCTGGGCGAGGAGATTACGCGCGACTACGCGGGTAAGGATCTGGTGCTGATTGCGGTCTTGCGCGGCGCCGTGGTCTTTATGGGCGACCTGATGCGCAAGATCGAGCTGCCGACCAATATCGATTTCATGGCCGTTTCGAGCTATGGCGACGGTGTGAAGTCCTCGGGCATCGTGCGTATCATCAAAGACCTTGATATCGATATCCGCGGTCGTGACGTGCTGATCGTTGAAGACATTCTGGACTCGGGCCTGACGCTCAAGTATCTGATGAAGAACCTTGAGAGCCGCAAGCCCGCTTCTCTGGAGGTCGCCGCCTTCCTGTGGAAGGACGTTGAGGATCGCATCTCGGCCATTACGCCCAAGTATGTTGGAACCCATTGCCCCGATGCCTTTGTGGTGGGCTACGGCCTCGACTATGCCGAGCGCTATCGTAACCTTCCGTATCTGGGCATTTTGAAACCGGAGGTTTATTCGTAAGATGCCCGACGACCGTAACGACTACAATTCCCAGACACCCCGGGACCCTAAGATTCCGGGGATGCCCGGAGGCAAGAAACCCACACGTACGGGCTGGCTGTATTTTCTTTTGGCTTGCGCACTTCTGGGCTACGCCTTCTTTAATATGGGCTCCGGCTTTGCCAGCTCCAGCAATACCGTTAAGCTCGCGACGAGCGAGATGGTGAGCGCCATCAAGCAGGATCGCGTCGAAGATCTGACCTATACGGTTCAGGACGGAAGCGTGACGGGTCATTACTGGAAGGCGAAAAAGGACAAGGGCGACACGAGTGAGCTCAAGAGCTTTTCCTCGAGCTATGTCGGCTCCGATTCGCTTGCCGAGCTCATGGCGGAGCATCCCGACACTAAGTACATCGTCAACACCAACGACCCCGATTTTTGGGGCGACTTGGCGATGAGCGTACTGCCGACGATTGCCCTGATCGCCATCATGTTCTACTTTATGCGCCAGATGATGGGCGCCAATAATAGGAACATGCAGTTTGGCAAGACCAACGCCAAGACCAACGAGGCTACGCGTCCCAAGGTCAAGTTCGAAGACGTTGCCGGCGTGGACGAGGCTGTTGAGGAGCTCGAAGAGATTCGCGATTTCTTGAGCGATCCGGACCGTTATCGCAAGCTGGGTGCCAAGATCCCGCGCGGCGTTTTGCTGGTGGGCCCTCCGGGTACCGGTAAGACGTTACTGGCCAAGGCCGTTGCCGGAGAGGCCGGTGTCCCGTTCTTTAGCATCTCGGGCTCTGACTTTGTCGAGATGTTCGTGGGCGTCGGCGCCAGCCGCGTGCGCGACCTCTTTAAGGAGGCCAAGTCTCAGGCTCCGTCGATCATCTTCATTGACGAGATCGATGCCGTGGGACGTCAGCGCGGAGCCGGTCTGGGCGGCGGTCACGACGAGCGCGAGCAGACGCTCAACCAGCTGCTGGTCGAAATGGACGGTTTTGAGGAAAGCGAATCGGTCATCCTGATCGCCGCGACCAACCGCCCCGATATTCTGGATCCGGCATTGCTGCGCCCCGGTCGTTTTGACCGCCAGGTTACGGTCGACCGCCCGGATGTGAAGGGGCGCGAGCAGATCTTGCGCGTGCATGCCGAGAACAAGCCAATGGATGAGGACGTTAAGTTTGAGAAGCTCGCCCAGATGACCGTTGGCTTTACCGGTGCCGACCTGGCAAACCTGCTCAACGAGTCCGCGCTGCTTGCCGCTCGCCGTCATCGCTCCGTGATCTCGATGGACGAGGTCGAAGAATCGATGGAGCGCGTGATTGCAGGACCGCAGCGCAAGGGGCGCGTGATGACCGAAGCCGAGCGCACCACGATTGCCTACCACGAGAGCGGTCATGCTCTGGTGGGTCACATCCTGGAGCACTCCGATCCGGTTCACAAGATTTCGATTGTCAGCCGCGGTCAGGCTCTGGGCTATACGCTGCAGCTTCCGCAGGAGGATCACTTCCTCAAGACCAAGAACGAGATGCTCGACGAGCTTGCCGTGTTCTTGGGCGGTCGCGTTGCCGAGGAGCTCATGTGCGATGACATTACATCGGGCGCGAGCAACGATCTGGAGCGCGCGACCAAGATGGCGCGCGAGATGGTTACGCGTTTGGGCATGAGCGAGGAGCTGGGCACGCAAGTGTTTGGCGAGGCGCAGCATCAGGTGTTCCTTGGTCGCGATTATGCCGATCACCAGGATTACTCCGAGGAGACGGCGCGCCGCATCGATATCGAGGTTCAGCGCATCATGCGTGAGGCCCATCGCCGTGCTGTTGAGATTTTGGATGCCCGTCGCGATCAGCTCGATCTGATGGCGAAGGTGCTGCTTGAGCGCGAGACCGTCGAAGGCGACGCCGTGAACGCCCTGCTCGACAACGACTGGGATGCCTACCTTGAGCGCGAGGGCGACATTCTGGCAGCCAAGGAGGAGCGCAACGCCAAGGCGGGCGGCGTGCCGACCAAAAAGCGCACGCCTCGTATGAGCGAGGAGGAGCTGGCAGCTGATGCCGCAGCTTTTGCGCAGGCGGCCATGCAGGAAGATGCCGAAGTCGCATCCGATAGCGCTGACGATGTCGAGGCTGCTGACACAAAAAAGGCCGATGGCGACACCGAGGCCGACGAGTAGTCTTTGTCGCGAGAGCCTCCGCGGGGAAAACCTGCGGAGGCTTTTTCTTTTGAGCGATATGGGGCCATCTGTTGATTGGGGACAGACTTAAATGAGCGTTTTCACGCATTTAAGTCTGTCCCCAATTAACATTGCTGCGGTACTTTGCTTGACTAAAGCGTACAATACCGCCTATGCGAAAGGGGAACAGATGATCAACGAAACCATGTTTGCTCGCGGCGCGGAAAGCTCTATCATCCGCGAGATCTTTAGCTATGGACTTGAACGCAAGGCACAGATCGGTGCGGAGAACGTATTCGATTTTTCGCTGGGCAACCCGAGCGTTCCGGCGCCCGCTGCCGTGGCGGAGTCCATCAAAAAGGCCTTGGAGCTGCCGAGCGACCAACTGCACGGATACACGCCCGCACCAGGCCTGCCGCAATGTCGTGTCGCTGTGGCCGAGTCGCTCAACCGTCGTTTTGGCACGAGCTATGAGGGTAAAGATGTCTTTATGACCGTGGGTGCGGCGGCTTCGCTCACCTGCACGCTCAACGCTGTTACCAATCCCGGTGACGAGGTCATTGTTATCGCCCCGTACTTTCCGGAGTATCGCGTGTGGATTGAGAAGGCCGGCTGTACGTGTGTCGAGGCACCCGCCGATGAAGACACGTTCCAGCTGAGTGTGGGCAACGTGCTCAAGGCGATTACTGATAAGACGGCGGCCGTCATTATCGACTCGCCCAACAACCCGACCGGTGCCGTATATACGCGTGACACGCTGACGCGACTGGCCAATATTCTGCGCGAGGTCAATGCCGAGCGTGATCCCGAGAATCCGATTATGCTCATCTCGGATGAGCCGTACCGCGAGATCGTGTACGGTGCCGAGGTGCCCTGGGTACCCTCAATCTACGAGAACACCGTCGTGTGCTATTCCTATTCCAAGTCGCTGTCGCTGCCGGGTGAGCGTGTGGGTTGGATTTTGGTTCCCAACACCAATCCGCAGGCTGCTCGCCTTATGCCGGCCGTCGCCGGTGCCGCCCGTACACTGGGTTTTGTGTGCGCACCGGCGCTCTTCCAGCGCGTGATTATCGACTGCATCGATGAGCCGAGTGATGTCGAAGCCTATGCTCGCAACCGAACGGCGCTCACCGACGCATTGGCGGAGTACGGCTACACCTACGTTGAGCCGGACGGCGCTTTCTATCTGTGGGTGAAGGCGCTCGAGCCCGACGCAAACGCTTTTTGCGAGCGTGCAAAGAAGTACGAGTTGCTCGCGGTGCCTTCGGATAGCTTTGGCATGTCGGGTTGGTTCCGCTTGGGTTATTGCGTGAGTTACGAAACGATTATCAATTCGCTACCCGCTTGGAAACAGTTGGCGGACGAGTATCGTTAAAAGCAGAGCGCTCTGCCTACAATGTTTTACGTGAAACGGGGTTTGGTGTTAAACCGGACCCCGTTGTCATGGACGTTGTGTCTTTGGGATGGAGCGGTTTTACGACTATCGAAGGCTATGCGTACAATGAATATACGCGACGGCCATACCAGATAAGGAGACCTGATGCCCTACCTGCTTTCCTGTGACATTCATACCCATACGATGTTCTCTGCGCATGCATATTCGACCACTGAGGAGAATGTGTACTGGGCGGCAGAGCGTGGCCTGCAGGTGCTTGGATCTGCCGACCATCTGAGCTCTATGGTTACGGCTTGCCCCAATGACCTGCGCAGTTACCAGTTCTTTATCAACCAGGATATATGGCCGCGCATTTGGAGCGGCGTGTTGGTGCTGCGTGGCGCCGAGGCCGATATCGTTTCGCTGGACGGAAGCCTGTTTGGTGAGGACACTCCTGTCACGCTCGATATTGCCGGCGATTCGTACAGCCGTCAGCATTCGCTGTTCGATCGGGTTACGCGTAATTTGGATTATTTGGTTGCAAGCGTGCATAATCCGCAGTTCGCTGAAGGCGCGACGCTGGCCCAGACGACCGAGATGTATATCAATGCTCTGGAGCACCCCAAGGTGTTTATGCTGGGGCATACGGGTCGATCGGGCGTGCCGTTCGATATCGACGAGGTGTTGCTTGCTGCTAAGGCTAAGCATAAGATCATCGAGATCAACAATCACAGTCTTGAGCATGGCGCGGATGCCGAGCATTGGGACGTGTGCCGCAAGATTGCCGAGCGGTGCGCCGAGCTGGGCGTGGGAATTGGCGTCTCGACCGATGCGCACATTGGTATGGCAATTGGTAAGCTCGACCAAGCGCGCAAGATGCTCGACGAGATTCACTTTCCGCTGGATTTGATCGTGACGCGCGATCGCGAGACGCTACTGCGCGAGATGGCGGCAGCCGGCGTGTGTGACCTGCGCAAGAGGATGTAGCGGAGTTCATAAACCAAGTAAGGGGGCGGTCCAGACGGGTCGCCCCCTTCTTGTACCGGTGGATTAGCGGCGCTCGAGGACCGCTACAGTTTCGGTGTGGTCGGTATGGGGGAACATGTCGACGGGCGTGATCTTGAGCAGGCGATAACCACCGTCGAGGAGCTGGTGCAGGTCACGCTCTTGGGTCACGGGATTGCAGCTGATATAGGTGATGCGGCGAGGTCTAAGCGCGCAGGCGGCTTCGAGGAACTCGGGGGTAGAGCCGGCACGCGGCGGATCGATGGAAAGGACGTCGATGCGCTCGTTGTTGTCGGCGGCATCTAGGATGTAGTCGGTGGCATCGTCGGCCATAAACCAGGCGCTGCGGGTAAGACCGTTGAGCTCGGCGTTGCGGCGTGCGTCGGCAATGCCCGCCGGGTTGCGCTCCACGCCAAGTAACATGATACCGATGCCCTTGTTCTGAGCTTCTTTAGCTGCGCAAAGACCGATGGTGCCGCTGCCGCAGTAGGCATCCATGAGAACATCGCCCTGGTGCAGATCCATACCGTCGATAGCGAGCTGGTAGAGCAGCTCGGTCTGCTGCGGGTTGGTCTGGTAGAACGCGGTGGGGGAGATATCGAACTCGCAGCCGAGTAGCTGGTCGCGCATGCATTCAGCGCCATACACGATGTGGGTTTCCTCACCCAGGATGGCGTTGCCAGGGCGTCCGTTGATGTTTTGGGCGACGGTGACGATACGCGGATCGAGTGCGGCGATGGCCTCAAAGAATTCCTGCGCATGCGGCAGGTCGCGCTGGGCGGTAACGAGGGTGATCATGATCTGGTCGGTGCGCCAGCCGCAGCGAACGACGGCATAGCGAAGCAGGCCCAGATGCTTGTCCTCGTTAAAGGCGGGAATGTGCAGGCGCTCGGCCTCACGCGCAATGCCGTTAAGAATCTGACGGGCTCCCGGTGCCTCGACGGGGCATTCGGGAACAGCGACGATTCTGTGCGTGCCGCGCTCAAAAAAGCCGCAGCGGACAGCGCCCCCTTTGCCGGGGGCAAAGGGAGTGGCGGCCTTATGGCGAAAACCACGCGGCGCAGGATATTTGCCCGGGTCGCCCAGAGTAACGTCCATACCGCGAATGGGATCGACGGTTATGCCCTCACGCTCGCAAAGAGCAGCAAAAAGTTCATCCATAGCAGCCTGCTTGGCCGCCAGCTGCTTCTTATAAGGCCTGTTGAGCGCCGTGCATCCACCGCAAGCTTTCATGATGGAACAGGGCGACTTGGGATCAACGGCCTTATGAGCGGACCGGGACGACTCATTATGCGAGCGCTTGGAACGAGCTTGAGGCGCCTTATCCTCGCCCCGACGAAAGCTGGGGCGCTTGGCCTTAGCCTTGCCCTTGGCCGACTTACCCTTCGTGTCCTGAGACGACTTGGATTTCTTAGAAGATTTTTTCTCTTCCGACCCCTCAGCCGCCTCGATCAAAGCACGACGAGCCTTACGCTCCGCACGAGATTCTGCCATCAATAACTCCACTAATTCATGAATTAAAGCTGCAAGTATTGTACCGTGCCAAGCCAGCAGACGATATGCAAGCGTCCACTTCACGTTAGTGATAAGTCCAACGACGTTTGCCCGGCGCGGGCGGGGAGCGGCGCGTAATTAAGTTTATCGCGAGTTCCGCACGCAAAGGAAAGCACTTAATGTGCTTTCCGTCTTGCGCAGGACTGTAGAGCAGGAAACTTAATTACGCGCCGCTCCCCGCCCGCGCCGGGCAACTTCTCCCTTGTACTCTATCAAGGTAAAGTGTATGATTCTGAACGTTACATGACTCACTTTACTTAGCTAAAGTGCCATCAAGGGGGAATACCATGAATACCGATATGTCTCGTCGTCAGTTTGTTGGTCTAGCCGGCTCGCTCGCCACGGTGCTTGGCCTTGGTCTTGTCGGCTGCGGCGGTGGTGCCGACAAGGGTTCCACTGCCGGCTCTGCCGCGGCAAAGGACGCCAAGGGCGTTGTGGAGTCTAAGAAGCTCGTGGTGGGCTTTGACAAGTCCTATCCTCCGTATGGCTTTGTGGGCGACGATGGCGAGTACACCGGCTTTGATCTCGATTTGGCCAAGGCAGTTGCCGATAAGCAGGGCTGGGAGGTCAAGTACGAGGCCATCGACTGGGACGCCAAGGATACGCTGCTCAACTCGGGCGCCATCAACTGCATCTGGAACGGCTTTACCATGGAGGGCCGCGAGGACGACTACACGTTCTCCGAGCCGTACATGCTCAATGAGCAGGTGCTGGTGGTCAAGAAGGATGCGGGCATCAAGAGTTGGGACGACCTTGCCGGCAAGACCGTGATTACCCAGACCGATTCTGCCGCACAGGATGTGCTAGAAGGTGACCAGAAGGATCTGGCGGCGACGTTTGCCACGCTCGATACCATCGGCGAGTACAACACGGCTTTTATGCAGCTCGAGAGCGGCGCGGTCGATGCGGTGGCTTGCGACCTTTCGATCGCCCAGTATCAGCTTGCCGCCAAGCCCGATGCCTATACGCAACTTGACAAGCCGCTGTCCAGCGAGCACTACGCCGTTGGCTTTAAAAAGGGCGACACCAAGTCGGCCGACGCCGTGACCGAGTCGCTTAAGGCGCTCTATGAGGACGGTACAGTCAAGGACCTGTGCGACAAGTATGCGAGCTATGGCCTGTCCTTCGATAACTGGGTTTTGAAATAGCCACAGCACCCAACCTTGCGGCTCCAACCCTCCTCGCGTACCAAAGTACGCTTCGTCGGGCTTGTCGCTCGCAATCTTGGGCACTGTGCCTATTTCAATTAACACCTGCTGTTCTGTTGCTGTGAAAGAGAGCTTGGGTTGTCTATTCAGGTCATGATGCAGATGCTTGGCCAGGGTTTCTTGGTCAGTTTGCAGTTGTTTGTGCTCACGCTGTTGGGCTCGATTCCCTTGGGAATTCCCGTGGCGTTTATGCGCATGAGCAAAATCGCGCCGCTGCGTTGGATTGCGCGCATCTACATTTCGGTCATGCGCGGTACGCCGCTCATGCTGCAGATGTTTGCCATCTACTTTGCTCCGTATTACGTCTTTGGTATTTCGCTCACGCCCGATTCCAAGTGGACAGCGTGCGTCGTGGCATTCATCATCAACTATGCCGGCTACTTTGCCGAGATCTATCGCTCGGGTTTGCAGTCTATCCCGCGTGGTCAATATGAGGCCGCCGAGGTGCTGGGTTACTCACGCCTGCAGACATTTTTGTACATTGTGATGCCGCAGGTCGCCAAGCGCATTTTGCCGGCGATGGGCAACGAGATCATCACGCTGGTCAAGGACACGTCGCTGGCGTTTGCCATCGGCGTGGGGGAGATGTTCTCGACGGCCAAGGCACTGGTTGCCTCGCAAGTGAGCATGGTGCCGTTTGCGATTGCGGCACTGATCTACTGGGTCTTTAACTTTGTGGTCGAGATGCTGCTGGGCGCCGCCGAAAAGCGACTTGACTACTACCACGACTAGCCTGTTCCGTCGTGCTTTTCAAACACATGGAGGTTCCCGTGTCCGGAACGGTAATGAATATAACGAGCGCGCGCAAGGCGTTTGGTGGCAATGAGGTGCTCAAGGATATCTCGCTCGAGGTAAAGCGCGGCGAGGTCGTGGCGATTATCGGACCTTCGGGCGGCGGTAAGTCAACGCTGTTGCGCTGCGCCACGCTGCTCGAGACGCTTGACGGCGGCTCGCTTTCGTTTGGTGATCTAGCCGTTGCGACGGATGCGGGATCGGGCACGGTGTATGCGAAAGGCGATGTGCCCAAGCAGGCGCGCTCGCGTTTTGGCCTGGTGTTTCAGAACTACAATTTGTTCCCGCACTATACCGTGATGAAAAACATTACCGACGCTCCGATTCGCGTGCTCAAGCGCCCGCGCGAGCAGGTCGAAGCACGTGCGCATGAGTTGATCGCGCAGATGGGGCTTACGGGCAACGAGAACAAGGTGCCATGCGAGCTTTCGGGCGGTCAGCAGCAACGTGTGAGTATTGCGCGTGCCTTGGCGCTCGATCCAGAGATCTTGTTCTTCGATGAGCCGACCTCGGCACTCGATCCCGAGCTAACGGCCGAGGTGCTGCGTGTCATTAAAGACCTTGCCGCGCAGAATATGACGATGGTGATCGTGACCCATGCGATGCAGTTTGCGCGCGATGTTGCCGATCGCGTGGTCTTTATGGACGGCGGTCGCATTGTAGAGGAGGGTCCTGCCGAGCAGGTTATCGGCCATCCGCGCGAACGGCGCACGCGCGAGTTCCTGAGCCGTATCGAGGGCTAGGCTCAAGTAGACATTGAGGCGAAACCGCTGCAGGTCTTATGGCCTGCGGCGGTTTTTATTTGCGCCGATGGGGCTTAATAACCGCCTCATGCGTTTGCCCCCTCCTCTCGCCGCCCGTATTCATACGTGCGCCGAAAGGTGTGCATGGACAGTCGCCCGCGAGGGTAGGGTGGTGGCATAGGACATTTGGAGGGTAAGCCGGATCGGCTGCCGACCATGCTGCTCCCGGGACGGCATCGACCGCGAACTCTCCCCGTTGGCGTCGCGCATTGCGCGCGGCCCTGCAAGGAGGTCATCATGGGTGCTCCCAAGACCGGTAACGTAAGGAACGTGGTGCTCGTAGGCCAAGGTGGGGTGGGCAAGACTTCACTCGCCGAGGCCATGCTCCACCTTTCCGGCAAGACCGCCCGCCTGGGCGGCCACGACGGCACCAAGCCCACGCTCGACTATGACCCCGAAGAGGTCAAGCGTGCGTTTTCCATCTCGACGACCATTGCGCCGATCGACTGGAAGGGTGCGCGCATCAATGTGCTCGATGCCCCGTGCTACCCCGATTTTATCGGCGACGCCTTTGCCGCGATGAGCGTCTGCGAGACGGCTCTGTTTGTGGTCGACGCCGAGGCCGGCCCGCAGCCTACGACGGTTAAGCTCTGGTATGCCGCCGAGGACCTGCGTCTGGCGCGTGCGGTGTTCGTAAACCGCCTGTCGCGCTCCGAGGCCAGCTTTGCGACCACGATGGACCTGCTGCAGGAGCGCTTTGGCACGCGCCTGGGCGCCGTGACCCTTCCCTGGGGCGAGGGCGAGGACTTTGACGGTATCATCGACCTGGTGCGCATGAAGGCGCGCCATTGCAACGGCGCCGAAGCCGTTGAGTCGGAGATTCCCGAGGAGTATCGTGCCCAGGCCGAGGAGGCCCATGACCATCTGTGCGAGCTGGTGTCCGAGGCTGACGACGAACTGATGATGAAGTACTTGGAAGGCGAGGAGACGCTGACGCAGGAGGAGCTTGAAGGCCTGCTGTCGAAGGCGATCGCCGAGCGCATCTTTGTGCCGGTCTTTGCGGGCGATTGCATTAAGGAGCAGGGCGTCAACTCGCTGATGGACGACATCGCCACGTACTTCCCGGCGCCGACGGACTACGGCGAGATGCCGCTCATCGACGGTGATTCGCTCAAGATCTCGAGCGACGATGACCGCCCGGTGGCGTTTGTGTTTAAGACCCTGGCCGATCCTCAGCAGGGTCGCATCAGCTTCATCAAGGTGCTGACGGGCACGCTTGAGCCGGGCCTTGAGCTGATCAACGCGCGCACCCGCAAGAGCGATCGTCTGGCTCACCTGTATGTGATGTGCGGCCGCGACATGACCGAGGTCGGTCACGCCTATGCCGGCGATATCATCGTGGCGCCCAAGCTGGCGGCCGAGACGGGCGATACGCTCTCGATTACCGGCAAGGTCGAGGCTGCGGCGTTTAAGTTCCCCAACTCGCAGTACCGCATCGCCATCGAGGCCGAGAATCGCGGCGACGAAGAGAAGCTCTACACGTTTATCGAGAAGGCATGCAAGGCCGATCCGACCATGAGCATCGACCGCGACGAGGAGACCGGCCAGACCATCATTTCGGCGGTGGGCGAGGCGCAGGTTTCGGTCCTGCTCAATCGTCTTGAGGACCGTACCAAGGTCGCGGCCAAGAGCGTGCCGATTCGCATCCCGTATCGCGAGACCATTCGCCGCACGGCAACTGCCCAGGGCCGCCACAAGAAGCAGACCGGCGGCGCCGGACAGTATGGTGACTGCTGGCTGCGCGTAGAGCCGCTCATTGGGCCCGACGGTACGAGCGACGGCTATGAGTTTGTGGACGAGGTCGTAGGCGGCCGCATTCCGCGCTCGCTGATCCCTGCCGTGGACAAGGGCGTTCAGGAGACCATGAAGGACGGCATCATTGCCGGCTACCCGCTTACGGGCATTCGCGTGGCTGTGTACGACGGCTCGTATCACAGCGTCGATTCCAACGAGATGGCGTTCCGCGCGGCGGCTCGCATTGGCCTGCGCAAGGCATGCGCCGACGCCGACCCGGTGGTGCTGGAGCCCATCGAGGAAATCACGGTGACTATTCCCGAGAGCTACGCCGGCGCCGTGATGGGCGACATCTCGGCCTCGCGCGGTCGCGTGACGGGTATGGAGACCGATGAGCGCGGAGACACCGTGGTCATCGCTCAGGCGCCTCTCGCCGAGCTGACGGATTACTCGACGCGTCTGCGCTCCATCACGCGCGGCACGGGCGACTTTACCATGAAGCCTGCGGGCTATGAGCAGGTGCCTTATGACGTTCAGGCCAAGCTGGTCGAGCGCTATGAGGAGGGCCGTGCCAAGTAGCGTTGGGCGTTGTCTGTAACATACATGCCGATGCAAGGGCCGCTCTGGGCAATCCAGGCGGCCCTTTTTGATCCCTGGGGGATGGAGGAAAACGGTCCATTTAGGTTTTGGGGCAGCTTGGCCAGACCTAGTCTCCCGAGGCCTGATTGCGGCCGGTAGCGTAGTCGATCTGCACATGCGGCTGCAGGTTGTAGCAGTACACGTGGAAGCACAGGGTCTTGCCGTGGTCCTCGACCGATTGCGCCTCAAGACGCACGCCACGGCAGACGAGTTCCTCTTCGTTGTACATGGGCGTGACACGGTAGAGCACATGGTTGCCCGTCTCGCGGATGTAGCCGAGAATCTGCTCCTCAAATGGCAGCATGCCCGTTTCGTTGAGATAACGCGTGCCGGTGAGGAGATTCTTGCGGTTGGCGTTTTCGCCGCAGAGCGACCAGGCGATGAGGTGACAGCGGTTGTAGAGGCTCTGGCCCGGAATAAAGTCGTAGCGTTGCTGGCGCCATCCGGCGGGATGGATACGCGAGATATCGCCGCGCTCGCCTTGACCGAGCGATTCGGGGCCCACGCAGGCGAGCGCTTTGCGGGTGCGGCCCAGGCCGTCGAGCTTGGAGAACTTCTTAAAGTAACCTTCTTCTGTAGCGCGCTCGTATTCATCGAGCGTGAATGATGGTGTGCCCAACGGGTGCGTGCTGTCGGCTCGCAGGGCAACATAGGGGTTGCCCGCGTAGTCAGGAATGCTGCTGAGGTATACGCCGCGGGCGCGGTCGAGATTGGGGTTTTCGACCTCGTCGATGGGGGTGGCGGCGCTGTCCGCGGAAACGTCATCACCGGTGTCGGGTGCGGCGGAATGTGGCTTGTCGCTAGAGTACGGGCTGTTTTGGGAGTCTGTGGAGTTTGCCGTTCCCGATTCGAGTCGGGCAACCAGGTCTGCCTCGTCGTCGGTGCGGCTGGGACTCTCGTCTTGCTTCTCGGCCAGGGCCACCGCCTGCTCATCACTTTGCGGCGAGAGCAGTCTGGGCGCCCCGTCGAGCGATCCCGTAAACAGCGCAAACCCCAGCACCACAGCGGTGCCGATAGAAAGTGCTTGCTTGTAGGCGGACTTGCGCGACATGGTGACTCCTGGACGGACGGTTGGGAGTCTACCAGTCTAGCAGGAGCCGTCGAGGGCCGTTCTATCGAACAAATACTTAAGATTTGGGACAAACGCTACGGATTCATTTGCCTCATATTTGACGTATGGCTAGATCGAGGTAGAACCGAGCCAGTTGAGCTTGCATTCGAGAATACGCTGCTCACCGGGCGTGCTGCTGCCATCGAGTAGCGCGAGGAGCATCTCGGCCGCCTCTCTGCCTTCCTGGTCGACGGGCTCGATGATGGTGGAGACGGTCGGCGTGGTGAGGTTGGTCCAGTCTTCGCAGTTGAGTCCCAAAAGGCCGATTTGCTGCGGAAGCAGATGGGCCATGGGCTGGAGGGCCTTGTAGACACGGGGAAGTGCCCACTGATTTTGCACGAAGATAAGGGTTCGCTTGGCGGGGTTGAGCTTGTATTTAAAGTACTCGGTAAGCTCACTGACCGACGGCTTGTTGTGGTCGATGGAAATCGCTTTGTAGAGCTGTCCGTTCGCTGCCAGCGCCTCGGCATACCCCTGAAAACGCTCCATGCGGGTGCGCATTTCGGTCATGTTGGCGGCAATGGAAAAGAAATCTTCGTAACCGGCGTCGAGGAGTACCTGCGTGGCGTTGTACACACCGTCGTAAAGGTTGGTCTTGATCCAGCTGGTACCTGGGCTATAGATGGCCGCATCGAAAAAGACGACCGGCTTGCCGGCGCGTCTAATGCGGTCGTGCACGGCTTTGAAGTTTGCCGTGGGCTGGATGATAAAGCCATCGACGCCCAGCGAGAGCATTTTGTCGACATACATGAGCTCGGTCTCGGGGTTAAAGTTGCTCGTGCAAACGACCGTCTGGTAGCCCGCGGGGAGCATGACCTGCTCCATACCGTTGAGGACGAGGCCCGCCCATTTGTTGGTGTTATCCAAGATGATGATGGCGATGACGCGGGTCTGTTTGCCGGTGAGTGTTTGCGCCTGGGCGTTGGGGACGTATCCCAGCTCCTTTATAACGCGCGCGATCTTTGCCTGCGTTTTGTCGCTGAGCTTGTCTCGTTTGTCGTTGAGGTAATACGAGACGCTGGCTGTTGAAGTTCCCGCCTCGCGGGCGACGTCTGCGATCGTAACGCGCTGTTTGGTCACAGCGACTCCTTCCGACAAATTGCGTTGTTTGGCGCGGTGGTTCACGTTCGGGTTGCGGGCACACGATTCTGCCTGTCCTTTCGCCCTTTTATGAGTATGCAACAATACCGTATCCGTGGGGTCCGAAATTCGTGGCGGTTATGCAAGCCTGCCGTCTACCGAGAAATCTAAATACTTCTTGACTTTTAAAAAAGAGATCAAAAACGCAGGATTCATTTTTGGTTAAACGCATAACTAAATTGCATAACCAACGCTCTGACCTGCGCGTTTACCGAAATAAGCTGGTATTAAGAAAAATGAGCACCTATATTGGTCTTGTCGAAAAGACAGCAAGTCCAAACGGCAGGGGATGCTCCGGAGGCCTCCGCAAACGGTGTCTTGCGCACGCAACTCTATGAAAAGAGGGAAGCAATGAAGATCGTAGGCGTTGCCGCCTGTACCGTGGGTATCGCCCACACGTATATGGCCCAGAAGGCGATTCAGGATGAATGCGCCGCCCGTGGCATCGAGTGCAAGGTCGAGGCTCAGGGTGGCCTGGGTATCGAGAATGAGCTCACGCAGGAAGACGTGGACTCCGCCGACCTGGTCCTGGAGTCCGTCGACGTGGGTGTCGAGAACGAGGACCGTTTTGAGCAGAAGATGGCCGAGGGCAAGTTCCTCAAGGTCGGTACTTCCGATGTGATCGCTGATCCGGTCAAGATCATCGACCAGGCTGTTGAGATTATCAAGGCGACGGGTGGCGCCGTTGACGCGCCCAAGGCCGAGGCCAAGGCAGAGAAGAAGGCCGTCTCCGCTGCCCCGCAGGCCCCGACACCGGCGTCCAAGCAGTCTATCTTTGCCGATCCTGGCAAGACGCTGCTCAATGCATTCAATACCGGCGTTTCCTATTTTATCCCCATTGTCGTTATCGGTGGCGTGTTCCTCGCCTTCTCGTTGGCATCCGGTACTGCCGGTGCTAACGGCATGGAGGTCACCAACCCGTTGATGGTGAGCCTTAACACCATCGGTATGGCCGGCATCTCTATGATGATTCCGGTGCTTGCGGCATACATCGCTTACTCGATGGCCGGCAAGCCCGCGCTTGCCCCTGGTTTTGTCCTGGGCTACTTGGTCAACAACGCCGTCGTCACGCCGAGTGGCAACAGCGTTTCGACCGGCTTCTTGGGCGCCATGATCATGGCTGTCATCTGCGGTTACTTTGTCCGCTGGATGAAGACCTGGAAGGTCAACAACACCATCCAGACCATCATGCCGATCCTGATCATCCCGATTCTGACCTCGCTCGTCCTGGGCATGGCCTACATCTACATCCTGGCCACGCCGCTTGGCTTTGTGATGGATTGGCTCACCAGCGTGCTCGGTAGCCTGCAGGGCGGCTCCGCCGTCGTCCTGGGCCTGGTCATTGGCGTTATGACCGCCTTCGATATGGGTGGTCCCGTCAACAAGACCGCTTCGACCTTTACCATGGCCATCATGGCCTCCGGCATCTACGGCCCCAACGGTATGTTCCGCGTCGCTGTCGCCATTCCCCCGATTGCTTGCGGCCTCGCTGCGCTCATCGCCAAGAACAAGTTCGATGACGCTGACCGTCAGATGGGTATCTCCGCACTGTTTATGGGCTGCATCGGTATTACCGAGGGCGCTATCCCCTTCGCGGTCAAGGATCTCGGTCACACCCTTCCCGGCATCTGCATCGGTTCTGCCGTGGGTGCGGCGCTTGCCGCCTTCCAGGGTATCGACTGCTACGTCCCGCACGGTGGCTTTATTGTCGCCCTTGCCACCAACAACGTCGCGCTGTTCTGCCTGGACATCGTGATTGGCTCCGTGGTCGCCGCTGCAATCCTGATTGCCATGAAGCCCACGCTCGATAAGCAGGCCAAGTAAACCTTTAAGGACTCCGGTTGTGCGGAGGGATGGATTTGACTCCGCACAACCGCCCCTACACAACAAAATCCATCCGTACTGATAGGGCCCGCATCTGGGTCCCAGGGAACTTTTGTCAAAAATCCTCTGGAGAAGGAGAACAAAATGTCCAACCTCACCATCCGCCAGGCCGTTCAGGGCATGCTCAAGCTGCAAGATAGCGGCGATCACGCAACCATGGTCGGCATTGGCCCCATGAGCCCCAACCTGATTCAGGCCGTGTTCGAGCTTGCCAAGGACGAGGATTTCCCGCCCATGTTTATCGCCAGCCGCAACCAGGTCGATATGGACGAGATGGGCGCCGGCTACGTCAACGGTTGGGACCAGAAGCGCTTTGCCGCCGACATCAAGAAGGTTGCCGACGAGGTGGGCTACACCGGCCCGTACTACCTGTGCCGCGATCACGGCGGTCCGTGGCAGCGCGACGAGGAGCGTAACGCCCACCTGCCCGAGGACGAGGCCATGGAGCTCGCCCGCAAGTCCTTCGTCGCCGACATGGAGGCAGGCTTTGACCTGCTGATGGTCGACCCCACCAAGGACCCCTATCAGATCGGCAAGGTTATTCCGCTCGACGTGGTGCTTCGCCGCACGATCGATCTTATCGACTACCTTGAGCAGTACCGTCGCGAGCATAACCTGCCCGAGGTCGCCTATGAGGTCGGTACCGAGGAGACCAATGGCGGCTTGACCTCTACCGATAAGTACGAGGAGTTCATTTCTCAGCTGCAGCCCGAGCTCGAGAAGCGCGGCTGCCCCATGCCCACCTTTATCGTCGGCCAGACCGGTACGCTCACCCGTTGGACCGAGCAGGTTGGCCATTACAACTTTAAGAACGCCCGCGAGCTCGCCGACATGGCAAAGCGCTACGGCGTGGGCCTGAAGGAGCACAACGCCGACTACCTGGACGACGCGACGCTGCTCGAGCACATTCCGGCTCACGTGACGGCTTCCAATGTCGCCCCTCAGTACGGCACCGAGGAGACCCGCGCCTACCTCAAGCTCTGCGCTACCGAGCAGATTCTGGTCGACAACGGCCTGTGCGACGATCCCTCCGACCTGTATCACACGCTGCTGGTCAAGGCTATCAAGACCGAGCGCTGGCGCAAGTGGATGACCGGCGATGATGTCAACCTGCAGGTTGACGACATTCTGGCCGACGACGAGCTCAGCCTGAAGATTCTGGATGTCTCCGGCCACTACGCGTTCAACGATCCCGAGGTCAAGGAGCAGGTCGAGAAGCTCTATCGCAACCTCGCTGCCCAGGACATCGACGGCAAGCGCTTTGTGATCGAGCATATCAAGCGCCCGATTAAGCAGTACGTCGTCGGTCTTAACCTCAAGGGCGTCACGAGCCGCATCGAGAAGGCTCTCGAGGACTAGGTAGTTCCGGCGTTTTGACAAACGCCGGACCGGTCGACGCTGCGCGAGCATCTGCCGGGCAATCTGGCGCTCAAGCCGTCGCTCGCGTACCAAAGTACGCTTCGCTCCTCTTTCGCACCACCTTGCCACGGCAGCTGCCCGCTCGCTGACGTTGGTTCGACCAGTGATTGAGCCGTTGTCCTTAGATTGCTAGCTATTCATTCGAAGGAGTTTGTACCATGAAGTTCTTTATCGATACCGCCAACCTTGACGAGATCGCCGAGGCCAAGAGCTGGGGCTGCCTTGCCGGCGTCACCACCAATCCGTCCCTGTACGCCAAGACCGGCGGTAAGCTCGCCGACTTTGAGCCCCATATGCTCAAGATTGCCGAGCTCTGCGAGGGTCTGCCCGTGTCTGCCGAGTCTACCGCGACTACTGCCGAGGGCATGATCGAGGAGGGCAAGCGTCTTGCCGCCCTGGCTCCCAACATTGTGGTCAAGCTCCCCGTCTGCGAGGCCGGCCTCGCCGCCTGCCGCGCGCTGGCCGATGCGGGCGTGCGCGTCAACATGACGCTCGTCTTCTCGCCGACGCAGGCCCTCATGGCCGCCAACGCCGGCGCTCGCTACATCAGCCCGTTTGTGGGACGCTTCGATGACATCGCCGAGGACGGTATCTCGCAGCTCGACAACGTTGTGACCTGCATCAAGAACTATGACTGGACCGGTAAGAACGTCGACGACACCGTCGAGATCATCACCGCATCCGTCCGCACGCCCAATCACGTGACCCAGGCGGCGCTGCTCGGTGCCGATATTGCGACCGTCCCCATGGCCGCTCTTAAGAAATGCCTGCATCACCCGCTGACCGACCAGGGCCTTGCCTCGTTCGAAGCTGACTGGAAAAAGGTCGTCGAGGCACAGTAACGATGGTTCTGCCGGCCCAGCATTTGTTATGCCGGGCCGGCGTGCTCAAGAGAGGAAACTCCATGACCGATCAGGAACTGGCCAAGATTGCCAATGAGGTTCGCCGCGGTATTGTCACGGGTGTCCACGCCGCCAAGTCGGGGCATCCGGGCGGGTCGCTTGACGCCGCCGACATTATGACCTATCTCTACTTTGAGGAAATGGATGTCGACCCGGCAAATCCGAGCCGCGCCGACCGCGACCGCTTTGTGCTCTCCAAGGGCCATTGCGCTCCGGCACTCTATGCCGTGCTCGCCGAGCGCGGGTTCTTTCCCAAAGAGGAGCTCGAGACGCTCCGTCATATCGGCAGCCGCCTGCAGGGCCATCCCAATATGAATGACACGCCGGGCGTCGACATGTCTACCGGATCGCTCGGTCAGGGTATCTCCGCCGCGGTTGGAATGGCGCTCGCCGCAAAGCACTGGGGTGACAGCTATCGCGTCTACACGCTGTTGGGCGACGGCGAGTGCGAGGAGGGGCAGGTGTGGGAGGCGGCCATGTTCGCCGGCAACCACGACCTGGATAACCTCGTCGCTATCGTCGATCACAATGGCCTGCAAATTGACGGCAGTATCGACGAAGTTAACTCGGCTATGCCGCTTGCCGACAAGTTTCGTGCCTTTAAGTGGCATGTGATTGAGCTCGCCGACGGTAACGACATGGCGCAGATTGCCGCGGCCTTTGCCGAGGCCCGCAAAGTGAGCGACTCGCCTGTGGCCATTATCGCCGAGACGGTGAAGGGCAAGGGCGTTTCCTTTATGGAAAATCAGGTGGGCTGGCACGGCAAGGCACCCAACGATGAACAGTTTGAGCAGGCCATGGCCGAGCTCGCAGCAGCAGGGGAGGAGCTCTAATGGCAGACGTCAAGAAAGTCGCCACGCGCGTTAGCTATGGCGAGGCACTTGTCGAGCTGGGCAATGAGCACGATGACTTTGTGGTTCTCGATGCCGACCTGGCCGCCGCCACACAGACCGGTAAGTTTAAGGCCGCGCACCCTGAGCGCTTCTACGACGCCGGCATTGCCGAGAGCAACTTGATGGGGCTTGCCGCCGGCATTGCAACCACGGGCCACGTCGCCTTTGCGAGCACCTTTGCCATGTTCGCCGCCGGCCGCGCGTACGAGCAAGTGCGTAATTCCATCGGCTATCCGCACCTCAACGTCAAAATCGGCGCCACGCACGCGGGCATTTCGGTCGGCGAAGACGGCGCCACGCATCAGTGCTGCGAGGATATCGCGCTCATGCGCACGATCCCGGGTATGACGGTGATCGTTCCCGCCGATGACATCGAGGCTCGCGCTTGCGTGCGCGCCGCCTATGAGTTTGAGGGACCGGTCTACATGCGTTTCGGCCGCCTGGCAACACCGGTCATCAACGATCGCGAGGACTATGAGTTCAAGATTGGTCGCGGCGTGGTCGTGCGCGAGGGGTCCGATGTGACCATCATCGCTTGTGGCCTTATGGTTGCCGAGGCACTTGAGGCTGCCGAGGCGCTCGCTGTCGATGGTATCGATGCCGAGGTTATCAACATGCACACGATCAAGCCGCTTGATGAGCGCCTGGTGGTTGCCAGCGCCAAGAAGACTGGTCGCGTGGTCACTGCCGAGGAGCACTCGATTATCGGCGGTCTTGGCGAGGCCGTGGCCTCGGTACTCGCGGAACAGCATCCGGTGCCGATGCGACGTGTCGGCGTGCGCGATGTGTATGGCGAGTCCGGCCCTGCGGTCGATTTGCTGCACGAATACGGTTTGGACGCCGACGGTATCGAAGCTGCGGTCAGGTCTGTGTTGTAAGGAAGGTTTCCATGGGATTTGTATCTGCCAACCAAGTGACGATCGGGTATACCGCCGCCTCGCGCGAGGACGCCCTGCATTATTTGTCCGAGCAGGCCATCGAGCTCGGTTTTGCCGATGACGCATCTGCCGTAGAGGCTGCCTTTATTGCTCGCGAGAACGAGGCCGAGACCGGCCTTGTCGCCGGTTTTGCCGTTCCGCATGCCAAAAGCGATGCGATCCACACGCCGGGCGTTGCCGTGCTTAAACTGGCCGAGCCCGTTGAATGGCCGAGCTTCGATGGGGTGCCCGTCGATGTTGCGCTCGCGCTGTACGTGCCCGCCGGCGAGGCTGGAACCACGCACCTGCGTCTGCTCTCCAAGGCTGCCGTGATGCTGATGGACGCCGGCTTCCGTGACAAGGTGCGCGCGAGCACCGATCCCGTTGAGATTGCGGAGCTCATCAATAGCGGACTCGAAGACTAGAACGGTCATCCCGTTCAATCAATCGATCCTTCTCCAAGGAAAAGGGCCGCGACGCCATAGAGGTGTCGCGGCCCTGTTTGCGTTTCCCCAGATAAAACCTGCCAAAATAAACCTGTCCCTTTTTGGCAGGCTGCGTCATAAAGCTTCTGTCTATGTAATAAAAGTACAATATGATATATACGTTATATACAAGCTTGTAACTCGCAGCAGATTTGCGGTAACGCAAGCCGATGAAGGGGTCGATATGATCAAGGCTGTTATTTTTGACATGGATGGAACGCTGATCGATACCGAGCGTTTGGACATGAGGGCATGGAAGGTGGGCGCGGCCGAGCTGGGGATCGCGATTGATGATGCGTTAATCCATCAGTTTATCGGCCGTTCGAATGCCGATGTTAAGGACATCCTTGAGGCGCATTACGGCAAGGGCGAAACCGCCGACGCGATTTTTGCCCGCAACATTGAGCTACACAGCGAGATGGCCAAGACCGACCTGGAGCTTAAGGCCGGCGCCGCCGAGTGCCTCGACGAGCTGCTGGCTGCGGGCTATCACGTGGGCCTTGCGACGTCGTCACGCCGCGTCGCGGCCGAGCGCAATCTTAAGACGGTCGGCCTCTTTGACAAGTTTGAGACGGTGACCTGCGGCGAGGACGTCGTGCACGGCAAGCCCGACCCCGAGATGTATCTGCTTGCCTGCGAGCGCGCGGGCTTTGCCCCCGAGGAATGCGCTGTGGTCGAGGATTCGCGCAACGGCTGCGTCTCGGGTATTACGGCCGGCTGCCATGTCTTTGCCGTCCCCGACATTGTGCCGCTGCCGCAGAATGTGGTGGATGGCTGCGAGGCCGTGCTCGATACGCTGTTCGACCTGACGGCGGCGGTCAAGGCCGTGCGCTAAAGGTATGCGCCGAGATCGATGACGGTGGCTTCGGAGTGGCCGCTTGCCTGGGTGCCGGCGCGCTCGGCGATCTGGGCGCCGATGCCGTGGCCGTCGGCTGCGGCATTCCGCTCTCCGGCGTCAATGATCTCAATTTTGATATCGGGATACAGGGCGAGGGCCTTGTGGATGCCAAGTATGCGCAGGGCGAGCTGCATGAATGCCTCCCTGTCCGTAACGGTGATTTGGCGTGGCACTCTTCGCGTTTCCCAAGATAAAACCTGCCAAAATAAACCTGTCCCTTTTTGGTAGGTTACTGGTTCATATTGCCGTGGATGTAGGGGGTGACCTCGGGGGAGATGTGGGCGCAGCCCAGCTCGCGCAGCGCGGACTCGATGGCGGCGGGCAGCGGGGTCTTGCCCTCGGCATTGACGGTAGCACCGCCGAGGGCGGCAATTTTGGCGACATCTGCGTGAGCGGCCTCGATACGCATGCGGCCGCCGACCAAGCGCGCGCGTACCTGCGACAGACCAAGATCGTGCAGGTAGTCCTCGCAGGCGCGGATTAAATCGACCTTCTCGTGCGTAAGCTCCTCGCCTGTGGGGACGCGCGTGGCAAGACAGGCTCCCGCCGGCAGGTTCCAAACGGGATAGCCCCATGCGCGCAGCAGCTCGCGCTCTTCGTCCTTGGTAAAGCCGACCTCCATAAGAGGGGAGCGTACGCCGAGCTCTTTGGCAGCGCGCATGCCGGGACGGTAGTCACCGCGATCGCTTGCATTGCTGCCATCGATGACGGTGGGAAAGCCGAGCGACTTAGCGTGGTTGACGATGGCGGTAAAGCCGGCGTGCTTGCAGTGGTAGCAACGGTTGGCGTCGTTGCAGGCTACTTGGGGGAGCTGCAGCTGATCGACCGAAAGATTGAGCACGGGGAGCTTAAAATGCGGTCCCTCATTGGTTTGCCTGTCAACGGATCGCTCAAACGAGGTCTGTTCGGGCGTGCCGATGAGCGGCGTGGTGAGGTGAACGAGAAGCGTGCTGGCAGGCATGATGCGGGCGCAGACCGCGGCCAAAAAGCTGCTGTCGACGCCACCGGAAAAGCCGATGGCGACGCGTCCGTATGCCAAAAGCAGCTGTTCGAGCGCCGCGAGTTTGTCCTGAAGCTCCTTTGCAGGTGCGGTAGTGTCTGAAAGCATAAAACAATCCTTACCATTGAGTACTCGGTCGAAAACTATAATCCTATCGGACTGCTCGTCATATGACTTTTGCCTATGTAACGATAGTGCAATATGCTATATACGTTATATACAAGTTTGTAAAGTGCGCTAGAGTGGCCGTAATGCAATCCGGTTAGGGGACCGATATGATCAAGACTGTAATTTTTGACATGGACGGAACGCTGGTCGATACCGAGCGTTTGGGCATCAAGGCATGGAAGGCGGGCGCTGCCGAGCTGGGGGTCGCGATTGATGATGCGCTGATCCATCAGTTTATCGGCCGCACTCTGCCCGATGTCATGGACATCCTTGATAAGCATTACGGCAGCCATGAAACCACCGAGGCGATCTATGTTCGCCACAAGGAGATTCGCGACGAGATGGTCAAGACCGATTTGGAGCTTAAGGCCGGTGCCGCCGAGTGCATAGGCGAGCTGCTGGCTGCGGGCTATCACGTGGGTCTAGCGACGTCGTCGCGCCTCGCTACGGCCGAGCGCAACCTTAAGATGGTCGGCCTTTTTGACAAGTTTGAGACGGTGACCTGCGGCGAGGACGTCGTGCACGGCAAGCCCGACCCCGAGATGTATCTGCTTGCTTGCGAGCGCGCGGGCTTCGCCCCCGAGGAATGCGCCGTGGTCGAGGATTCACGCAACGGCTGCGTCTCGGGTATTACGGCCGGCTGCCATGTCTTTGCCGTCCCCGACATTGTGCCGCTGCCGCAGAATGTGGTGGATGGCTGCGAGGCCGTGCTCGATACGCTGTTCGACCTTGCGGCGGCGGTCAAGGCCGTGCGCTAGACAGCTGCGGCGTTGAAACGGGCAATTGCCCACATTTACGCTTAAGCATAAGGGGTCCGGCAATGGCCGGGCCTCTTTTGCTTAAGCTGCGTTTTGGCATACTGGTCGACGTGCTATAGATACGCGCCCAGGTTGATGGCGGTGGCTTCGGCTTGGCTGCCCGCCTGGGTACTGGCGCGCTCTAAGAGGAACGGCCGCACGAGTTCCTGACGGTTGATGTCCTCGGCGGCTGTGACCTCGGTGACGGTGCGTGCGGCGGAGCCGATACGGACGCGTTTGGTTTTTGTCGGCGCCGTGTTCTCGATCTGCTCCACGAGCAGCTGCACGCCCTTGCGGCCAATTTCGTAACCCGGCGGTGCCACTGTGGTGAGAGGGACCGACCCGCTCCATGCAAGCGGGTTGCCGTCGCAGCCGGCCACGCGAACCTGCTTGGGGACGGAGATGCCTTTGTCGATCAACGCCGAGATAACACCCGAGGCCAATACGTCGGTTAGGCCGATGACAAAATCCGGACGCTCATCGGTGGAACGCTCGGCAATTTGAGTGCCGATACTGTAGCCGTCGGCTGCGGTATTCCATTCTCCGGCGTCAATGACCTCAATTTTGATGTCGGGATGAAGGGCGAGGGCCTTGTGAATGCCAAGCACGCGCAGGGTGAGCTGCATAAATGCCGCTCTGCCCACAACGGTGATATGGCGTGCGCCGCGGGCAATGGCGAGCTCGGCGATAATGCGCCCCTGTGCCTCGTTGTCGGCGGCCACGTAGTAACCGGGCTCGGAACAGTGGATGTCCAGATGGACAATCGGCACGGGCATCATGGTCATGGCGGGGTGCCAATCGGGGGATGCCATGGGCTGAACCATGACGCCGGACATCTGCGTGCCCATAAAGTAGCGCAGGTAATGGTCTTCGAGAATATCGTCGTTATCGGCGTTGGCGATAAGCAGGTCGTAACCGTGCTTGCGGGCCTCGTTATGGGCACCGCTGGCAATTTGGAGCGAGAAGCCGTGGTCGAGACGGGGGAGGACCAGGCCAAAGGACTTAGTGGTGCCTCCTGCGAGCTGGCGGGCGCTTTGGTTGGGCAGGTAGCCAAGGCGATTGATGGTCTCGTTGATGAGTTTGAGGGTCTCGGGGCGCAGCTTTTCAGGATGGTTGAGCGCGTTGGATACCGTGCCCAGCGAGACCCCTGCCTCGCGCGCGACGTCGCTGATTTTTACCTTTGCCATAGCGGCCCCTTTGATGCGTTTCAAGTACAAGCCAGATTGTAGCATCGCCCGTCCCTGGGGTGTCAAAACCTGCCAATTAGGGACAGGTTTATTTTGGCAGGTTTTATCTGGGGAAACGCTATTGCCAACGCGACCACCACGAAGGGGGCAGGCACCTTTGTGGTGGTTTGGACCGGCTGAACGTGTGTGCATCGGGTGGTATCTAAGTTGAGATACCACTTCTGGTATATCAGCTTGCGCTTGCGTGAGTACAATACTCGAACGTTATACGTCTCAGCGCCCCTTGTGCGTGGACGTTTTACAGTCACGCGAGCGAAGGGATTTATCCTATGTGCGGAATTGTCGGCTACACCGGCTCTGATATTGCAAAGAACATCCTTGTCACGGGCCTTAAGCGTATGGAATATCGCGGCTATGACTCCTCGGGCGTCGCACTCGAGGTGGGCGAGGGCACGGCGGCTCACCTCGACGTCATTCGCCGCGTGGGCAAGGTCGCGGGCCTGGAGAGCGAACTTACCAATGTCGACAGCGACGCCACCTGCGGCATCGGCCACACCCGCTGGGCTACCCACGGCAAGCCCTCCGTTGTCAACGCCCATCCCCACACCAGCTGCGACGGTCGCATCGCCATCGTCCACAACGGCATCATCGAGAACTTCGCCGAGCTGCGTGAGGAGCTGGAGGGCCGCGGCCATCACTTTAAGAGCGAGACCGACACCGAGGTCTTTGCGCACTTGATCGAAGAGGCCTATGCCGAGACACACGACCTGATGGCTTCTGTGCGCGAGGCCTGCGCCCACGTGGTGGGCGCCTATGGTTTGGCCGCCGTTTCTGCCGATGAGCCCGGCGTGATCGCCGTGGCCCGCAAGGACTCCCCGATTGTGGTCGGTGTCGGCGAAACCGGCTCCTACGTTGCCTCCGACGTGATCGCGCTTATCGATGCCACCCGCGATGTCGTGGTGCTCGAAGACGGTCAGTTTGCCAAGCTTACGCCCGCAGGCGTCGAGTATACCGACGAGGCTGGCAACGTGATTGAGCCCAAGCTTACCCATATCGACTGGGACCTGGATATGGCCGAAAAGGGCGGTTATCCCGACTTTATGCTTAAGGAGATCCATGAGCAGCCTCGCGTCGTGCGTGATACCCTGGTGGGCCGCATGACCCCCGCCGGTGAGCTCGATATCGACGAGCTGGGCCTTTCGCTCGAGGAGCTCAACGATATCGACCGCGTGTATGTGATTGCCTGCGGCACCAGCTACCATGCCGGACTTATCGCCAAGAACCTTATTGAGGGTTGGGCTCGTATTCCTACCGAGGTCGAGGCGGCAAGCGAGTTCCGCTATCGCAACCCCATCATCACGCCGACGACGCTTGTCGTGGCCGTGTCCCAGTCGGGCGAGACGGCCGACACCCTTGCCGCCATTCGCGATGCGCGCATCAAGGGCGCCAAGGTCTTTGGCATCACCAACGTGCTGGGCAGCCCGGTGGCGCGCGAGAGCGACGGCGTTATCTACACCAAGGCCAACAAGGAGATTGCAGTTGCCTCGACCAAGAGCTTCATCGGTCAGGTCGTGAGCCTTACGCTTTTGGCCCTGCTGCTGGCGCAGGTTAAGTACCGTCTGACCACCAAGCAGGCGCGCATGCTGTTCCGCGAGCTTTCCGATACGGCCGAGCAGATCCAGTGGATCCTGGATACGCAGACCGAGGCCGTGCACGAGGCCGCGCTTGTCTGCAAGGACGCGCAGTCTGCACTGTTCGTGGGTCGCGGCATGGGCGCCGCCATTTCCTACGAGGGCGCGCTCAAGCTCAAGGAGGTCAGCTACCTGCATGCCGAGGCATATGCTGCCGGCGAGATGAAGCACGGCCCTATCGCGCTGATCGACCCGGGTTTCCCCGTTATCGCGGTTGCAACCAAGAGCGCAACATACGACAAGACGGTGTCGAACCTCATGGAGTGCAAGGCGCGCGGCGCCAAGGTCATCGTCGTTGCTACCGAGGGCGACGAGGAAATCAACAAGATCGCCGACTGCGTCATTCGCGTGCCGGCCGTCCGCGACGTATTCAGCCCCATCACGGCGAGCGTTCCGCTGCAGCTGCTCGCCCGCGAGGTTGCCATCCTGCGCGGTTGCGACGTTGACCAGCCCCGCAACCTGGCCAAGAGTGTCACAGTAGAGTAATCGAGTTCCTACGTCCTAACAACTAAGGCCCGGCTTCGTTGCGGCGGAGCTGGGCCTTGTTGCATTTGCCCAGATAAAACCTGCCAAAATAAACCTGTCCCTTTTTGGCAGGTTAGCGGAGCTTGCTGGTCTCGAAGTACTCGGGATATTGGTCCAGGACCTCGGTCTGGTTGCGGAACATCATATGCAGGTGCTTGCTGACCAAAAAGCTTGCCTCGATAGGATCGCGACCGGCGATGGCGCGGCGGATTTGCTTGTGCTCGTTAACAATCTCCTGATTGTCGAGCGCCTGCGTAGCGGCGCGCAGCCAGCGGAAGCGCTCCAGGTCGGCATTGGTCGCCTCGAGCCACGACCACACGGTGCTGCGGCACGCGATGCTAAAGATCATGCGGTGCATGAGGTTGTCGCTTAAAAAGAAGCCGATGCGGTCCTCTTCGGCCATGGCTTTTTCCTGCAGCGCGATGGCTCGGTCGAGCTGCTCGACGCCTACCGAGGTGGCACGGGCGCAGCACTCCACAATCACCTGCTTTTCCAGGTGTTCGCGAATGTAGCAGGCACTCTCGGCAAGGGTGAGGTTGATGGGCGAGACATAGGTGCCGCTTTGGGGCACGGTGCGCACTAGGCCCTCTTGCGCCAGACGCACCAGTGCCTCGCGCACAGGGGTGCGCCCCATATCTAGGTCGTCACAAAGCTGCTTGACGCCCAACTTTTCGCCCGGCTTGTAGTCCAGGTAGACTATTTTGCGTCGAATGGTGTGGTAGGACTGGTCCTGTAGGCTCGTTTCCTGCTCGCCGACGTGCATCGATTCTTCCATAGTGCCTCGCAACTGTTCTATCACACTCATATGTCAGTTGTTAATTATGCCGCGAATCAGCTCTCCGCGCTGGGTAATTCGGTTGTTGCCCGAGAACTATTGCGGCATTTTAGTCTGTTTTTGCGCATGGCTGTGCTCGATGTTGCCGTATCATAAGCCGTCGCAAACGTGAAATAGAAAGAAGGAATCCCGTATGCAACTGGTAAATATCGTACGCGAGCGCTGGAAGGGTGTCTTGTTCTGCCTGATCATCGCCATCCCTGCGTCGTTGCTCGGCAAACAGATTGAGGTGGTCGGTGGGCCGGTATTTGCCATCCTCTTTGGCATGGTTCTGGCGCTCGTCTTTCCCAAGAATCGTCGCGAACAGCTCGCCGCCGGCGTCACCTATACGTCTAAAAAAGTCTTGCAGTACGCGGTTATTCTGCTTGGCTTTGGCATGAACCTCTCGCAGATTCTGTCCAAAGGCGCCCAGTCGTTGCCGATTATCGTGGCTACGATCTTGACCTCGCTCGTCATCGCTTTTGTGCTCTGCCGCGTTATGAACGTGCCGGGCAAGATCGCGACGCTTGTGGGTGTGGGTTCGTCGATTTGCGGCGGTTCCGCCATCGCCGCGACCGCGCCTGTCATCGATGCCGACGATCGCGAGATTGCCCAGGCTATTTCGGTCATCTTCCTGTTTAACGTTATCGCGGCGCTCGTGTTTCCAACGCTTGGAGGCATGCTTGGGCTGACCAACGAGGGCTTTGGCCTGTTTGCCGGTACCGCTATCAACGACACCTCGTCTGTAACGGCTGCGGCGAGCGCCTGGGACAGTATGCATCCCGGCGCCAATGTGCTCGAGAGCGCTACGGTAGTCAAGCTCACCAGGACGCTGGCCATTATTCCCATCACGTTGGTCCTCGCATGCTGGCAGATGCATCTGGCGCGCAAGGCCGGCGGCGACGCCAAAAGCACGTTTTCCCTTAAGCGCGCGTTTCCCATGTTTGTGCTGTTCTTTGTGCTGGCGAGTGTGGTCACCACAGTGTTTCAGCTTCCCGCGTCCGTTACGGCGCCCATCAAGGAGCTGTCGAAGTTCTTTATCGTGATGGCCATGGCGGCTATTGGCTTTAATACCGATATCGTCGAGCTGGTCAAAAAAGGCGGCAAGCCCATCGCATTGGGCTTTTGCTGCTGGATTGGCATTGCGTGCATGGGTTTGGGAATGCAGCACGTGCTGGGAATCTGGTAGAGAAGTAGCCCATTTACGTGCTGGTTGCCGGTGGCCGCATCCTCGCGGTGGAGCGATAGGAGCTCTTGCGGGTATGGCTTGTCCGCAGGTTAATAGATCCCGAAGAGCTCTTATCGCCCCGCCAGGATGGCGATGCGGGGCAACACCTATACTCGCAGGATGGCGCTTTCTGCCCTATAGTGTTTGGTGAGCAATATCGTTCAATTTTGAAACACTCGGTCGTGCGACCGTCGGCGGTTGTACGTCGCAGCGGACAGGGGCAAATCATGGATAGCGATGCCAAGCTGAAGATCTTGAGCGATGCCCTAGCTGCTGCCGGGGCCTCGGCATTGGCAATCGATGCGCGCGGGGACGTCGCGATCTCGACCATGAATGACGCGGCGCTTGAGCGGGATGTGGCGGCTTTTGTCGCTGAGCGCCTCGACCGCATAGGAGACGGCGCGCGTCTGGTTATGGGGCGTGCGGGTACGCGCCTGAGCCTGACCGTTCGCCCCACCGATAAAGAGGGCGGGGGCCTTTGGGTCATCGTGGTCCGCGAGGTGCGCGCCGCCGCGGCGCATGCGGGCATCGAGTGGCTTAACGCCGACGAAGTTGAGGCCCGCTACGAATCGAGCGCGTACGGCATCGTCGAAGACGCGGCAGCGGTCGCTGCCCCCGTACGGGAGAGCTATGCGCACGGAGTGCCCCTTATGCTCGAGGGCGAGCTGGGCGCGGGACAGGATCAGATTGCAAAACGCCTGTACCTGGATGGACCCTATGCCGATCAGCCCTTTGTGTCCGTTGCGCTCGATGAGCTTACGGATCGCGGTTGGCGCCATCTGCTCAAAAGTTCCGAATCGCCGCTATTCCAAACGGGGCTGACACTTTGCATGGGCGGCTGGCATGCTGTTGGCCCCCAACGCCTGCGCGAGCTCGTGTCCGCAATGATCGACACGGCGCTCGCAACTCGTTGCCATGTGGTGTTGACGGCAAACGACATGCCAGGCGGCGGCGAAAGCGATCAGGCTGCTTTTGTAACCGAGCGTCTGGCCTGTGCAGTGAGTGTGGCGCCGGCGATTGCCGAGCAGGGCGGCGCGTCGGAAAAGGTTGCGCGCTATCTGGAGTATCTGGCAGATATGTTTGAGACGGCAACACCCGCCTTGTCGTCCGGGGCGGCAAAGACACTCGATGCCTATCGATGGCCCCGTAACTATCTACAGCTTCGTGAGGTTTCGGAACGACTTTATATATTAGTGAGGATGGGTACGGCCGAGCGGGCGGTGGCGGAGGAGGTGCTCGCTCAGGAGGACGTTATCAAGACCGCGACCTTTGGTGCCCCGACGCTCGATAGCGATCTGTATATCTTGCGCCCACTGGCCGATACCGAGCGCGATATCGCGCGGCTGGTCGTAGGTCACCTTCACGGCAACAGGACCCGAGCTGCCGAAGTGCTAGGCATAAGCCGTACGACCCTGTGGCGCCTGCTGAAGGACGACGACCGTTAAGCGAGGCGCCCGTGACCGCGCGCGGCGCGTGTGATACAGTCCAAAGCAGTATTGTTTCGACTGTGTTACGGCGTGCGGGGAGTATGGCGGAGACTTCAAAAACAAATCGGGTTCGAAAGCCCGCGGCGCCGGTCAACCGTCGCACGACTTCACGGACGTGGGGCAAAAGCGCCTCGGGGTTCGACGGCTCGTTCAAACGCACTAAATATGGTTATCCTTCGGCAAGCGCTCGCTTGGCCATGCAGGCCGAATCATCGCTGTGGGGCCGTAAGCGTGTGGTGGGGTCAAAGCTCAAGCACGATGGAACGCTCGGCTACATTAGCCGTGGCGCTGCTCGCCGTAGCGGCCTCAATCCCGCAGGCTGGCATCGCTATGTTCCGATCGCGGTCGTTGTCGCGGTGATTGTCATCGCGCTCGCGGCGCTCGGTTACGCCGGCGGCGGGGCCAATCTGGACGCAATGTTTAAGTCGCCCGAGCTCGCGCATGCAGGCACAGAAGTTGTCGAGGGCGTTCAGACCCAGACGGGCGTCGCGCCCCAGCGCGGTATGGTCGCAGCCGCTGCCACCATTGCCGATGCGCAAAAGGACGAGGGCGAACAGGGCGATGGCGCCAAAGCAACTCGAACGAATGAAACGACGACAAATCCATCGGCAAGATAAGTTGCTAGTGGGGTAGCAAATTTGGGACGGGGCCTTTTAGCTGCCCAAGTGTCGAATGCCAGCAGCAGCTCATTCGATGTCAGTCGCCAACAGCGAGCGGGCCGCATTTGCGCCAAGGTGACGTGAAATGAGAGGGCGCTGACCTTCTGGTCGCGCCCTCGAAAAAGAACGTCAGATTGGCGTGAATGCGGCCCGCGCAGCGTCAGCAGGTCCGCCGTTCGGTAGAACGGCGGAACAGGTTACCTAACGTACACCACGTTGTCGCGGCGCGGCTTTGCCTCGGGTAGCGTGTCCTCGGCATAGCCCAGAATGCAGTTACCGACACCGCGCAGGCTGCCGTCGGCGGGCAGGCCCCAGCTGGCCAGCAGCTCCAGGCCCTCGGGCGAGTCAAAGACCTCATGCGCGCGGTGAATCCAGCACGAATCGACACCCAGTGCATAGGCGGCGTTGAGCAAGTTGCCCATGGCGAGTGAGCCGTCTTCCAGATGTGTGGGCACGCTGCGGTCAACCAGCACCACCACAACGGTCTTGGCGCCATAGAAGGGGTCGCTGTTGCTGCCCATAACCTGGGCGTTGAGCTGTGAGAGACGCTCGACGGTCGCGGGGTCGGTGACGGCGACAAACGTCACCGGCTGGCGGCCCATGCCGCTCGGTGCATATTGGCCGGCTTCGATAATACGTGCAAGCTTTTTGGCCTCGACGGGACGATCGCTGTATTTGCGGCAGCTGCGGCGGTGAATGAGTGCTTCGATAGTCTCCATGGTGTCTCCTTGCGGTGGCGTTGCAGATGCCCCGTTCATACCCGTCGGGCTCAAACGATAGACGGTCAATTGCCCGGCAAAAGGATAGATTCCAATTGGGAAAGTGGGTTTGCATAAAAGTACCTTTAAAATGTGACAAACCAATGGGATGGTTAAACGTTTTATCCCGTCTGCCCTGCGGTTTTTACCACTTGCCTAAATGACGAACGCATAACCTCTGATAAAGGTTTTACTAAAGAAGTACCAACGTTTATCAACGCGCCGTGGTGGCGCCGGGCCAGGAGGTAACTATCATGTTCCAGGCTGGAGATGTCGTCGAGACCGATTTCGAAGGATTTCTGAAGCTGCTGCGTTCCAAGACACGCGCTTTTGTGACGATTGACGATCACGAGTACTACATCACGCACACCGATGGCTATTGGCGTGTTCAGGATTGCGAGGCCCTCAACGATAAGGGCCACTTTACTGACTGCTCCGAGCTGGTCAACACGCTCTGCGAGGTCGTCGAGCTGCCTTGGATCTGCGGCAAAAGCCTGCACGATAGCTTCTCGGGCGCTACGGTCTACGAGGCTGTCGCCGCTTAACAGGCAATGAAACCCGATTTTCACGTGACCGCTGGCGCCGCCCCCGCGCCGGCGGTCTTTTTCTGCCGATAGGCCATAAAAGCGTAAGCATTTGCGGAGAGCCTGTTGACGATAGTCAAAACTCGGACTAATCTAGAGACACGAAATTGGTCAAAAATCGGACAATCGAATGGTGGGATAGATGAATAGTGCGGTTACGCCGGTCGACTTCGACCGGTTGCTCAATGGACTCGACCATATCTATTCGGAGTTCTCGCGCGCCTGCGGCCTTTCGGACTGCGCTTACTGGATGCTCGTCGATACCAGCACGGCAGGCGGCAGTATTGCCGTAAGCCGTCTGACAAGCGAATGGTTCTACAGCAAGCAGACCATCAACTCGGCAATTAAAACCTTGACGGCGCGGGGCTTTGCAACGTTGGAGTTTGCCGAAGGCAGCCGTAAGAACAAGATTGTGCGTTTGACCGAAGCGGGCATGCGGTTTGCCGAGCAATATGCGCTGCCGGCGCAAGAAGCCGAGCAACAGGCCTTCGAAGTGCTCGAGCCCTGGGAACAGCGCGAAATCATGCGCCTCATCGAAAAATTTTCCCATGCGCTCGGCGATGAGTGCGATGTCTTTAAGCAGCATATCGCTGCCGAGAATCAAGGTGAGGGTGAGTCGTGCGACTATTAATGAGGTTTTTGAAGCCCTATCGAGGGCTTGTCGCAGTGACGCTGCTGGCGCTGCTGGTGGATAACGTCGGTACGCTGTTGGTTCCCACGATGCTAGCGAACATGGTCAACACCGGTATTACCACGGGCGATGTCGACTACATCTTATGCAACGGCCTATACATGTTTATCGCGACGAGCATGGCTAGCGGCGGCACGGTGCTGGGCTGCTATCTTTCGGCGCGTCTGGCGGCTAACGTGGCCTGCGACATCCGCAATGCCGTCTACGACAAATCACTCGAGCTGTCTGCCAGCGATTTTGAGCGCTTTGGCACCGGATCGATGATCACGCGCTCACTCAACGACATCAACGTGATTCAACAGGCTGTCCTTCAGACGATTCAGCTGGTGCTGCCCGTGCCGTTCTTGGCTGTGGCGGGCATCATCTTCGCCTGGTTTATCGATCCGGCTATGGGCGTGCTTCTGGGCGTCGTGGTTGCGATCGTGCTGGTTGCGGCGGTCTTTACGGTTGCCAATGCGGCACCGATTTTTATGCGCCTACAGGGCTTTATCGACCGCATGAACGTGGTGCTGCGCGAGAATATTGTGGGCGTGCGCGTTATTCGTGCTTTTAATAAAGAGCATCACGAGGAGCGGCGCCTGGACGAGGTGTTTAGCGACTACGCCGCCAACGCCATAAAGGTTAACCACCTGTTTGTGGGCCTTGACAGCTCCAGCTTCTTTTTGATGAACATCGCCGAGGTGGCGGTGCTGTGGGTGGGCGGTAACCGGGTGGGCGCCCACGCCATGCAGATTGCGAGTATCTCGGCGGTGCTGGAGTATGCAATTCTGATCCTGTTCTTTGTGATGATGGCCCAGATGGTGGTGCTGACGCTTCCGCGTGCTGCCGCGTGCCTGAACCGTGCGCAGCAGGTGTTGGAGATTGAGCCGAGCATCGTGGACGGCGAGCGTACGCTGGGTGACGGGACGCCTGCCTCCGAGGACGATGCGGATGCTGTTGCCGTGTTCGACCACATGTCGTTTCGCTTTGACGACGCCGACGAGGACACCCTGTGCGACCTGAGCTTTGCCTGTCGTCGCGGTCAGACGACCGCGATTGTGGGCTCGACGGGCTCGGGCAAGTCGACGGTGGCAAAGCTTCTGCTGCGCTTCCACGATGCCACCAAGGGCGCCATTCGCCTGGACGGCATCGATCTGCGCGAGCTTTCGCAAGATGAGATTCGCGGGCGCATCGCCTATGTGCCGCAGAAGGCGTGGCTGTTCTCGGGCACCGTGGCAAGCAATCTGCGCTTTGGCAACGAGGACGCGACCGAGGCGGACATGCTTCATGCGCTGCAGGTTGCCCAGAGCACCTTTGTGCTCGATCAGCCGCAGGGGCTCGATACTCCGGTTGCCCAGGGCGGTACGAACTTTTCGGGCGGCCAGCGCCAGCGTCTGGCAATCGCCCGTGCGCTCATGAAGCATGCCGATCTGTATATCTTCGATGACAGTTTTTCGGCCCTGGACTTTAAAACCGATGCGGCCTTGCGCCATGCGCTGCAGGACGAGACGCGCGACGCCGCGGTGCTCATCATCGCGCAGCGCATCTCGACGATTTTGCATGCCGACCAGATTGTCGTGCTCAAGGATGGCGAGGTCGTGGGCCTGGGCGCGCACGAGGAACTTATGGAAACCTGCGAGGTGTACCGCGCCATCGCGGAATCGCAGATGAAGGGAGGTGAGTAGCATGACCGAGGAGCTCAAGAAGCGCAGCGACGCTATCGATGCCGTCGTTGTGGACGCGGCCGAGGAAGCGGTCGAGCAGTCTGCCGCGTCGACCGAGCTGGATGCCGCCGCCAGGGCCGCGGCCGAGCGCGAGGCTCGTCGCCAGGCGCTGTACGAGGAAAACGAGCGTGCCGAGGACGAGCGCGCCCGTGCCGAGGCAGAGCGTATGCGCGACGTGGACGACGAAGAAGAGGACGAGACGCCCCGGGACACCTGGGCGACGGTGCGTCGCTTGTGGAGCGAGGCCGCCGGCGACCATTGGCGCTTCTATATTGTATTCGCGAGCATTGTGTTCTACGTCATCTTTAACACCGCCGCGCCGGCATATAGCGCTCATGTTATCGACGAGCTGTGGGGCCATATACAGGTGGCGTTTGCCAGCGGAACGACCTTCAGCATCACCTGGGATCAGTGCGGTAAGACCATCTTTGTCTACTTTTTGATCTGGACGGCCGCCGGATCGTTCTATGCGCTGCAGAGTTTTTTGATGTCGAGCGTCGCCGAGCGACTCAACCTGCGTCTGCGCAACCGCATCGCGCAGAAGCTCAGCCGCCTGCCGCTCGCCTACTTTGACGCGCATCGCCCCGGCGAAGTGGTCAGCCGCGCGACCAACGACTTGGACAAGATGTCCGAGAGTATGCAGCGCGGATTGCTGCAGCTGCTGGTATCGATCGGTACCGTGACGGGTGCCATCATCATGATGTTTGTCTATAGCGTCAAGCTCACGTTGGTCTTTTTGGGCTTTACGGCGGTATCGCTGCTGGTAACCAAGGTGGTTTCGCGCCGTACGCATGATGTGACGGGCGAGCGTCAGGAGTGGGTGTCCAAAATCACGAGCGCGGTCGAGGAAGGCTATTCGGGCCGTTTGGTGATTCGCGCATTTAACCGCGAGCATCAGAGCTCTGCTGAGGTGCACGAGGCCTCGAGGGAGCTAGCGCGCGTGAGTACCAAGGCCGACTTTATGATCAATGCCGTCGGTCCCGCGGTGCGCTTTATCGGCCGCTTGGCGCAGATCGTGATTGCACTTGTGGGCTGCAGCATGTTGGTTGCCGGGCATATGACCGTCGGCGTGTTCCAGGCGTTCTTCCAGTTTATCTACGGGGCGTCCGAACCCATGACGCAGCTGTCGTTCACTTTCAACTCACTGCAGAGCGCGCTGGCGAGTGCGGAGCGCGTGTTCGACCTGCTCGATGAGCCCGAGATGGAAGCCGATCCGCTGCCGGGTGAGGCTGCCAGGCTGCCGGGTCGCATTGAGGGCCGCGTCTCCTTTGAGCACGTGCGTTTTGGTTATTCGCCCGACAAGCCGCTTATGCGTGACGTGTCGTTTACCGCCGAGCCGGGCCAGAAGATCGCCGTGGTGGGAACCACGGGCGCGGGCAAGACCACGCTCATCAACCTGCTCATGCGTTTTTACGAGATCGATGGCGGCCGCATTACGCTCGACGGCGTGGACACGAGCTGTATGGACCGCGGCGAGCTGCGCCAGCAGTTTGGCATGGTGCTGCAGGACGCCTGGCTATTCGATGGCACGATTGCCGAAAACATCGCCTACGGCTGTCCCGAGGCGACGCGCGACGAGATCGTGGCGGCTGCGCGCGCCGCGCAGGTCGACTTCTTTGTGCGCACCATGCCGCAGGGTTATGACACGCGGGTGGCCAACGATGCCGAGAGCATTAGCCAAGGGCAGCGCCAGCTGCTGACCATCGCACGCGTGCTGCTCAACAACCCGGCGATTCTCATCCTGGACGAGGCGACGTCGAGCGTGGACACGCGTACCGAGCTCGCCATCGGTCGCGCCATGGACGCGCTTATGCGCGGGCGCACCAGCTTTGTGATCGCGCATCGCCTGTCGACGATCGTGGACGCCGACCTGATCTTGGTCATGGATCACGGCAACATTATCGAGCAGGGCACTCATAAGGAGTTGCTGGCTGCCGAGGGCGCCTACGCCGACCTCTATCTGAGCCAGTTCGCATAATGCGACATGGGGACGGCCCCCTTGTCGCATCGGAAATAAGGCGCGCCGGGGATAGATTCCCTGGCGCGCCTTTGCGCTGGCGTGAATGTTGTCATTGGCCGTCCGCGTCTAGCGTTCGTCCACAAGTTTGGCAACGAGGGCTTTGAGCTCGGCTACCTCTTGCTCGAGTTCTTTGACGCGGCGGGCGTTCTCGGTGATGCCCTGACGGTTGAGGGCGGACTGCTCGGCGGCATCGTCAGGCATGTACTCGCGGTGCTGCTTGGCGTCGAAGCTCTCCTCGAACACGCGGCAGCCGTTGCGCTTGATGATGCGTCCCGGTACGCCCACGACGGTGCAGTTGTCGGGCACGTCCTTGACGACAACCGAGTTGCCGCCGATTTTGACGTTGTTGCCGATGCGAATGTTGCCGAGCACCTTGGCGCCCGTGCCCACGGTGACGTTGTTGCCCAGGGTGGGGTGGCGCTTGCCGGTCTCGTTGCCGGTGCCGCCAAGCGTGACGCCCTGGTAGAGCACGCAGTTGTCGCCCACGATGGTGGTTTCGCCGATGACGACGCCCATGGCGTGGTCGATAAAGAAATGCTTGCCGATCTGTGCAGCGGGATGAATCTCGACCCCGGTGATGTGGCGGGTGATTTGCGAGAGCACACGGGCGAGCGAGCGATGACCGTGCTCCCACAGCCAGTGCTCGGGCACGTGGTTCCACTTGGCGTGCAGGCCAGGATAGGAAAGGAAGATGACCAGACCGTTTTGCGCGGCGGGGTCCTGCGTCTGGACGGTCTTGATGTCCTCGCGAATGGTATTGATAAAGCTCACCGGCCGCCCTCCCTTAGCGCCATGGCAATGCGATTCAATAAAGTATAGCGATTCGCTAGGGATTAGGAAGAATAATCTTGGCGGCTTTGCATGACAGGTGTCAGTTATGCAAACTTGCTGGTAATGGAGTCATGCTTTTGTGGGGTTGCGCACGAGGGGGCACCGTAACCGTATACTGGTCAACTTGGACGTATCCGCGCCCACAACTGAGAGGTTTTACTTCATGGGTTTCATCAATTTTATCGCCGAGCTACTCAAAGACCCGCGCACCGCGATTGCCAGCTGGATCGCCGCCGGCCCGCTTATGGCCTACGGCTGCGTGTTCCTCATTATCTTCGTTGAGACAGGCGTGGTGTTCTTCCCGTTCCTTCCCGGCGATTCACTGCTGTTTGCTTCGGGCTTCTTTGCCCATAACGGTGGCTTTAACATCGTGGCCCTGCTGGCCGTAGCATGGGCCGCTGCCATCCTGGGAGACCAGTGCAACTTTATGATCGGTCACTTCTTTGGCAAAAAGATCATCGCTTCGGGCAAGGTCAAGGCCATGACGCCCGAGCGCATCAAAAAGTCCGAGGACTTCTTGGACAAGTGGGGTCACCTGGCCATCTTCCTCGGCCGCTTCTTCCCGTTTATCCGCACCTTTGTGCCCTTCATCGCCGGCATGGGTGGCATGCACTGGCGCAACTTCGTCATCTTTAACGTGCTGGGTGGCATTACCTGGTCGACGGTCTTTACACTGCTGGGCTACTTCTTTGGCGGCATCCCCTTTGTGCAGGAGCACTTTGAGTTGCTGATCATTGGCATCGTAGCCGTGTCGATCATCCCGACTGTAGTCGGCCTGGTTAAGGCTAAGCTGGGCAAACAGAACGCCTAACTCGAGCCGGCGCGAATAATAGTGTCAAAGAGGCCCGTCACCGCTTACGGTGGCGGGCCTCTTTTGCTTCGGTCAAATGAAAATACTTTACTTAGTTAAAGAAAAACGTTTTATCCGACGCGCGCGGGGAGTACAATCTCGTCCATGCGAATCGACGTGCCATCGGCTTCGATGTTGCCCGCGTGTCCCGTCCGGCTCTACGCTCCGGGCGTGCGACGTTGCGACACGGTCGGTCTCGGTCCTTGCGTGCGGGTTCGCGAGTATGCAACTGTGTATGTAAGGAGCGACATATGACTGTCGAGAAGAAGGATATCGATTGGGGTAGCCTCGGCTTTGGCTACATGAAGACCGATTACAGCTACGAGGCTCATTGGAAGGATGGCGAGTGGGACGAGGGCGGCCTGACCACCGACCACACCATGCATATCTCCGAGTGCGGCGGCATCTTCCATTACTGCCAGGAGGTCTTTGAGGGCCTGAAGGCCTACACCGCCGAGGATGGCAGCATCGTCTGCTTCCGTCCCGACATGAACGCTGAGCGCATGTATAACTCTGCCCAGCGCCTCGAGATGCCCCCGTTCCCCAAGGACAAGTTCGTTGAGGCCGTCAAGCAGGTCGTTTCTGCCAACGCCGCCTGGGTTCCGCCTTTCGGCTCCGGTGCGACCCTGTACGTGCGTCCGTTTATGATTGGCTCTGGTGACGTGATTGGCGTGGCTCCTGCTCCTGAGTACACGTTCCGCATTCTCGTGACTCCGGTCGGTCCGTACTTTAAGGGCGGCCTTAAGCCCGTTAAGCTGCGCGTTTCCGAGTATGACCGTGCAGCCCCGCATGGCACCGGCAACATCAAGGCCGGCCTGAACTACGCCATGTCCCTTAAGCCCACGATGGAGGCCCATCGCGAGGGCTATGCCGAGAACCTGTATCTTGACTCCGAGTCTCGCACCTATGTCGAGGAGACCGGTGGCGCCAACGTCCTGTTCGTGAAAGAGGACGGCACCCTCGTCGTTCCGCAGTCGCACACCGACTCGATCCTGCCCTCCATCACCCGTCGCTCGCTCGTTCAGGTCGCTCAGGACCTGGGCATGACCGTTGATCAGCGTCCCGTCGAGTGGGCCGAGGTCAAGGCCGGCACCTTTGTCGAGTGCGGTCTGTGCGGCACCGCTGCTGTTATCTCCCCGGTCGGCGAGATTGACAACAAGGTTTATGGTGCCGACGAGACCGTGACCTTCCCGGCTGGCTGCACCGAGATCGGCCCTGTTATGAAGAAACTTCGCGAGACCCTGACTGGTATTCAGTCTGGTGCTGTCGAGGATAAGCACAACTGGGTTTACACCGTCGCGTAAGCTGTCTTGTATGTTCGGCCCGAGGGCGACCTTCCTTTCCGGCGTGTCCTCGGACATGAAAGAACCCCCGCTGCGCACTACGTGCGGCGGGGGTTCTTTCGTCCTGCGGAGTGCGCCTGGGTGTGGGCTCCATAAGGAGCTTGGCCCTAGTGACCCCGTGCAGTTCTGTAGGAAAACCGCGCACCAGGAAGAGGCGCGTGCGCGGTTTTCCGGTTGCCGCTCGCCTGGGGTGGGACGGGGCGTACATTTTTGGGAGTTTTCAGCAGCCGGGTGCGCATGCATACGGGATTTTGGGCGAAAGTCAGGCGCCGTGAGCCGCATCCTGTAGAAAATGAGTGATCCCTGAGGTGCTGAGGGCTCAGAATCAGGGTTTTCAACGCGGTTTTGTGGGCCCGTTCCTGTTCCTTTGGGCTCCAGGATGCTGAAAACTCCAAAATTTGCACGCCGCCCTCTGGGGTACCTGTGGGCAAAAAGCAACCGTCCCGCCGAAGTATGCATTCGACGGGACGGTTTATGCGGTTTATGCATATACCCGATTAAGGATACGCTGCGGATCTGTTAGAACTTGACGGTCGGTGCCTGGCGGGCAGCTTCGGCGGCCTCGAAGCCCTGGCGCTCCTTAAACTGGAAGATGCCGGCAAAGATAACGGCCGGGAACGTCTGGATGGCGTTGTTGTAGCTGAGCACGCAGTCGTTGTAGCTCTGGCGCGCGTAGCTCACCTTGTTCTCGGTGTCCTCGAGCGTAGCCTGGAGCTGCATAAAGTTGGTGTTCGCCTTAAGGTCGGGGTAGGCCTCGGCCACGGCAAAGAGCTGGCGCAGTGCACCGGTCAGCACGTTGTCGGCTTCCATTTTGGCCTCGGGGGTGGTGGCGCTTACGGCGGTGTTGCGCGCGTTGATCACGGCGGCGAGCGTGTCCTGCTCGTGCTTGGCGTAGCCCTTGACGGTCTCGACCAGGTTGGGGATCAGATCGTTGCGGCGCTGCAGCTGCGTGTCGATGTTCTGCCAGGCGTTATCGATGCGATTGCGCTTGGTAACCATGTTGTTGTAGATGCCAGCGATGGCGCAGACGATCACAACGACAACAACGATACCGATGATGACGGGAAGCATGATGTCTCCGTTTCGAATGGCAGCGGCGTTTTGCGCCGGCCGTTGTTGGTATAACGTATCTAGTATACCCGCAACCTTTGGCGGTGCCGAACTTTCCGGTAAGCGTTTTGTTTCAACCAGGGAGGGGGCGCCAATATCGAACGGTTGGTACAGGTGTAAGATATGCGACAAATTACGGAATGCTGTCTACGCCTTGAGGATGGCGATACGGATGGACCTTCGCATCAAGAAAACCTATCGTGCCCTGTTCGACGCCTTTACCGAGCTTTTGGAAGAGCATCGGTTTGAGGATTTGACGGTTGCCATGCTTTGCGACCGGGCCCTGATTCGCCGCACGACGTTCTATAAGCATTTTCGCGATAAAAACGATTATTTTGCCTTCTATATCGATGAGCTTATGACGGGCTTGCCGCAAAACCAGACCGACGCAGCGGACGCGGAGCCGCTTGTGGATGTACAGGCGCTTCGCCATGAGGTCTTTGACGATGCCATGAATATGGTTCTGGCGCATGAGCAGCTCATGGATAACCTTTTGGCGAGCAGCATGTCGGGCATGCTGACCGGCATGATTTGCGACCGCATCGCGCATTCCATCCGTGAGCGCGTGATGAGATCGCTTGCCGAAGACGCCCTGGCGCCCGTTTCGCTCGAGACGACATCGGAATTTATCGCCGGTGGCATTATTCGAGTGTTCACAAATTGGTGGGAATCGGGCCACGATCTTGAGCGTCGACCCGAGATGGCCGACGTGGTCGATGCGCTGTTTGAGCGCACCATGACGCCGGTGAATCACTAAGGTGGCGGAGAGAGGGGGATTCGAACCCCCGGAACGCTCTCGCGCTCAACGGTTTTCAAGACCGCCGCATTCAACCGCTCTGCCATCTCTCCGTGAGTCGTAATGATAGCATCGTTTTGAATTTGCAACAGGGAAGGCGAACGATGACGATCACCGAAATCGACGAGAAGTTCATGCGCGAGGCGCTGGCGGAGGCGCGCGCCGCTGCGACAGTGGGCGAGGTGCCGATTGGTGCTGTGGTGGTGCGTGCGGGCGAGATTGTCGCGAGGGCGCATAATCGCCGTGAGCTCGACCAGGACCCTTCGGCACATGCCGAGTTTTTGGCCCTGTGCGCCGCCGCTCAGACGCTTGGGCGTTGGCGCCTTTCCGATTGTACAGTCTACGTGACGCTCGAACCCTGCTGCATGTGTGCGGGGCTTATGGTTAACGCGCGCGTGGGGCGTTGCGTGTATGGCGCGGCCGATGCCAAGGCGGGCGCGGTGGGCTCGCTGTATGACCTCAATGCCGATTCGCGCCTGAACCATCGGTTTAATGTGACCGCCGGCGTGCTGGCAGACGAGTGTCGCAGGGTACTGAGCAGCTATTTTAGTGGGCTGCGTGACACCGATGGTGCTGTCTGCGGTTGTGGGGCCGATCTTGAGGCGCATGTCGCTCATGCCAAGGCACTTGCGGGTGTTGGGAATCTCGCCGACGAGACGCTCAACTTTGGTCCTGTGCAGCGCCGGCCCCGCCGTGTGCTGCTGGCGATCGACTCCTTTAAGGGCAGCGTTTCGAGTGCACAGGCGGAGGCGGCCGTTGCCGAAGGCGTGTGCCAGGTGTGGCCCGATGCCGAGCTGAGCGCTTTGCCGCTGGCAGATGGTGGCGAGGGAACGCTCGATGCCGTCGCCGCGCGCGGCGGCGAGCTTGTGACCTGCGAGGTTGCAGGGCCCTTGGGCGATCGCGTGTCTGCCCGGATGCTGGTGGACGGCGAGCACGAGTCGGCTGTAGTTGAGATGGCTGAGGCGGCGGGCATTGGGTATTCGCCCTGCACGGAATCGGCGGCGATCGCGGCTTCGACCTATGGCGTGGGCGAGCTCATGCTTCGCGCGGTCCGTGCTGGGGCAAAGACTATCTATATTGGCTTGGGCGGCAGCGCTACCAACGATGGCGGCGCCGGTATGCTGCAGGCGCTGGGCGCGCATCTTGTCGATGAGCGTGGCTGCAATATCGCCCCCGGTCTTGCGGGTCTCGAACACGTGGTGAGTATCGATTTGGCGCCAGCGCTTCGGGCGCTGAATGGCGTGCGTATCGTGGTGCTTTCCGATGTTGAGAATCCGCTCGTGGGGCGCCGAGGAGCCCTGACGGTGTTTGGCGGGCAGAAAGGCCTGCCGACGGGTGACGTCGAGGCGCTGCGCGGGTACGACGGATGGATGGTCGGCTATGGCCGCCTGCTCGATGCGGCGATTGCTAGGGCGCGGGCTCAGGGGTTGTTGCGCACACCCGAGGGCGCACGGGCATTTGGCTCGGTGCTCGGCGTGCCCGGCGCGGGCGCGGCGGGTGGCTTGGGTGCCGCGCTGCTGGCGCTCGGTGCGGAGCTGCGCTCGGGCGTGGAGACGGTGCTCGATTTGATTGGGTTTGACGAGTGCGTGCGCAATGCCGATCTGGTCATAACGGGCGAGGGCAATATGGACGAGCAATCCGCCGCCGGTAAGGCGCCGGTGGGCGTGGCCCGTCGTGCGAAGCGATATAGCAAGCCGGTGGTCGCCGCCGTAGGCGGTCGTGCCGACAGCTTGGATGCGGTGTATGGACAGGGTATCGACTTGGTTCTGCCGGTCTGCCGCAGACCCATGCCCCTTGACCAAGCGCTCGACCCCCAGGAAGCCACAACCAACCTCATCTGTGCCGGCGAGGCAGCCGCTCGAGCCTACGACCTCGGCCGTATTTAAGTTTATCCAGGCAAGTCTCAATAAGTTGCGGTGGAATAGTTCCTGTTTTTGGCCTTGGCCGTAAAACAGGAACTATTCCACCGCAACTCAAAAGTAGTCTTTTTGGCCCCGTCCCAAATTAGCTACCTTGCCCCATCGGGCAGGAGCGGGTAAGATATACCGAGCGCCAAGCGCGCTCGATGGGTTCGGATGACGACATGTTCCGAATCTGGTCAGGTCCGGAAGGAAGCAGCCATAAGGAGCCTCTGTCGGGCATCCGAATCCATCGAGCGCACGGGCGCTTTTTGGTGCCGCGATGCGGTCCCGGTGCCGGCGGGCTGTTTGGTGTCTCGCTGGTCCTCGGCTTTGCCTGCGGGATCGCTCGACTACCAAACAGCCCGCCGGCACCGGGACCACTTCGTCCAAAAATCACCCGTAGAGGGCGCATTTATCTGAAGAATTGAATCCCGTGTCTTGCGGCGCTCGCTGGCGTTGCCAAAGCATCGGCTGCTACATGCCTTGGGCGCTAGTGACCGTCGCCCTTACATCTGTAACGAGTTGCTTACGCATCTCCAGGGCTCGCCGTACTATCATGAATCAGATTGAAGAGAGATGATGATAGGGAGCGCCTTTTTATGATTGAGCTGCTCAGGCGTTTTGGTGGTAAGTTTCGCCGGTATATGGTGATTGGCCCTGCGTGTAAGTTGATCGAAGTGATTTTTGACCTGTTTACGCCGCTCGTGATTGCCCAGATGATCGATAAGGGTATTGGCGCACGCGATGTCAACGCCGTCGTCCACTACGGTATGGTGCTCGCCGCCATGGCTGTGATCGGCATCTCGTTTACGCTCGTCTGCCAAAAGATGGCGGCGCTCACCTCGCAGGGCATGGGCACCGACATCCGCGGCGCACTCTACCAGCACATCAATAAGCTGAGCTATGCCGAGCTCGACCGCTTTGGCACGCCGTCGCTCATTACGCGCATCACCAACGATGTCAACCAGGTGCAGCTTGCCGTGGCGCTGGGCGTGCGCATGCTCATTCGCTGGCCCTTCTTGGCGGTGGGCTCTATGTGCGCGGCCCTCGCCATCGACCTTAAGCTCGGCGTGATCTTTTTGATTTGCACGCCCGCCATCGGCTTGGTGTTTTGGTTTGTCATGGCGCGCTGCATTCCGTACTACAAGCAGCTGCAGGCAAAGCTCGACCGCGTTGCACTTATCTGCCGCGAGGGCCTTTCGGGTGCCCGCGTGGTTCGCGCCTTTGTACGCGAAGATCACGAGCGTGAGCGCTTTGCCCAAGCCGCCGACGACCAGGCCCATACTGCCATCGCGGTAGGCAAGCTCTCGTCGATTCTTAACCCCGTCACGTTTTTGGTGATGAACCTAGGCGTGTGCGCCATCCTGTGGGTGGGCGGCATCCAGGTCAACGTGGGCGAGCTTACGCAGGGCCAGGTCATGGCGTTTGTGAACTACATGACGCAGACGCTCACCTCCATCGTGTACGTCGCCAACCTGGTCGTGGTCTTTACCAAGGCGAGCGCCAGCGCGTCGCGCATCAACGAGGTGCTCAATTGTGAGCCGAGCATTACCGACGAGGGCAATCAGCCGGTCGCGCTGCCCAAGCCGAGCGAACTGGCGGGTGGCTCGGCTCCAGTCCCCGCGCTGAGCTTGAGCCATGCGAGCTTTTCGTTTGGCGCGGGCGCTGCCAACGCCGTCAACGATGTGACCCTGGAGCTGCCGGCGGGCAAAACGCTCGGCATTATCGGCGGCACGGGCAGCGGCAAGTCCACACTCGTCTCGCTTATCCCGCGCCTGTACGATGCGAGCGCCGGCAGCGTGAGCGTGATGGGCGCCGACGCGCGCACCTGGCCGCTCGACCAGCTGCGCCACGTGGTCGCGACCGTCCCGCAGCGCGCGTCGCTGGTGAGTGGCACCATCCGCAGCAACCTGACCTGGCGCGACGAGGCGGCAATCGACGAGGAGCTGTGGGCGGCGCTCGATATGGCGCAGGCCAGCGAGTTCGTACGCAACAAGCCGCAGGGCTTAGATGCCCCGGTCGAGGCGGGCGGCAAGAACTTTAGCGGTGGCCAGCGCCAGCGCCTGACCATCGCACGTGCCCTGGTGGGCTCTTCGCAGATCCTGATCATGGATGACTCCGCCTCGGCGCTCGACTTTAAGACCGACGCGGCGCTTCGCCGTGCCATTCGCGAACGAAGCGTGTGCGGTACCGCCGAGGGCGGGCTGCCGCTGACGACCATCATCGTGAGCCAGCGCGTCTCGACCGTGCGCGACGCCGACGTGATCTGCGTACTCGACCACGGCTCGGTCGCGGGCTTGGGCACGCACGATGAGCTGTATGCAAGCTGCCAGCTCTACCGCGAGATTTGCCAGTCGCAGCTTCGCCGCGAGGAGCTCGAGGGTCAGCAGGGGAGTACGGCGCCCACGCCCGCTCCAAGCCCCGCGTCCGCCCCAGGCGCTCCGACCGCCCCCGCATCCGTCTGCGCAAAGGAGGGCTGCTAAATGAATCCCTACACTTCCTCCGGTTCGGTCGCCACGATGACGGCCAACGTGTCCGGCAACGATAACCTCAGTGACTTGGGTGACGGCCCGCGTCAGCCCGGCGATCCCGAGCGCTATCCCGTGGGTGCGGTGACCCGCCGCCTGCTGGGCTATGTTCGTCCGCACCGCATTTCGTTTGTAGCGTCGTTTGTGAGTGCCGCCGCTTCGGTGATCTTGCAGCTCTACACGCCCATCCTCGTCGGCGAGGGCATCGACCTGATCATCGCCGCCGGGCAGGTGGACTTCGACGCGCTGCTGCCGCTTGTCACCAAGCTCGCGATTGTCGTCGTAGGTGCTGCGGCTTTCCAGTGGCTGCAGGGCTACTGCGTCAACCGCCTGTCCTACGAGACGGTGCGCGACATGCGCGTGGAGGCGAGCGACAAGCTCAGCCGCATGCCGCTCAGCTTTATCGACAGCCATGCCCACGGCGACCTCATGGGCCGCGTGGTCAACGATGTCGATCAGGTGGGCGATGGCCTGCTGCAGGGCTTTACCCAGCTTTTCACCGGCGTTATCACCATTGTGGGCACGCTCGCGTTTATGCTTTCCATCAACCTGACCATGACGCTCGTGGTGGTGCTCGTCACGCCGCTTTCCATTTTTGCAGCCGGGGCTATTGCCAAGCTCTCCAACAAAAGCTTTACGGCACAGCAGCGCATCCAAGGCCAGCTCGGTGGTCATATCGAGGAGTACGTGGGCGAGCAGAAGCTTGTCGACGCCTTTGCCTATGGCTCCAACGCGCAAGCGAGCTTCGATGCCCTCAATGCCGAGCTCTACACCGCGGGCGAGCGCGCGCAGTTTATGGGTTCGCTCTCCAACCCCGGCACGCGCTTTATCAATAACATCATCTATGCCGTGGTCGCTGTGATCGGCTGCGTGGGCGTGATCACGGGCGTGCCCGCGGCGCTTACGGTGGGCGACGTGCAGATCTTTCTGTCCTATGCTAACCAGTACACCAAGCCGTTCAACGAGGTCACCAACGTTATTACGCAGATCCAGGCGGCGTATGCCTCGGCGCGCCGCGTGTTTGCGCTGCTCGATGCGCGCGAGCAGGAGCCCGACGCGTCGGACGCTATAGAGCTTGCCGCACCGCAGGGCGAGGTCGCCTTTGAGCATGTGGACTTTAGCTACGTGTCCGACCGCAAGCTGCTGCAGGATATCTGCATCGAGGCCAAGCCCGGCATGCGCTTTGCCCTGGTCGGCCCTACGGGCTGTGGCAAGACAACGCTCATCAATTTGCTGCTGCGTTTTTATGATATCGATGCCGGCCGCATTGCGGTCGATGGCCGTTCCTCGCGTGACTACACGCGCGCAAGCCTGCGCCGTGCCTTTGGCATGGTGTTGCAGGATACGTGGCTGTTCGAGGGCACGGTGGCTGATAACATAGCCTACGGCTGTCCCGATGCCACGCGCGAGCAGGTTATCGAAGCTGCCAAGCGCGCGCATGCGCACAAGTTTATCGTGCAGCTGCCGCAGGGCTACGACACGGTGATTGGCGAGGACGGCGGCACGTTTAGCCAGGGTCAAAAACAGCTGCTGTGCATCGCGCGCGTCATGCTCACCGACCCGGCGATCTTGTTGCTGGACGAGGCGACCTCGAGCATCGATACCCGCACCGAGCTGCAGGTGCAGGCGGCATTCGACGAGCTCATGGCCGGTCGCACAAGCTTTGTGGTGGCGCACCGCCTGAGCACCATTCGCAACGCCGACTGCATTTTGGTGATGCGCGACGGCGAGATTATCGAGCGCGGCACACACGACGAGCTGCTGGCGGCAGACGGCTTCTATGCCGATCTTTACCGCAGCCAGTTTGCCCAGTAGGGGCCACCGATTAGCGGCCGGTGGTTTACATCTGTCACGTTGGTACTAAGATATTCATCTAATAAATTGCATTAGTGGCTTTAGTTTTGGGGGAAACGAGGCAACGTGACTATGACGTGCTCTTTGGTGGTTAACAGTAAGAGCGGCAATACCAGGATGGTTTCGGGCGCGATCAAGCGCGCTCTGCAGGCTGCGGGTGTTGAGTTTGTCCATGCCGCGGCGTTGAGCGACGATGCGGATGCAGATCAGGTTGCGCTCGAGGCGCAGGGCGCCTGTGCGGCCGACACGGTGCTCGTCGGTTTTTGGTGTGACAAGGGCGCGTGCACGCCTTCGGTCGCGGCGTTGCTCTCCACCTTGCACGGCAAGCGCGTCTTTTTGTTTGGCACCTGCGGTTTTGGCGCCGACCAGAGCTATTATCAGCAGATTATCGATCGCGTGACCTCCAATTTGGCCAATGATGCCGAGCTTGTAGGTTGGGCGATGTGCCAGGGCAAGATGGGCCCTGCGGTCAAGCAGCGCTACGAGGCCATGCTCGAGCAAGATCCCGACAACGCCCGCGCTAAGTTGCTGCTCGACAACTGGGTTGCCGCGAAGGACCATCCGACCAAGGAAGATCTGGACAACATGGCGGCAGCCGCCAAGAAGGCCGTGCTGGGCGAGTAGGTCTATCGCTGCCGCGCGTGCGAAATAATACAGAAGCGAAAGCCTCGAAATCCTCGAGGCTTTTTCTTGACACTCGCGGGAGCAACCGTGGCAAGCGTGTGGGGCGACATTTTCCATCACCCCGATGACGAGGCCGTCCTGGAAGACACGCTCTCCTGCATCCGCTGGATGTATTGAGCGTGGGACGGGCTTTCCAGATGGGCAGGGTTTCGGAAAGTGCGTCCCGGAATCGGCGCTCAGACTGGGATACACTTTCCGCTTTACGCCTTGTCCGGAAACTGTGTCCCGGAATTAAGGCTTGGAGTGGGATGCACTTTCCGGTTGAGAGCCTTAGCGGAATGTGCGACCCGGAATTTACTCTTGAAGTGGGATGCGCTTTCCCAACAGGCCCTCAAGCGGAAACTGCGTCCCATTCCGAAGGCAGATTCCGGGACACGGTTTCCGGATGCAAAAAAGGCCACATGACGTGGCCTTCATCTTATATATGTTACAGATGCCCCCATGACAAGCCGCGCTTCAACACCGAGGCGTCTGCCCGGCGACGCAGAACGTAAGGTTCATCGCGAGTTCCGCACGAGCCGGAGAGCACTCAATGTGCTCTCCGTGCGAGCAGGACTGTCCGAGCAGGGAACCTTACGTTCCGCGCCGCCGGGCAGACGAACCAGGTAAGACGCGCCGCTACTTGATCTTGGTCGTACCCGGCGCCAGGTTGGGGTCGGTCTCGTTGGCCTCGGTCTGGAGGTGCTCGGTGTACACGTTCTTACCGTCGCGGAACATCTCGTAGTACTGCATCTTGGCGTAATCCTCGCGCGCCTTGGTGGCCGCCGCGGCGACGGCGTCTTCGCCGGTGACGTTGGAGGAGAGCGCCCAGCGCAGGCTAGCGTCCTCGTAGCCCACCGAGTTGATGGCGGGCAGCGACTTGCGCAGCGTCATGTGCGCTTTCTGGTAGTCGGTCAGTGGTGCGCCGATCAGCTGCATCAGCTGGGTGGACAGGTAGTTGATGGACAGGTCGTCGACCTCGCTCGTCTGGTCGCAACCGGCAACGTCGTAGTTGGCCCAGATGATGTAGTCGGTCTGCCACAGGCGCTCCTGATGCGTAGCGTCGTCCTCGCCGGTAAACCACTTATCGTTGAACTTGGACGGGAAGAACGGCTGATGGTCGCCCCAGAACACCACGACCACCTTGCGGTCGAGATTGCGCAGGGCATTGAGGAAGTAGCGCAGCGCCTGGTCGGACTGCTCGATGCACGAGACGTACTCGTCGACATCGGAGAGTGTGCCGTCCTCGATGGTCTTGGCGTCCAGATCGGTCGTGTCGATGTTCAGGTGCATCTGCTTATCTGCCGGCAGCAGGCCCGTATCGTAGCCCGAGTGGTTCTGCATAGTCACGTCAAAGATGAACTGCGGGTCGGCGTTCTGGTTGAGCAGCTCAAGGATTTTGTCGTAGGTTGCCTGGTCGGTCACCATGCCGCGCAAGGTGTCGGCTCCCTGGAAGTCGTTGATAGACAGGAACTGGTCAAAGCCAAAGTCCTTGTAGACGTTCTCACGGTTCCAGTTGGTTGCGTGGTTGGGGTGCATGGCCGTTGTGGAATATCCGAGCGACTTGAACTGCTCTGCCAGGTTTCCGGTCGTTTCCATGTTGTAGATGGTGTAGGGGTACACGCCCGAGCCCAGGTTGGCCATGGAGTTGCCGGTCATAAACTCAAACTCGGTATTGGCGGTGCCGCCGCCGTAGGCACTCACGTAGAGCTTGCCGCGGCTGAGGCAGTCGGACAGGTTCTTAAAGTACTGCGGGCCCTCGTAGCCGGCGTGCATCTCCTGATAGATCGAAAGATCCGAGAAGGTCTCGTTCATAATGGCGATGACCGTGGGCTTCTCGCTATCGAACTGCTCTTGGGCGGCGGTACGGGCGTCGCTTGTGGCGGCATCGGACTTGTCATAGGCCTTGGCATACTTTTTGAGCGTTGCCTTGGCGTCGTCGGCGGAGTAGTTGGCGGGTTTGGGCGGCTTGATGGACTGTGCCGCACTAATAAAGGCAGGCAGATAGCCCTCGCGCCAGTAGCTCTCGAGCGGGCGCCAGGTGTAGACGGTGATGCCGAGGGTGTTGTAGTAGTCGATAAGCGTGACATGCGCGGTCACGCCGCCCAGGCACAGCACCGCCACGAGCAGGTTGGTGAGCAGCATGCGCTTGGCGTTGGCGGCGCCCTTCTGACGGTGCGGTGCTACCAGGCCGGCGTACTCGCATAGCAGCATGGCGATGGCGGTAAAGCCCATGGACAGCACGCAGAACAGCGAGATCGAGTAGGTGTAGCCGTTGCCGGCGACCGCGGCGGCGGTGGAGATGGCCGAAAGGTCGCCCGGCTGGATGGGCATGGATTTAAACGTGATGACGAAGAACTCGGCAATGCCCAGGATAAAGAGGGCGAAGGTCAGGACGGCGGGAGCTGCGCCGCGGCGCTGGAACAGGAAGAACAGGCCGACCATGAGCGTGGTGATGATGGCCCACTCGAGCAGTATGCACAGGGGGTAGACCCAGGTAAAGTCGTGGTTGGACGAGACCTCCATGCCCAGCAGCGCAAAGACGCCGGCGAGCAGCAGGCACAGCACGGCGGCGACGAGCGGTTTGCCCACAAAGGCGCCGCGCAGACGGGCGAGCTTGCCGGTGGGGGCGGGGGCGTCGGGCGCGGCGAACGCAAAGACGCGCGGGGCGATGCGGTCGCGTGCGATGCTGGCCCAGGCGCAGCCGGTGAGGATGGCGTTGGTCAGGATGAGCATCACAAAGGCGAGCGGCTCGTTTTGGGCGACGAGGCCCATGGCGCCCCAAATGGTCAAAAAGAGCTGGAACAGGCCGAAGGCGACGCTCCATCCAAGAGCGCCCTTGGCAACGGTGCCCGACTGCGCGCGAATGGCCTTGGCCTCGCGCAAGACAAGGAAGACGGTCGCCGCAAGACCGACGAGCGAGATGGCGGCTGCGAACATGCTGAGACTCCTCACAAACTTAAAACTACGAAAGCGGGGGTTTACCCGATTGTTACCAAGATATGCGCTGCGATTGGTGGCTGCGCACAACAACCAGCCATATTAGCGCGCATGTGTGGCGGTGTGGCACAATGTAGTGGCGACCTGCGCGATAATGGACGGGAATTACACGGAAACGTAAAGGCTTCTTAAAGAAATGGCGAGGTTAAGGCGATGAACGAGCAGGTTTGTATGACGAGTGCGGGCGACGTGGGCGCTGGCATGGGCGCGGGCGGCTATCCGGTCGAGACCACGGGCAACGCGGTGCTGGACGTTTTGGAGCACCGTTCGTCCACGCGCGCCTTTGCGCGCGATGACAACGACCGTCCCGTAGCGGTGACCGACGAGCAGCGGGCGGCGATTCTGCATGCGGCGAGCCGCGCGCCGTCGGCAGGCGCCATGATGATGTATTCCATCGTGAGTATCCGCGAGCAGACAACGCTCGATCGCCTGGCCGACCTGTGCGACCACCAGCCCATGATCGCCAAGGCGCCCTGGGCACTTATATTTGTGGTCGACTATGCCAAGTGGATCGATCTGTTTGAGCACGTGGGTTGCTTTGAGCCCGAGTTTGTCGAGCGCACGGGCAAGGCGCCCCGCCGCGCGCCGGGTTTAGGCGACTTTGCCATCGCGGCGCAGGATGCCGTGATCGCTGCCCAAAACGCCGTGGTCGCCGCCGAGGCCCTGGGGCTGGGGAGCTGCTATATCGGCGATGTCGTCGAGAACGCCGAGGAAGTTGCTGCGCTGCTGGACTTGCCGCCCTATACCATGCCGCTGTCGATGCTCATCATCGGCACGCCCCGCAAGGAGCGCCCGGCGATTGCGCATCCCGTGGTGAACCTGGTGCACGAGGAGCGCTATCGCCGCGCCGATGCCGCGACCATGGATGCGCAGGTGGCCGAGATGGACGCGATGTTCCGTCCGCATGCCCGCGAGGTGGGGGAGCGCGTCGTGGATATATACACCCGCAAGCACACGAGCCCCTTTATGGCCGAGATGAGCCGATCCATGGAGTGGTGGTTCAAAAACTGGCTCGGAAAATGACGAATGTGACAAAGGGACAGTCCCTTTGTCACATTCCATATCGCCGCGGTGGCCTAAAGGCCGTATAAATGTTTATCTAGCTGGGAAAACAGTGCATTAAAACATGGGACGATTATCTATAATCCCCTCGAACGTTAAAGTTGGGAGGAAACCGGCTTATGGAACAAAAGGCCAAGGAGGCAGCCTCGCACGCTGCGATTCCTGTGAGCATCTCGGCGATGCTCGTCACGCTGGGCGTGGTGTATGGCGATATCGGCACCAGCCCCATGTATGTAACCAAGGCGCTCGTTGCCGGCAACGGCGGCATCGGAAGCGTCACGGAGGAGTTCGTGCTCGGCGCGCTCTCGCTCGTCGTGTGGACGGTCACGCTGCTGACGACCGTCAAGTACGTGCTCATCTCGCTGCGCGCCGACAACCATGGCGAGGGTGGCATCTTTGCTCTGTACAGCTTGGTTAAGCGCTGCGGCAAATGGCTCATCATCCCCGCCATGCTGGGCGGCGCGGCACTGCTCGCCGATGGCATCCTCACGCCTGCCGTTACCGTGACTACGGCTATCGAAGGCCTGCGCACCATTCCGGCAGTCCATGCCGTGCTGGGCGACGATCAGGCCCGCGTCGTGGCCATCACGCTTGCCATCATCATTGCGCTCTTCTTGGTGCAGCGCATCGGCACGGCCAAGATCGGCCACGCCTTTGGCCCCATCATGACGCTGTGGTTCCTGTTCCTGGGCGGCACGGGTCTGTTCTTTGTCTTCCAGCACCCCGCCGTGCTGCTGTGCCTCAACCCGGTGCGCGGCATCGCCTTTTTGTTGAGCCCCAACAACCATGCGGGCATCATGATTCTGGGCAGCTGCTTCCTCGCCACCACCGGTGCCGAGGCGCTCTACTCCGACATGGGCCACGTGGGCCGTGGCAACATCTACGCAACCTGGCCGTTCGTTAAGTGCTGCTTGCTGCTGTCCTACATGGGCCAGGGCGCGTGGCTTATCAACAACGCCGGCAACCCGGAGCTCATGGGTATCGCCGACCTCAACCCCTTCTACCAGATGCTTACCCCGGGCCTGCGTCCCTTTGCCGTCGGCCTTTCCACCGTCGCGGCCATCATTGCCTCGCAGGCGCTCATCACCGGCGCTTTCTCGTTGGTGTCCGAGGCCAGCCGCCTGGACCTCATGCCGCACATGCAGGTCTTCTATCCTGCCGAGACCAAGGGCCAGCTCTATATTCCCATGGTCAACAACGTCATGCTTGTGGGCTGCGTCATCGTGGTGCTGCTGTTCCAGAGCTCGGCGCACATGGAGGCCGCCTACGGCCTGGCGATCACCCTGACCATGATGTGCACGACGCTGCTGCTCTTCTTCTACTTGCATGTTGATCGCGGCCTTAAGGTCGTCCCGTATATCTTCGTTGTGTTCTTCCTTATGCTCGAGGGCTTCTTCTTTGTGAGTTCGCTCACCAAATTTTTCCACGGTGGCTATTTCACTATTCTTATGGCCATGCTCATCATGGGCGTTATGCTGTGCTGGTACAACGGCACGGCGGTCGAGCGGCGTCAGTTTACGCTGCTGCCGCTGCGCAGCTATCTGCCGCAGCTCAAGCGCCTGCGCGACGACGATCGCTATGAGCTTATGAGCGACAACATCGTGTACCTGACCAAGGACACCAATACCGACTACATCGACCGCGATATCGTCTACTCGATTCTGGACAAGCATCCCAAGCGCGCCCGCGCCTGGTGGTTCGTGAACGTCGAGACCATGGACGAACCGCATACCTTTGCCTATTCGGTCGAGACGTTTGGCACCGACTATGTTTTCCGCGTGCATCTGTACCTGGGCTACAAGGTTAACCAGCGCGTGAACGCCTACCTGCGCCAGGTTGTTCAGGATCTGGCCGCCACTGGCGAGCTGCCGCCGCAGATGCATGACTACTCGGTCTACAAGGATCCGGGCAACATCGGCACGTTTAAGTTCGTCATGATCCGCAAGCTCCTGGCGCCCGAGAGTGACGTGGAGCCGAGCGAGCGCACGGCCATCACGCTCAAGTACATCATCCGCCGCTTTGCCGGTACGCCGGCGCGCTGGTATGGCCTGGAGAACTCCAACGTGAGCTTTGAGTATGTGCCGCTGTTCACCAAGTTCAAGGCTGTGAACAAGATGCAGCGCTTGGCCCCCAACGAGCGCCCGTAGTCGCCGACAGGTTGCATGGAGTTGGTCTTCGATGGACAGGAGTGTGCGCCCTGCTCGCGCACGTGCTGTTTGTCTAACGACCGCAGGCTGCAAAGGCTATACACTTGGAACCACCACAAGGGAAACCGCCACAAAGGTGCTGTCCCCTCTGTGGTGGTTTTTGTTTTTAAGAGAGGGGCGGGGTGCCGATGGATGTCCGTGCGGACGGCGATATTGCCGATAGCTTTTGGTGGCGGCGCACAACGCTGACACGTCGCAGCCCTCTGTATGACGCCTGCGTATCGGCGGGGCTGCTGGTCGCGGCGACGATTGTGGGCGCGCTGCTCGACCATCCTGGTCTCGCGCCGAGCATCATGATCGTCTATGTGTTCGCCGTGCAGCTGTGCGCATTCTTTACCTGGAGCCGCCTGTATTGCTTGCTGAGCTCGGCTGCCGCCGTAGCGCTCTACAACTTCTTGTTTGTCGACCCGCGCTGCTCGCTATCGTTTATCGACCGCGTCTATCCCGGCATGTTCTTCATCATGTTTGTGGTCTCGCTTGTGTCGAGCTCGATTGCGTTGGCCCTGCGCCGCGCCTTGGCACAGGCTGCCGCCAGCGACCGTCGCACGCATATGGTGCTCGAGACCAACCGCATGCTGCAGCGGTGTTCCGATCAGCAGCAGATTGTGCATGCCATGGCAACGCAGCTGGCGCGTCTTTCGGGCTGTCCGGTCGTGTGGTACAGCGCCGACGCCGACGATGATGACTTGCTGCCGCGTGCGACGTACACGGCCGTGGGTGACGCCTCGCCGGTGCACCAAATGACGCCCCAGATGCCGCCGCGGCTCTCGGCGTCCGCCTATGTGGGAACGCCGCTCGATGCCACCTATGGCGGCTCGGCGTTTTATGGCGTCTACCTGACGGTTTGCGCAGGCGACAGCTTCGTGCGCTCGGGCGACCCCGCCTCGGTGGTGGGCGTGCTGGCTATCGTTGCCGAGCCCGACGTGCTGACGCACGAGGAACGGACACTTGCCGACGCCATCGTGAGCGAAGGCGAGCTGGCACTCGATCGCGCCCGCGCCATGGAGGCCCGCGAGGAGGCGGCGGTGCTCGCCAAAAACGAACAGCTGCGCGCCAATCTGCTGCGCTCCATCTCGCACGATCTGCGCACACCGCTTACCAGCATTTCGGGCAATGCCGACGTGCTACTCGACCAGGGTTCGACCGGCACGGCCGTGCTCGATAGCCAGACGCGCCGCAGCATGCTCCTTTCCATTCGTTCGGATGCGCAATGGCTCAACGCCACCGTCGAGAATTTGCTCGCCATCACAAAGCTCGAGGGCGGCGGCATGCATCTGTCGACCACGCTCGAGCTCATGGACGATATCGTCGAGGAGGCGCTGCGCCACGTGAATCCGGCCGTACGCGAGCACGATCTTAAGGTGGTGCCGTGCGACGAGCCGGCGCTCGTCAATGTCGATGCGCGCCTGATGGTGCAGCTGGTGGTGAACCTGGTGAACAATGCTATTGCCTATACGCCGCCTGGCTCGCATATCGTGATCTCGATTATGGCGAACGATGGACAGGTGGCATGTTCCGTCGCCGATGACGGTCCCGGTATTGCGCCCGAGGAGCAGGGCCGGATCTTTGAATCGTTCTACACTGTCAACCATGGCTTGGCTGATAGCCATCGCAGCGTGGGCTTGGGACTTTCGCTCTGTCGATCCATTATGTTGGCGCATGGCGGTAGCATAGAGGTTGCCGCGGCGGACCCGCACGGCTCGGTCTTTACGATTGGGCTTCCCGCCGCCGACGTTTCGTTTGATAAGGAGTAACGCTGTGTCGAACTCTGCCATGAGACCGCTCATCTTGGTCGTTGAGGACGACCCCGCCGTCCGCAACCTTATCGTTGCCGCGCTCGAGGCGCACGGCTTGCGCCATATGGCCGTGGAGACCGCCCATGCCGCCATCGCCGCCGCCTCATCGCAGGCACCGAGCATTGTGCTGCTCGATCTGGGCCTGCCCGATATGGACGGCGTCAAGGTGGTGGAGTCGGTGCGCGCATGGTCGGGCATGCCGATCATTGTGGTCTCGGCGCGCAGCGAGGATGCGGACAAGATTCGCGCACTCGATGCCGGTGCCGACGACTACCTGACCAAGCCGTTTTCGGTCGAGGAGCTGCTCGCGCGCATTCGCACGACGCTCAGGCGCCTTTCGTATGCGCAAACGGGCGGCGTTGCCTCCGAGGGCTCGTTCGATACCGGTGAGCTGCATATCGATTTTGATGCCGGCATCGCCACGATGGATGGCGAGGAGCTGCATCTGACGCCGATCGAGTACAAGCTCTTGTGCCTGCTGGCGCACAACGCCGACAAGGTGCTGACGCACCAGTTTATCCTGCACGAGATTTGGGGCACGGCTACTAAGAGCGACCTGGCGAGCCTTCGTGTCTTTATGGGCACGTTGCGTAAGAAGATCGAGTCCGATCCGGCGCATCCGCGCTATATCCAGACGCACGTGGGTATCGGCTATCGCCTGGTCACCCAAGGCTAGATCGCCAACCACCATCCCAATATGAGTTGCGGTGAAATACGGTCTAAATTTGCCTAATTCCAGGCAAAACAGTCCGTATTCCACCGCAACTTGGTTTATCTGCCCTTGGGCTTGCTGGCGTAGAACTTCTTCTTTTTGGGCTTGCCGGCGCAGGCAGGCTTGCCGTCGCCGCGCGACCCTCGGTCTCCGGCCTGCGCGTGCGCGGGCGCCGTTGCGCGGGGCTTGCGGGCCTCGGGGTTGCGCAGCTCTTCGGTTCGCTCTGCAATCTCCTCGGCGCTAAAGCCGACTTCGGCCATGGCGTCCTCGATGGGCAGGCGGCGCACGATATAGCAATGGTGCACCTTCTGGTTGCGCGCAAAGTCCTCGGGGATGGTCTGCGCCGTAATGTCCTCTAGCACGATGCCCGCGCGCGCGAGCTTGCGCGTCTCGGGGCGGAAGCCGCGCAGGTTGCAGCTAAAGATGGCGTGGCCGCCCTGTGCGAGCAGGCGCGATACGCCGGCCAAAAGCTCAACATGGTCGCGCTGGACGTCCCAGGTGCGGCGGCCCATCTTTGATGAGTTCGAAAACGTGGGCGGATCGACAAAGATCAGGTCCCAGCGGTTGCGCGTCTGGCGCTGGACGCGAATCCAGGCAAGCACGTCGTCGCGCACAAAATGATGCTGTGGACCAACAAAGCCGTTCTGGCGCATATTGCGCTCGGCCCAGTCCAGGTAGGTGTTGGAGAGGTCGACCGTCACAGTTTCCTCGACGCCGCCGTCTGCCGCATAGCAGGTAGCGGTGCCGGTATAGGCGAACAGGTTGAGAAAGCGCCGCGCCTGCTTGGCGTGCTCGCGCACCAGGTTGCGGGTGACGCGGTGATCCAAGAAGATGCCGACGTCCAGGTAGTCGTCAAAGTTGACGGCAAAGGTAAGGCCGCCCTCCTCGATGAGCGGCAGACGACGGCGTGCGATATTGGCGCGCTCGCCCGAGCCGCCCTTGCCGGCGCCCTGCTTGCCGTACTGCGAGCCGCCGCGCGAACGCATGCGGGCTTTGGCGTGCACGTGCTCGGCGGGAACATCTAGGATGCGCGGCGCGATGGCCAGAATGTCGAGCATGCGGGCCTGGGCAAGCGCGGGATCGATGGTCTTGGGCGCGGCGTATTCGGCGATGACGAGCCAGCGGCCCGGCGTCTGTGGGCAGCCCTCGTACAGGTCGATGGCGGCGGAGTAATCGGGCAGGTCGGCATCGTAGACGCGGTAGCAGCTCACGCCCTCGCGCTTTGCCCACTTGCGACGCAGACGGGCGTTCTTGCGCAAGCGGTTGGCGAACTGCTCGGACTCGGGGATGAGCACGGGCAGCGGCTTGCCGTCGCCCAGGTCGAGTGTGGCGGCAGGTTCGGGCATGGGGGTGCTGGCGGCTTTGTCGTTGACTTCGTTGGTATCCGCAACCTCGGCCTCGGCATCTGCGCTGGTCGCAGCCTCAAACGCTGCGGCGGCGTGGTCGAGCGACGGCCAGACTTCGACGGTCGCCTCCTCGTTGTTGGGCATGACGGCGATCGAGCGCTCGGGCTCGGCGTGGAGCGAGCGGGCCAGCAATCCATCGCGGGTGAGCGCGGCGACCGGCGCCGCGGCAAGCTCGGGCGCGCGGCGCAGCTCGCCGACCAGCGTCATGGCGTCGTGCATGAGCGAAAGCGGGGTCTCGGTGGTGTCTGCGACCACGGCGGCACCGGCGACAGCGCCTGCATGGTCCAGCACGGTGGCTGGCTTGGCAGCGCAAAAGTCGACAAAACGCTTGTAGCCGGCGCACTTGACCATGCGCTCGGCAGTCTTGCGGGCAGCGGGGTCAATGTCCACGGCGACGATGCGCGCCTGGCGCTCGCGCGCCGCCGCCTCGCGCTCGCGTGCCTCGGCAAGCAGCTGCTCCCACAGGGCGGCGTCGTGCGGCTGCCAGCCCTCAAAGCCCCAGCGCTCGCGTGCAGCGCCCGGGGCGCGGTCGGTCAGAATGTTCACGGCTTCCAGCAGCAGGCCGCCGCCGGCGCACGAGGCGTCGATCAGCGTGGGCAGGGCTTCGTTCTCGTAGTCATCGGCTGTGAGCTCGCGCTCGCATAGTGCGGTCCAGCCGACCTGCGCCAGCACCAGGGCGGCGTAGTCGGGGCGCAGCACGTGCGCGCCCTCGCCGGCGCGGGTCGCTGCGGGCGGCAGGCGCTTGAACAGCGGGTCGCCCGAAAGGTCCAGGCTGATGCTCGCGCGGCGCTGACGCAGCGAAAGCAGCAGGTGAACATCGGGGTCGGCGGCATCGACATCGGCACGACGGCCCGTGGTCTCGGCCAGACGGTCGCACAATGCGTCCTTGGCGCGCAGGGCCGAGAAGCGTGTGTTGCGCAGCTGCTCGGTCACGCCGCGGGCGGTGATGGCGATGGTGGCGCCGGGACGGATGATGTTCTCCCAGGCGATGTCGTAAACGCTATCGTACAGCTCGTCGGCATCCTGCGCCTCAAAGCGCCCAAGAACCACGAACACGCGGCTCGCCAGGCGCGACCACAGACAGGCGCGGTAGCCTTCTTCGAGCTCGCCCTCAAACGTAGCGCGGCCCTTCAGCCGGCGGACATGCGAAAGCCCGAGGCGTTTAAGCTCATCGGCGAGTGCGGACTCAAAGCCCTCGGGGCAGCTTGCGTAAAATTCCATGGGTGACCTCTCTGGTTGCGTCGCTCCATTATATGATGGATGCTTCGTTTGCCCTCATCCCCGAAAGGAACCCATATGATTGATGCGTGCCCCGATTCCGCCGTGCTCTTTTTTGACGTGGACGGCACGCTGACGTCGTTCGATCCCGACGATATGACCGATAAGGACTTTTCGGCGGTTCGCCCCTCGCAGACGGTGGTTGAGGCGTTCCGTGCACTGCGCGATGCAGGGCACAAGGCATTTATCTGCACGGGTCGCCCCCTGTGGCTTATCGCCGATAGCCTGCGTGCGCTCGACCCCGCGGGCGTCGTGGCCATGGCAGGCGCCACGCTCGAGGTCGAGGGACGCGTGGTACACGAGGACTGCTTTGACGAGGACGTTATCGAGGAGCTTGCGCGCCGTATGGCCGCGGCAGGGATTGAGGCCTTTTTCGAGACCAACGTGGCTACTTTTGCCCTGGAGCCTGTGGGCGTTGAGCAGTCGTCTCTGATCGGCACTTCTGTGGTGCACAGCACCGAGGAAATGCGCGTCGACGGCAGTCTGCGCGTGGGCAAGGTATGCCTCAGTGTGCCCAGTTTGGCTCGCGTAGCCAATGATGACGGCTTTATCGATTGCGAGTTTGAGCTGTGCAACACCGGTGGCCAGAATCGCGAGCTGAGCCCCAAGGGTATTGACAAGGGCGTGGGCGTGGCGCGAGCGCTGGCGTATCTGGGCCGCGAAGGAAATGCGCGCACCTTTGGCTTTGGCGATTCGGGCAACGACCTGGGAATGCTCGCTGCGGTCGAGACGGCTGTCGCCATGGGCAACGCCATGCCCGAGGTCAAGGCGGTCGCCGACTACGTGACCGACGATGTCGCACACGACGGCACCGTCACAGCGATGCAGCATTTCGGCCTTATCTAATGAATCCCGCGTTCTGACGTTTGCTCAAACTGCGACTCTTTGCTCTTGCATGCTCAATCGATTTATCAATCCAAACACTGAGGTGTTTATACCGTTCGCCGAGAAGATAAAAAACCGCAGTTCACGCCTTAATAAACGTAGGTAAAGTGTTTAGCAGTTTATCGGCCGTATGCAAACGAAAGGAATCAGGCAGATGGCAATCAAGGTGTTCGCTGACGGTGCAAACCTCGAGGGCATGCTCGACATGTACGAGAACGGCAACGTTCAGGGTTTCACGACCAACCCGTCCCTTATGAAGAAGGGTGGCGTGACGGATTACCGCGCGTTTGCCAAGGAGGTTCTGGCCCACATCACCGATGTGTCCGTCTCGTTTGAGGTCTTTGCCGACGACGTCGAGACCATGGAGGTCGAGGCCCGCGAGATTGCTACCTGGGCAGATAACGTCTACGTCAAGATTCCATGCGTGACCACCAAGGGCGAGTCCACCTCCGAGCTGGTCCGCAAGCTTTCGGCCGATGGCATCAAGGTCAACGTCACCACTATCTTTACGCCTACGCAGGTCGATGAGATGGTCGAGGCCGTTGACGCCGAGACGCCGTCCATCATTTCGCTCTTTGCCGGCCGCATCGCCGACACCGGCGTCGATCCCATTCCGTTTATGACGGAGTCAGTCAAGAAGGCCGCCGCCAAGCCCAACTGCGAGGTCCTGTGGGCGTCCACGCGCGAGCTCATCAACATTTACCAGGCCGAGGCCTGCGGTTGCCAGATCATCACGGTGCCCAACAGCATCCTGGCCAAGCGCAAGAACATCGGCCGTGACCCGTACGAGGTCTCGCTTGATACCGTGCGCGGTTTTGCCAAGGATATCGCCGCTTTGGGTTTCCATATTCTGCCCTAAGCAAGGGTACCCCCTGCAGCGACGTGCAAAATCGCGAGTTTTCAGCATGGTAAAGACTTTTACCAGCTGGTTGAAGCGCGGAACGGCCCCCGTTTTGGCCCTAAAACGCCAAAACGGGGGCCGTTTTTGCTTTTATGGCCCTCTGAAGCGCCGCGGGGCTATCGGGAGATGCTGAATACTCGCAATTTTGCACGCCGCGAAGAGGGGGACGTCCGCTTTGGCGACTATTTGCCCTGCACCATGGTGAGGGAGATTTTCTTGCGGTCGCGATCGACCTTTTCGACCCACACCTTGACCGTGTCGCCGACGCGCACCACGTCGCTGGGGTGCTTGACAAAGCGGTTGGCCAGCTTGGAGATATGCACGAGGCCGTCCTGGTGCACACCCACGTCGACGAAGGCGCCAAAGTCCACAACGTTGCGCACCGTGCCCTTGAGCTCCATGCCGGGTTCCAGGTCGTCGATGGAAAGTGCTGAGCGGCTAAAGACCACCTCGGGCGCGTCGTCGCGCGGGTCTCGGCCAGGCTTCTTGAGCTCGTTGACGATGTCGATGAGCGTGAGGATGCCGCAGTCCAGGTCGCTTGCCAGCGCCGAGATGCTGCCGATGCGTCGCTCGATGTCGGGCACGCCGCCGCGGCTGAGCTCGCTTGCCGCCACACCCGCACGCTCCAGGACGGCCGTGGCCACCTCGTAGCTTTCGGGGTGGACGCTCGTCGCATCGAGTGGGTTCTTACCGCCGCTGATGCGCAGGAAGCCCGCGGCGTTGAGATATGCCTTGGGCCCCAGCTTGGGGACCTTCTTAAGCTGGCGGCGATCGGTAAAGGCGCCGTTCTCCTCGCGGTAGGCCACGATGTTTTTGGCTACGCTCGGCGTGATGCCCGATACGTATCCCAGCAGGCTCGCACTTGCGGTGTTTACGTCGACGCCCACGCGGTTGACGACGTCCTCCACCACATGTCCCAGGGTGCGCGAAAGCTCGGCCTGGTCAAGGTCGTGCTGGTACTGGCCAACGCCGATGGACTGGGGTGGAATCTTGACGAGCTCTGCCAACGGGTCTTGCAGGCGACGGCCCAGGCTCATGGCGCCGCGCACGGTGACGTCCAGATCGGGATACTCCTGGCTTGCGAGCTCGGAGGCGGAGTACACCGATGCGCCGGCTTCGTTGACGATGGTGTATCGCAGTCCAGGCGCCTGCTCGGCGATGAACTCCGAGACGACTTCTTCGGTCTCGCGGCTGGCGGTGCCGTTGCCGATGACAATGGTGTTGACGCCGTCCTTCTTGACGAGGCGGGCGAGCTCACGCTTGGTGCCGGCGACGTCGTGGCGCGGCTTGGTGGGGTAGACCACGCCGTGGTCGAGTAGCTTGCCGGTCTCGTCCATGACGGCGATCTTGCAGCCGGTACGGTAGCCCGGATCGAGTGCAAGCACACGGGCTCCGCGTACGGGGCGTGCCGAGAGCAGGCCCTCGAGATTCTTGGCAAAGACGTTGATGGCCTCGGTCTGCGCGCGGACGGTGAGCTTGGCGCGGGCCTCGCGCTCCAGCGAGGGGGCCATGAGGCGCTTGTAACCGTCGGCGATGGCGGCATCAAAGACGGGCGCAAACACGCCCTGGCGTCGGGGCCAACGGCTGCCGAGGCGCGCCGTGGCGGCAGTGCCGTCGACGTTCACGCGCACGCGGAGCTTGCCCTCGCGCTCACCGCGGTCGATAGCCAGCACGCGGTGGTTGGGAATACGGCGCAGCGGCTCATCATAGCTGTAGTACGGCTCGTAGGGAGTCTTCTCGGTGGGGTCGGTGGCCTCGACGACGATGTCGGCGGTGTTCTGCGTAAAGGCGCGCAGGTCGGCGACGTTCTCGGGGTCCTCGGCCACCGTCTCGGCCACGATGTCCGCCGCGCCGGCAAGCGCCTTTTCGGGCGTGTCGAAGCCGGCCTCCTCGTTGACGTATGCCGCGGCGGCGTCGAGTGCACTGCCCTTGGCCGAGGCCTGCATGATGATCATGTTGGCGAGCGGCTCAAGGCCTGCCTCGCGGGCCTTCTGCGCGCGAGTCATGCGCTTTTTGCGGTAGGGCTTGTAGAGGTCCTCGACACGCTGGAGCTGCGTGGCCTCGCGAATCTGCTGCTCGAGTTTGGGCGTGAGTTTGCCCTGGGCGTCGATGAGCAGGATGACGTCCTCTTTACGCTGCTCAAGATTGCGCAGGTAGGACAGGCGCTCGTCGAGTGCGCGCAGGGCGACGTCGTCCATGCCGCCCGTGGCTTCCTTGCGGTAGCGCGAAATAAAGGGGATGGTGTTGCCCTCGTCGATGAGCTTGACGGCTGCCTCGATGTTGGCGGCCTTAAGGTTGAGCTCGCGGGCGAGCTGGGCGATAAGATCCATGGGACTCCTTGCGTTTGAGGTGCGTTTGCAGCACAGGGCTACCAAGGATACCACCCGACGTTCTGCCAAAGCAGTCTTTTTGGGACGGGGCTTTTTTAGCTACGGCGTTCCGTTAGCTTGACCAGTTCATTTTGGGACGGGGCTAAATTAGCTGTTTTTGGATTAGGGCTCAGTTGCGATTTGTTGATTCATCGATATTGGGATGGAGAACCAGCTAATTTAGCCCCGTCCCAAAAAGACTGGTCCTCCACCACCTCCCAAATCATCCTTACAAAACGAGGCCCTGGCCAAACGGCCAGGGCCTCACCACTTCTTTTCAGGCTGCGAGAAAAGACCGTGTGCGCAGGCGCTCCCCGAGGGAGACGGGGGTGTTTGCTCCGCGCGCAGTTTCGCAGCGAAGCGAGAATGTTTGAGCACGGAGTAAACACCCCGTCTCCCTCGGGGAGGTCCGTTGGGAGCGTAGGGGATGTTTTGAGCTACTCCAGCTCAAACGCTCCGGTATAGAGCTGGTAGTAATATCCGCGCTTGGCGATCAGCTCGTCGTGGTTGCCACGCTCGATGATGCGGCCGTGATCCAGGCAGATGATTGCGTCGGCGTTGCGCACGGTGGACAGGCGGTGCGCGATGACAAACGTCGTGCGACCCTCCATGAGCTTATCCATGCCCGCTTGCACGATGGCCTCGGTGCGGGTATCGATGCTCGACGTGGCCTCGTCCAGAATCATTGCCGGCGGATCGGCGACGGCGGCGCGTGCGATCGAAATCAGCTGGCGCTGGCCCTGCGACAGCTGGGCGCCGTTGCCGGTGAGCATGGTGTCGTAACCGTCGGGCAGGCGGGTGATAAAGTCGTCGGCGCCCGCGAGCTTGGCCGCCGCGATGCACTCCTCGTCGGTAGCGTCCAGGTTGCCGTAGCGGATGTTGTCCATCACAGTGCCGGTGAACAGGTTCACGTCCTGCAGCACCACGCCCAGCGAGCGGCGCAGATCTGCCTTGCGGATCTTGTTGACGTTGATGCCGTCGTAGCGGATCTTGCCGTCGGCGATGTCATAGAAGCGGTTGATGAGGTTGGTGATGGTCGTCTTGCCGGCACCGGTGGCACCGACAAACGCGACCTTCTGGCCCGGCTTGGCAAACACGGACACGCCGTGCAGCACCTCGTGGTCGGGCGTGTAGCCAAAGTCGACGTTGTCCATGACCAGGTCGCCGCGCAGCGGCACGTACTCGATCTCGCCGGTTGCACGGTGCGGGTGTTTCCATGCCCACATGCCGGTGTGGTGGTCGGCCTCCTCGAGCTGCCAGGTATCGGGGTTGACCTGCGCGTTGACGAGCGTCACGTAGCCTTCGTCAGCCTCGGGCTCCTCGTCGATGAGCTCAAAGATGCGGTCGGCGCCGGCGAGACCCATGACCACGGCGTTGATCTGCTGCGAGATCTGACCGATCTGTCCGCAGAACTGCTTGGTCATGTTGAGGAACGGCACTACGACGGCGATGGACAGCGTCATGCCCGAGATGCTCAGGTTGGGCACGCCCAGCGCCAGGAAAATGCCGCCCGCCAGCGCGACCAGCACGTAGAGCAGGTTGCCCAAGTTCATAAGGATGGGCATGAGGATGTTGGCGTACATGTTGGCCTTTTGCGAGACCTCGAAGAGCTTTTCGTTGCGCTCGTCAAAATCGGCCTCGGCGGCAGACTCGTGGCAGAATGCCTTGACGACCTTCTGGCCGTTCATAACTTCCTCGATATGGCCCTCGACCACGCCGAGCTCGGTCTGCTGCGCAATAAAGAAGCGCGCGGAGTTGGAGCCGAGCAGCTTGGTCATAAAGGTCATAAAGGCGACGCCGGCAATAATCACCAGACACATCCACACGCTGTAGTACAGCATGATAAAGAACACCGTGACGATGACGATGGTCGTCATGAGCAGGTTGGGCAGCGACTGGCTGATCATCTGGCGCAGCGTGTCGATGTCGTTGGTGTAGTGGCTCATGATGTCGCCGCGCTGGTGCGTGTCGAAGTATCGGATCGGTAGGTCCTGCATGCGGTTGAACATCTTCTCGCGCAGCTTTTCCAACGAGCCCTGCGTGATGATGGCCATGGTGCGGTTCCAGAACAGCGAGGACAGGATGCCGACGCCGTAGATGCAGGCGAGGGTGGTCACGAGCTGCGCGATCTTGGGCTGTGCGGCTTCCCAATCGCCCGACTGCCACGATTCGCTAATAATCTGCAGGGCGCTCTGAAGGAAGGTCGCGCCGATGGAGTTGATGACGGCGCAGAGCACCACGCCGGCGACGACGAGGGGCAAAAGCACGGGGTAGAAGCCAAAGAGCGTCTTGATGAGGCGCGACATGGTGCCGCTCTTGCGGTTGAGCGCGCGCTCGGCGGTGGTTGCCTTACTCATGTGCCTCGCCTCCTTCCTGGTTCTGGGCTTGCGTTGCGGATGCCTCGGTGTCGGCCTCGACGGCCCCTTCGCCCTCGGCAGACATCTTGTTTTGCGAGGTAAAGGTCTCGCGGTAGATCTCGCTCGTCTTGAGCAGCTCGTCATGGTTGCCGATCTGAGCGATACGGCCGCCCTCCATGACGATGATGCGGTCTGCGTCCTGCACGGAGCTGATGCGCTGGGCGATGATGAGCTTGGTCGTGTTGGGCAGATAGCTTGCCAGCCCTGCGCGGATCTTGGCATCGGTCTTGGTGTCGACGGCGCTGGTGGAGTCGTCCAGGATCAAGATCTTGGGGCGACGCAGCAGGGCGCGCGCAATGCACAGGCGCTGCTTCTGGCCGCCGGAAACATTGGAGCCGCCCTGCTCGATCCAGGTGTCGTAGCCCTTGGGGAAGCCGTCGACAAACTCATCGGCGCAGGCCAGATGTGCCGCCTCGCGGACTTCCTCGTCGGTGGCGTTCGGGTCGCCCCAGCGCAGGTTCTCGGCGATGGTGCCGCTAAACAGCACGTTTTTCTGCAGCACCATGGCTACCTGGTGGCGCAGGGCGTCCAAGTCGTAGTCGCGCACATCCACGCCGCCCACGCGCACGGTGCCTTCGGTGGCGTCGTACAGGCGGGCGATGAGGTTTACAAGCGTGGACTTGGCCGAGCCGGTACCGCCGATGATGCCGATGGTCTCGCCGCTCTTAATGTGCAGGTCGATATCGTCGAGCGCCTGGCGCTTCGCATGCGCGGAATACTTAAAGCTCACGTGGTCAAAGTCGATGGAGCCGTCGGCAACCTCGCGCACGGGCACGGCGGGATCGGCGATCGTGGGCTCGGCGGCCAGCACCTCGGTAATGCGGTGCGCCGATTCGTCGGCCATAGTTACCATGACAAAGATCATCGACAGCTGCATCAGGCTCATAAGGATCTGGAAGCCATAGGTAAAGATCGAGGAGAGCTGGCCCACGTCGAACAGCGTGCCCTGGCTCGTGATGATGAGCTTGGAGCCCAGGTAGATGATGACGACAAACGCGCCATTGACGCAGATGTTCATCATGGGGTTGTTAAAGGCGAGCAGCTTCTCGGCGCGGGTGAAGTCCATCTGGACGTCGCGTGCGGCGGTCGCGAACTTCTCCTTCTCAAAGTCTTCGCGCACATAGCTCTTGACCACGCGCATGCCGGTGACGTTTTCCTCGACGGACTCGTTAAGGGCGTCATACTTGTGGAACACACGCGAGAAGATGGGGCGCACCTTAAAGATGATAAAGAACAGCCCAAAGCCCAGCAGCGGAATGATAACCAGGTAGACCATGGCAACGCTGCCGCCCATGATAAACGCCATGGTAAAGGCGAAGATCAATACCAGCGGCGCGCGCACGGCGATACGGATGATCATCATAAAGGCCTGCTGCACGTTGTTGATATCGGTGGTCAGGCGCGTGACGAGCGAGGAGGTCGAGAACTCATCGATGTTGGCAAAGCTGAACGTCTGGATCTTGTAGAACAGGTCGTGACGCAGGTTCTTGGCGAACCCGCAGCTCGCATGGCTGCAGGTGACGCCGGCAGCGGCGCCAAAGGCAAGCGACGTCAGCGCGATGAGCACCAAAAAGCCTGCGGTGGGAAGCATCTCGGCTACGGTGGCGCCGTCTTTGATGGCGTCGATCAGGTTGGCGGTGATAAATGGAATCAGCATCTCGCAGAGCACCTCGCCAAGCACGAGCAACGGCGTGGCAACAGTGACTTTCATATAGTCGCGGATGCTGCCCATGAGGGTTTTAATCATCCAGTTTCTCCCAGGTTTTGCGGATTTTATCGAGCATTTCGGCGAGCTGCTCGCGCTCGTCGTGGGTGAGCGCGCTAAAGGCCCGTTCTCTAAAGCGGATGCGGGCCGCCTGGTCGATGCGGGCCTTCTCCCAGCCGATCTCGGTTAGGCGAATGGTGAGTTGCCGTCGATCCTTGGGGTTACGGCTGCGCTCAATGAGGCCGTTGAGCTCGAGCTTGGACAGGATCTCGGAAAGCGACCCCGGCTTGAGGCCGAAGTGCATGCCGAGTTCCTGCTGCGACATCTCGCCGTTTTCCTGCTTGGCAAGCAGGCAGACGATGGGCGCCTTGCCGGACACGCCGCCGCCGTGAAAGTGCATGTAGTGGCCGCAAAAGCCTAGGCCGCTCAGGATGCGCTTGGCGAGCTTGTCTTCGGCGCTGACCGCTTCGGGTATGTCTACCGGTTGCGACGGGTCACCGCCGGGCTCATGCGGAAGGATGAGTGGTTCAACACACATATCTAAGCTTCGCTCCTTTCTTTAGTTAGGTAGTGGAATTGTTTTGTGCCTAACCAATTTAGGAGCGTGAGAAATCAATGTCAAGGTACCAAACTTATAGTTACGGCGTTTTGCCAAACGCCGTAACGGCTCGACGCTGCAAACCCGCCAGAGCGGCAATCTGCCTTTCAACTTCGGCGGCATGACCAGAAGGTCAATGCCGCCTCGTTTCAAGGCACCTTGCTCACTCTGGCGGGTTTTCGCTGACTTCGCCAAAACATCGGCGTTGCCCTTGTTGGGATAGTCGTTGGGGACGTTCTTGTTTGACTAGTCGTTTAAGAACGTCCCCAACGACTAACTTAAAAACTATGCCGGATTACGGGGCTGAATGACGGATTGCCGACCATGCCGAAATTGGTAAAAAGAAAACCGCAGGTAGAAGGTTCGCTATGATTTGAAAATAAGGGGTGTGGTTGGCTCATTCAGGTTCAGCCCCGTAATCCGGCATAGTTTTGAAATGGCACTGAATAAGTGGCGGCAAATGAGCCGCAATGAAGCAAGCTAGCCCCTCGTTTCCGAAACCTTTCCGCAACAATTTGCCCTTCGTGCCGCTCGACTCCGCTCGCAACGTCCCCTGCGCTACACTTAGTCGCACTGTGGCGCCGTTGCGCCGCGCCCGACCCAAGGGGGACACTCATGAAGAACACTCAGCTGTTGCTGATCAACGATATGTGCGGCTACGGCAAGGTCGCGCTTTCCGCCATGCTGCCGGTGCTGTCGCACATGGGTTACCGTATCCACAATCTGCCGACGGCACTTGTGTCCGATACGCTCAACTATCCCAAGTTCTACATCCACGACACCACGGAGTACGTGCGTCAGAGTCTTGCCATCTGGGAAGAACTCGGCTTTGAGTTCGACGCCATCTCGACCGGCTTTATCGTGACCGAAGAAGAGACGCGCATCATCTCAGACTTTTGCCACCGCCGCGCGCAAAAGGGCACCAAGGTATTCGTCGACCCCATCATGGGCGACAACGGCAAGCTCTATGCGGGCGTGCCCGAGTCCACGATTGGCCTTATGCGGCACCTGCTGGAGTGCGCAGACTACGCGGTACCCAACTATACCGAGGCGTGCCTGCTTGCCGATAGGCCTATCGCCGAGCAAATCACGCCGGATGAGGCCCGCGCCCTTGTGGACGCCGTGCGCGAGCTGGGTGCCAAGTCGGTGGTCATTACGAGCGCCGTGGTCAATGGCACGAACGCGGTTATCGGTTACGACCATGTGGCGGGGGAGTACTTCACGATTCCCTTTGAGCTCATTCCGGTCTATTTCCCAGGCACGGGCGACACGTTCTCGGCGGTGCTTGTCGGCCGCGTTATGGCAGGTTGGAGTCTGCAGCGCGCCACAGCCGACGCCATGCGCGTGGTGGCCGAGCTTATCGAGCGCAATGCCGACCAGGAGGACAAGTCTGCCGGCCTGCCCATCGAGGCCTGCCTGGATGTGATTGACCATGAGTAGTGCTAACGAAGACGGCGCCAAGTCCGCGGGCGAGAACAAGCCGCTCGGCGCTCCGCGTGGCAAGCGTCCGCGTATCCGCGTGAGCTGCGTGGACCAGCTGGGTGCGTGCCGCTGCCACCATGGTCACAAGCCGGGCGACGTCTTTGACTTTGACCGAGACCGCGGCAAGATGTGCGCCATGGCCTGCCATGTGGGCTTTCCCTATATCGACATCCTACGCTACGACGGAACCGTGCCTGGCAACGAGCCCGGTACGGCGAAGTTTTGCTGCCCCGAGGTCGATACGCTGAATGTCTGGCTTGCCGAGATCATCGACGAGTAGTTGAGCGTGGATTATCTCCCGCCGAGAAAATGAGCGTGGATTTTCTCCCGTTTAGAGCGCACTTGAACGCTCAAAGTGGGAGAAAGTCCACGCTCGATTTATATGCGGGAGAAAATCCTCGCTCGCTGCATGTCGATGGTGCGGTTCGTGTGCTCGCGAGCCTACAACTGCTCGAGCATAGCAGTGCAACCGTCGAGCACGTCGCGGTAGGTGACATCGAAGTTGCCGGTGTACCAGGGATCGGCGACGTCGCCGGGGCGATCGGTCCAATCCAGCAGCCGCGAAATCTTGCCGTCGGCATCGTCGCCGAAGATGCGACGCAGGCCGCGCGCGTTCTCGGCATCCATATAGACGATGTGGTCCCAGTCACCATACTCCGCGCGACGAACCTGGCGCGCGCGGTGCGCAACGACGGGAATCCCGACCTCGCGCAGCTTGGCGACGGTGCCATGATGCGGAGGGTTGCCAATCTCCTCGGTCGAGGTCGCGGCAGAATCAATGACGAACTCCGCCTCGCGCCCAGCACGGCGCACCAGCTCGGCAAACACCGACTCAGCCATCGTCGAGCGACAGATGTTCCCATGACAGACAAATAGGATTTTGCGCATTGGCTAAAACCTCTCGAATATCAGAGTTTTCGCAGATAATCGCACTGCTTTTTGATCCCTCGTCAAGGACAGAATATCAAATTGATTCATAAATGAGCGGATTATTCTTCTTTCCAGCGTCGTAAGAATTGTCGTAAAGAACGAGGGTTTACGACTTGTTGTCACAATGTTGACCGTCCTTTGCATCCAATTTTCAGCATATCCTCTCTGACGTCGTCGAAATCAAGATGGGTGTATGTGTTAAAAGTCACGTTGATGTCGGAGTGGCCCATGATGCATTTTAGCTTCGCAGGGTTCATTCCCCTGCGTGCCATCTTCGAGCAGAAGGTATGTCGGCAGACATGTGGTGTGATTTTGGGAAGCTCATCCTTGTAGATGCGATTATGTTTCTCTATCGCGTGGTGGAAGTACTTCTCCCAGTGCAGGGCAACACGCGGCATCTCGTTTTTATCAAGAAACAGAAAACCGCTAACACCGTCAACGACCGGCTCACTCGAAGGCTTTAGACGTTGCGCAAGGATACTCCTGAAACACTCTGTCACGGCTTGAGTCATGGGAACATAGCGGATCCCGCTCTCCGTCTTGGGACGTTCGATGTAGTATCGCATGTTGCTGGTCCGCTGAAGTTGCTTGTTTACCCGAATGCTTCCGTTTTTGAAATCAAGGTCTTCGACGGTAAGACCGCAGAATTCAGAAATGCGCAGGCCCGTATTTAGAAGGATGTAGATGGCGTCACGATAGCGGTGAAAGTGTTCATCGCCCTCCACGAAAGCAAGAAATCTGCGTTCTTGGTTAGTGGCCAAGGCCTTGCGTGTAACCATGTCGTTTGTCAGTATCGTTGCGAGCTCGAAATAGAAGGGATTTCGGCGAATCAGGCTGTTCTCCTCTGCCAGTTGAAACGCCGGTCTCAGAACACCACGGATGCTATGGATTGTGCTATAGCGCTTGCCGTGGATTTTTTGCAGGTTGATGAGCCATTCCTTGGCATCAAGGGAGGTGACACCGCATATTCGTCGCGAGCCGAATTCATCTGTAGCAAGAAAATTGAGGATTGTCTTGTAGGCGGCTCGAGTGGATTGTTTCACGGCAGTCTTTGTTTCAGTGTAACGAGATGCGAGTTCGTAGACTGTCATATTGTTCGGCGCGACCTTATCAAGCAGATCGCGCTGGATCTCATGCTCCAACGCGCGCAAGCACGGACTGGCTTTCTTCCCCTTCGGAGTTAGATCATGAGTTGTCAAGGTCCACGAGTAGACGCTCCGCGTTTTACCTCTTGCATCCACATACTTGAAGCAGTAACGGCCGTTTTTTCTCTGGCTTTCCCCGCGTCTGAGGATTCGCCCTTTGCTGTCTTTTCTCACAGTCACTAGCAGGCTCCTTCCTGTTCAGAAAAGAGCCCCGATGCGATATTTCAAGATTATCGCACGGGGCCCGATTGGTTAAGCTGTCAAGTGCGAAACGGTGTCGAGAAGCTCTTTATAAAGAGCGTTGGCGCAGGACGAGGGGGCGAGTCCTCGCGCATAACTCGAATATGGGTTTGTACGAGAGGAACCTTCGACCGGCCAGTATCCGTCGAGATCGTGCCTAAACTCAGAGAGACAGATCTCCCTCGTCTGCATCTCCGCAACGACGGAGAGGCGCCTCTCAAGTTGACCAAATCCGTCGACATCGTTTTGCGGACGATAAGTCGCGGATCGGCGCATCTGTTCTCCATAGAATTCCAAGGGGCTGTAGGGCGTCGTGACGATTACGAGATCGGCGGCTATCGCTTTGTCGGAATATCGGGACGGTGCCATCACCTCATGCTCCATCGCATAGGGATCCGTGATGCGAAGCAGGTCGGCGTAGGGGATGGATGAGGGACGAAGTTCGTCAAGAATCACCGTGTGCTTGCCCTCATACCCCTGAAAGATGTCTCTCGTAGATCCAGAGACGAAGAACGGTTCGCCCTTCCGATTCGCATAGAGCTTTGCGAGGGTGGACTTCCCCGTTCCAGCAGGCCCGAAGATCCAAACTGATTCCACCCTTCTTTCGCCCTTGAGCATCAACCCCCGCCATTCCCGGGCCTGAACCTGAAGGCGGCGTGCATAAACGTCTTCGATCTGACGCTATGTCCGGGCATATTCGGATCCGGAGAGCTGAGAGATCAAGGACTCCTTGTCGATACGACCTTCGAGAAGGTCATCGAGAAGGACTTTGATGCTGCTATGGGACCTCGTTCGAGCAACGCGCGACTCAATAGAAGCAAGTAGCGCTGGGTAATCGAAATTGGAGCGCACGATTTTGGGGTCGTACTGATGCTTGGATCGTGCGCCATCCGTTCTGTGGCACAGGTAGGAAAAACCGTTTTCCACACCTGCCTTCCAAGCCTCGATGCGCTCAGGTTTATCTCCAAGGAGCTTCGCGATGCTATTGAGCGAGCGCGGATTCTGGAACTCCATCATCACGTGAAGATGCGCGGCTGCCGGACGTCCCGCGTCCGTCGTGTCGCTGTCGTGCACGATGCCCGCATAGCGCTTCGGGGCGAGTGTTTCGATTCTTCGGTACATTTCGTCCACAAGACGGGGCAGGTGATCGAGCTGCTGCTCGTACATCATCGCGCGGGTCTTCATGGGCAGAGAATTGGTCATGGTTCCGAGTCCTTTCTCGTAAATGAGCTATTTCGGGACGATTTTGGAACGCGCCCGAGGGTGCGCCTTGGGATAACAAGCTCCCCAAGGCGCATAAATGAGCAGAATTTCAAGTAATGGAACAATCGACGGGGTCCGCTTTTGCTGCGCGAAGCGGACCCCGCGGTGGTTATTCTCTGAAGTACAGGTCAAGGAGCCGCCCAAGCTCGCGGTACACGGGGAAGTCCATGATCGGAAAATGCACAAAGCCGATGCGGTCGTGCGCCCCGTCCGTACTGCTGAACCAAGCGTCGCCCGGGGAGAAGGTGCGAGGTGCACCGAGGTCGAGCAGGCGTTCCGCGCCCCATATGAGCCGCGCCTCGGGAAGCGTCGGCTTGAAGAGGACGCGGGTGCTGCACGCCGAGCGCAGCATCGACGGCAAGCCCCCCTCCTCAACAGACGCCTCGGCGATCGAGATGATGGCGTAGCAGCCCGCGCTCGCCCCCATCGTTACGATGCGCTTCACCAGCCCATCAAACGTCGCGAGGCAGTAATCGGGGTCCTCCTTGCTCGCGCGCTTGGGAAACAGCGTGCGGAGTGCCACGTACTCATCCATGAAGAGAAGCGAAACGTGAAGCCTCGCATCCCACCAGTGCACGGCGTCTCCCGTCTCTGTCGACCTGTCGTTGAGGAAGCTCTGTCGCTCTTTGATGCTGTCGGCGAACCGTGATAACGCAGACAGGATTGCGCGAGCGTCCCTGTCAGCATTCAGTGAAACCACGCGAGGAAGTCGGGAGAGCTCGGCCTGCTTGGGGTCTATGATGAGGACTTGCGATCCGTGTCCGTCAGGACCAGCCAACAGGGCTTGGAGCAAGAGGGCGATCATGCCCGTGGTCTTTCCAGCGATGAGCATGGAACCGGAGGTGCGGAGGTCGATGCTCGTGCCGTTTTGAACGCGGAATTCGTAGGCGTTCGCCGGGCACAAATCCTCGACACGCGATGCCTTGATCTCTCGATGCAACGTCACATCTTCAAGGAAGAAGGTCACTTGATTGCATGCGACGTCTGCTTCGGCAAGTACGACGGCGTAGCGGGAGAACCTTCCGCGAAGTCGGGAGCTAATGCTAGGTCCCATCTTCGATATTTCTTCTGCCGTTGAGGATGAGGTTGAGATGGCGAGCTCGAACTGTCCAGGAGCCGTCTCTTTGCAAGAGATGTCGGGAAGAAGCTCGCCTTCTCGCAGGTGTAGAGGATTCCCGTAACGTGGATCAAAGAGCCCCTTCCTAATGCGTGCATGCAACCGTGTTGATTCAGATAGCATGACGTAATGTGTGATCCCTCCCGCAAACAACATGGTCCCAGCGAGGCTAAGAATGGCCGCTGCGGAGGTAAGGTTGCCGCCAAACGCCATCACCGTACTGGGCTCTATGGCGATGGGCGCAAGAATGGTGTTCACGAATAGCCCGATGCAATAAACGCACGCGGCGACCGCAAATAAAGCGACCCCCAGCACACAAAGCTTTGCGCTGGGGGTCGAATACACGATCGCCGGTGCGCCACTGGAGTAACGCACCACAATCACCTAGCCCTTCGCGGGGATGACGGTAATGCCGTCCGCCGTGATGGACAACTGGTTGCGATAATCACCGTAAACCTTTGCGACCACGCCGGTGGGAATGACGTGCTGATTGACGGGAATCTCGATATCGTTCGAAACCTTGATGGAAAGCTTCTCGAAACGATTGCTGACCACCTCGCCTTCGTTTTGGTGATACTGCGTGTTATCGGTTGTGATCACCACGTCGATCTTGGTGCCGCGATGCCCTTTGGTGTTTTAATCAACCCATTTACCACCTCCGACACAAAGGAAACGCTTGCCTTTCGCAAAAGCTTCCCAATCGAACTTCATAAACTGATTCAATTTCCTCATACTCGAACTCCTCTCAATCCAATTATTTGCTGACTCCGCGTTGCGGCTCGCCGTGGACATCGAGATAGAGGCGCAGGACGTTGCGCAAGATCTCCTCGACATTTCTTGTTGCGGCATGAAGATCATCGTCCCCAAACATTGCCCCATGGAGCTTCGTGTGGGCACAAAGAATCTGGCGATACATGACGCGAGAGAACATCTCTTCGGCCTTCAGGGCATGTCGAACAGCTCGTTCAGAACAAGTCGGCATGCTCGCCGAAGACTCCTTTATAGACGACATTGCCGTACTGGTTGTTGAGATGGAGCCGCATTCAAACGGTCCGCGCATGATCTTCGGTCGGGTCATACACACCTCTTTCCTAAAATTGGATATTACCGACGATTCGTCAATCGTCATCGAGCACTCGGTGAGCACATCATGCCATAAGCTTCTGAGCTGGGATTATTTCGCAAGGACCTGTCGTTCTCGACGTCCTCTGATGAGAAGAAGTGGGGCGTAATGGTGACAAAGTATTCAATCACGGAACAAACACAATTTAATAATCACCCAGATGGGGCAAATATGGACATCCAGATATTGAATCGTCGGTATCGTTGGTGTCGCTGAGCCTTCAGGCTGAGGGGGATGGGCCATTTGCGCTGAGTTGCTTGCAAAACGGGGGAGGGGATATCAGAAGAAGGCGGCTTGCAGAAGACATGCCTGAGCGCTAGAGGAGGGGCTGACCAATAGTGTGCTCCTCTTCTGGGGCCAAATCCAAGCGGAGGGGGCATGAGGCCGAGAGGAACTGCTCGTCATGGCTCACCAAAACAAGCGCGCCGGGAAAGGCGGAAAGCGCTCGCTCGAGTGCCTCCACCGAGTGCAGGTCCAGGTGATTCGTGGGTTCGTCCATGACGATGATTTCGGGGGCATCTAGTATACCGCGGGCGAGCATGAGCTTCCGCAGCTCCCCCGGGCTGATGTTCTCGCCGGACAATATTCGTTCGGGATCCGAATTGAGTTGCGCAACGATCGAAAGCAGGGCTCCACGTTCGGCTTGGGGCAGGTCCTTGATTTCCGAGAGGAATTCAATTGAGGATGAATCGTCGACTTCCTGAGGGATATACAGCGTGCGAATGTCCAATCCCGTGGCCTTGCGGCCTTCCAATATCTCCAGGATATGCTTGACCAGTGTTGTTTTCCCCGCTCCGTTGGGGCCGCTTATGCCCAGATGATCGGTATTTCCCAGATAAATCTCGGGAACCCGCAAAGATTGCCTCGGGCCGCACGGTATGCGATCTGAGCTGACGTGAATCAGTGTTTTGCGCGGGCTGGGTTGCGCTTCCATCCACAAGGTGCTTTCGTAGCGCTTTTCGACATGGTGGGCGTCGACGGCGGCTTGCGCGCGCTGGATTCGGGAGTCCATGCGCGAAGCGAGCTTGCCCGCAACGCCGTCTCTGCCAGTGAGAATGGCGAGTTTGATTCGTGCTTTCGCGTCGTGATCCTTCGGATCGACATGACGGGCGCTTCTCTTGGATGCGGACCGTGAGGCGTTTTCAACGCGCCTGATATACTCAGCCTTCATGCGCTTTTCTTCGGATCGCGCAATCGATTTGGCCCGCGCCGCGCTTTCGCGCTCCAGATTCGCCTGCGAGCGAGCTTGGGAGTAGTTGCCGGGGCGCATGGTGACGTGCCCCGACTCAAAGCACAGGCAGTCCTTTGCCAAGGAGTCGAGCAACGCACGGTCGTGCGAGACGAGGAGGCCAATACCCTTGTACTCGGCGAGTGCTTTGCAAATCTGCCTTCTGCATTCTGCGTCCACATGGTTAGTCGGTTCATCCATTGCCAGAAGATCGGGATTCTGCCAAAGCGCGACGGCTATTTGAATTTTCTTCTGCTCGCCACCGGAGAGCTCGGAAAAACGCCAGAGCATATCATCGGTGATGCGGAGCATCCTTCTGAGGTGCGTGGTCGCCGGGGCGAAGTCGCACGCAAAATCGAAGAGCATGGGCGGTTCGACTCCGGCTTCTTGCGCGCAATATGCGGAGACGAGACGCGGTGAAACGACGCCGCGATCTGGAATCAGAAGTCCGCACGCAATGCGGACGAAAGTTGATTTCCCGCACCCGTTGTCTCCGACGATGCCGTGCCAGCCGGGGGCAAATGTCGCCGACACGTTGTCGAGTGCGGGCATTGCGCTGCCAGGATATGCATAAGTAATATGGGAAAGAACGAGGGTGGTGGAGCTGTTCAAATTGGTTCTTGACATTGTGCCTCCTCGGCATGGGGGGCCGCGTTTTGCCGCATATGCTCTGATTGGCTCGTTCCGACCAACGTGAACGCCCGTCGACTCGAGTCAAGCTGAAAGAAAATGAGTCGACGGCAATGCTCGCAAAGGTAGTGTTTAGGATATACGAGGATCAGTGAAAAGACGATACGACAAATGTGCAGCCAGATTTATTCTTGGATAGATGGCAATTTGCAAATTGGCGTCGATATGTATCGTCTACAGCTTCACGAATCCTTTTCCTTTCCGGGGCGCTGGCTTGGCATATGGGCCTGCGCTGAATTCTTCCGTAGAGTCTAACAAAGCAATAATGCGGACGCAAGGAGGCGTTGCGTCTGAAAGCACGCCATTGCGTTGGACGCTTGAAGGGGTTTGCAAGTCGATTGAAAGAATACTAGTGCATCCGCTTCTTGTAACTAGCATGCGATGGTGGGCGTCGTTGTTAGCGCCGGGCGATTTTAGCCGCTAATAGTCAACCGATTTTGACCAATCCCGGTCACCGAATAATGGCCACCGTGCCTCCCCGCCGCCACTACGCTGGTGGCGCCAACACGCCGCCCTCGACAGGCTGCTCGACAAGGCGTCGGTGTTCGTGATGCGGGGCCCCAGCTACCGCGGCAGGGGGCTCGACACGTACTCGGTGGAGGCCGTCCCCCAGGCGGTGAAGGTGAGGGGGATCCAGCCCGAGGGGATGTAGGAATGCGATAGGAAAGTCATAGATGCGGGCGTGTTGGCCAAAATGGGTCGGCCGGGATTGGTCAATCTCGGCCGACTATATTTGGCTAAATTTTTCCGACACTAACATCGTGAATGTTGAGCGAGGTCATCGACTTGATTTTTCTGGTGTTTGAGATATTAGCTTTCGCGATTTACCCTCCAAATTGCAGAGGTTTGAGACGACCGGAAAGGAATGCTTATGCTCGATTCTCCGTTCTTCAGCTACTGGGGAAAGGCGAAAGGAGTTGCTTTTCTCCATCACGGCAATATCGCATCGGGGCTCAAAATCGTAAAAACGTCGTAAGGTACGCGATATGGTTCGCCGGGATCCTAACTAGCTAGGCATTTTTCTGAATCTGCAGATGTTCCCATGACAGATAAACAGTACGCGTTGCATAGGGCGATACCTTTCATATAGAAGGCTGCTAAAGAGTCGAAGCCGGGCGCATACCAAGTTTTATTTCTTGGCCAGTTTGAAGTAGCGCTCAAATATCAATTCGAAAACGTAATAGAACATCAATCGACTGTCGAGGTCCATGCTGCCCAAGCGGATTTCTTTTTGCACGGTGTAGATAGGGTAGTCGGCTAGTTTCGAGAGGGAATTTCGAGAAAAGCCGGTGAGCGTGACAACCTTGCATCCGCGCGTTTTGGCTATCGATGTGGCGTCAATAGACACCTGCGTCTCGCCGCTTACGGAAACGCTGAAGACCAGGTCGTTTTTGCCGAGGAGTTCTGCGTAATGCCTCATGACGTGGCGTTCACTGAGCGTGTCGGTATTCTTGCCCATTATTTTGAGCTTTTCAGCCATCTCGAGGCACGGGTATTTCGAAAAGCCCGAGCAGAAGAAGACGATATGCGAGGCGTCCTGGATAAGACTCACAACCGAATCGATGACCCGGTCGTTAAGCAGATCTTTGGTCTGTACGAGCTGGGTATCAAGAGGAAGTGCCTCGATAGTGAATCGATTGCGATCGAGCGAGGCGGAATACGATTGTTTGAGCTCCGTAAACCCCGAGAAGCCAAGTTTATGGGCAAGCCTGACGATTGTATTGGGAGCGACGAAGAACCGTTCGGCAACGCTCTTAAGCGTGACATCGTCAATATCATCACGCAGCTCGATGATGTAGCGCATGATCTCGCTTTCGAGATCGTTGAGCTTGCTCTCGCCAGCTCGCACATGATCATAAAAAGATTCTTGATCTTTCATAAGATGTTTCAGCCCCTCGCACCTCGCCGTACATATGGTACCGCTTTGTGTAGCCAGGTGAGAAATCGGTAATCGGTCAAGATTGCCTATTGCCCATGAACTGGGCAAACGCGCGTGTCTGCCTACACATATCTGTGTCGTGAGCGAAATCATGTGTCCCCGTTTCGCATTGGCCCACACGGGGACTTGCAAATGACCTTATGTCGCAAAATACCAATCGAAACGAAGCAAGCCGAGGACAGCCGCGGAGCCCAAGGTCTTCGAGAACACCGATCAGCCAACCCTGGAGGGACGGAACATGAAGGATAAGCTCAATATTGTGATCGTTGGCGGCGGCTCCACGTGGTGCCCTGGCATTCTTAAAGCCCTGACCAAGCACATGGACATTCTGCCGCTGAACCGCGTGATGCTCTATGACATCGATGCCGAGCGCCAGCGTCCGATCGGCGAGTTTGGCAAGATTCTCTTCGCCGAGGAGGAGCCCGGTGTGGAGTTTGGTTACACCACCGATAAGGACGAGGCTTACACCGACGTCGACTTTGTGCTCTGCCAGATTCGTACCGGCGGCTACGAGATGCGTAGCAAGGACGAGAAGATTCCGCTGCATATGGGAATCATCGGCCAGGAAACGGTGGGCCCTGGCGGCATGGCTTACGGTATGCGCTCCATGCATGACATGGTTGAGATCGTCAACGACGTTCGCGCCCATAGCCCGGAGGCGTGGATTATCAATTACACCAATCCGGCTGCTATTGTGGCATATGGTCTCGAGCGCGTCCTGCCCGATGAGCATCGCGTTCTCAACATCTGCGACCAGCCTGTCAACCTCATGCGCTCTTACGGTCGCCTGCTCGGTCGCGATATGAGCAAGACGGAGCCTGTGTACTTTGGCCTCAATCACTTCGGTTGGTTCAAGCACATCTACGATGAAGAGGGCCATGACCTCGTCCCGCAGATTAAGGAGTACACGGAGAAGAACGGCTTCCTTCCTGCCGATGCCGAGCAGCGTGACCAGTCCTGGCTTGATACCTACGCCATGGTCAAGGATATGCTCGAGGACTTCCCCGACTATCTGCCCAACACTTATCTGCAGTACTATCTGTATCCCGAGTACAAGGTCGCTCACCTCGACCCCGACTACACTCGCTCCGACGAGGTTATCAACGGTCGCGAGAAGCGCGTGTTCGCCGAGTGCGAGCGTGTTGCCAAAGTCGGCACCGCAAAGAACTCCTCGGTTGTGCAGAACGATGCTCATGGCGATATGATCGTGGAAATCACCTCGGCCATTTATCGCAACACCAACAAGACCTTCATTGTCATCGTGCCCAACAACGGCATTATCGAGGGTATGCCCGATGACGCCATGGTCGAGGTCGCGGCAAGCGTGGGCGCCAATGGCCCGCAGCCCTATGCTGTTGGCAAGATTGGCACCTTCTATCGCGGTCTTATGGAGAACCAGTACGCCTATGAGCGCCTGACTGTTGAGGCTTGGATGGAGGGTTCCTACGAGAAGGCCCTGCAGGCACTCACGCTTAATCGTCTGGTCGGTGACGCAAAGAAGGCGCGTAAGGTGCTCGATAAGCTCATCGAGGCCAATAAGGATTACTGGCCGGAGCTTAAGTAGCTAGTTCCATAGCGTTTGATAACTGTTATGGGGCGTGTGGGTTGTAGAACTGCACGCCCCGTTTCTTTAAGAGGGGTATCCCATGAACAAAGATGAGCTGCTGGCAAAGTTCCAGCGCCTGGGCAAAGTCCTCATGACGCCTGTCCTGATCCTGCCAATCGCCGGCATCCTTCAGGGCTTTGGCAATGCCTTTACCAGCCCCACCCTTACGGCAGCTGTTCCCTGGCTTGCTGCTCCGGGCTTTGCGATTTTCTTTTCGATTCTTAAGGCCGCAGCCGGCATCGTTATGAGCAACATCCCGGTTATCTTCTCGATTTGCCTCGCCTATGGCTTCGCCAAGTCCGAGAAGGCTACCGCGGCGCTTTGTGGCTTTTTGGGCTACATGTGCATGAACTCCGTGATGGGCACGTTCCTTACGGCGACTGGCGTTATCGATCCCGCCAATCTTACGACGGGCCAGAGCACGATCCTCGGTATCACCACGCTCGACACGGGCGTTATCGGCGGTCTTCTGGTGGGTGCAATCGTCGCATGGCTGCATAACCGTTACTACAAGATTGAGCTGCCTGCCGTGTTCTCCATCTTCAACGGCACACGCTTTATCCCGGCGGTAACGCTGCTCTCATGCAGTGTCCTCGCATTGGTCATGTCCTTTGTTTTCCCGTTTATCCAGAACGCTCTCGGTGCGCTGTCCGAGTTCATCAAGACTACGGGTGCCTTTGGTGCATTTGTCTACGGCGCTGGCGAGCGCATGCTCCTGCCTTTTGGTCTGCATCACTTTGTCTATTTACCGTTCTTCTTCACGTCGCTCGGTGGCGTCGAGACCATTGACGGCCAGACCGTTCAGGGCGCTATCAATATCTACAACGCGATCCTGGGCTCTCCTAGCACGCCGTTTAACATCGAGGTCAGCCGTTTTGTCATGAACGGTAAGGTTATCTTCGCCATGTTCGGCCTGCCCGGTGCTGCACTCGCCTTCTACAAGACGGCGCTTCCCAAGAACAAGAAGAAGACCGCAGCGCTCATGATTGCCATCGTGGTGCCTTGCATCCTCTCCGGCATTACCGAGCCGCTCGAGTACTCCTTCCTGTTTATCGCGCCCATCCTCTACGTGTTCCACGCTCTCATGGCTGGTCTTGCCTATGCGCTGACCTATATCCTGCAGTTCAACGTGGCCGGCTCCGCATCCTTTGGCGGCCCGCTCTTGTCGTTGATCTTTAACGGCATTATGGGTGCAGCCAAGGGCTCCAACTGGCAGGTTATCCTGTTCCTCGGCCCCATCTACTTCGTGGTGTACTACTTCGTCTTCAAGTTCATCATTCTTAAGAAGGATCTAAAGACCCCTGGCCGTGAGGAAGAGTCTGGCGATGAGGCCGAAAAGGCTCCCAAGACCGTGATCAGCGACCTCATTCCCGCCATCGTTGAGGCAGTGGGCGGCGACAACAACATTAAGTCTGTCGAGGCCTGCTTCACCCGTCTGCGCATCCAGCTCAATGACTGTGACAAGGTGGTTGATGACGCCGAGTTTACCGAAAAGCTCGAAGCGCGTGGCATCGTGCATGTTAACGGCGGTGTGCAGATTGTCTACGGCAACATGGCATCTAACTACGCAACCCAGATGCGCGAGCTGCTGGGTATGGAGTAAACGCCCCACATATCTATAAAATCCTGTATAAAAGGCGGTGGCAGACAATGTGTCTGCCGCCGCCTTTGAGTTGCCCACGCGCATTTCGTGTATTTGAAATACACGAAATTGCACTGTCGGAGCTTGCAGGCGGATAGACACTACTCGTATGGGACGGTTTTCACCGGTTGCTCGCCACCTTGGGCTATGTTCGCCCCTATGCCTGCATCCGGGGCTGTGTTGATTGACGACGGCGTTCCCAGCGGGCGAGCTTAATCGTCACCAGCGTGAGCGCCCAGGCCACAAGCGAGAACGCGGCGCCCACTGCGCCTACGTACGCAATGCCAATGTTGCTTACCACGGCTCCGCCCACTGCGGTGCCAAACGTGATGCCGACGCTAAACCCATGGGCTTAACCGAGCTTGCGAGTACCATCGACTTGGGATGGCGGCGGCGTGCCACGTCCATGAAGTGCGTGAAGCATGACACCGAGAACAGGCACATGAGCAGCGCCAAGCTAATGTGACAAAGGGGCAGTCCGTTTGTCACATTCCATACCTTAGAAACTTGCAAATTCTTCAAGTTTCTAAGGTAACATCTTATAAACTTGCAAAAAATGCAAGTTTATAAGATTTCATGTCTGGTCGGGCGCTAGGGAGACTCTATGGATATCGTTCGCCGAAGCCGTTATCTTGATCGACTCATTGCTTTTCAGGATACCGACCTCATCAAAATCGTGACGGGCATACGCCGTTGTGGCAAATCAACGTTATTGGACATGATGAGGGACTATCTGGCGCAACAGGGGGTGCCAGCCGAGCGTTTGCTGACCTTTAAGATGGAATCTCTAGAGTACGCGGGAATTACGGATTATCTGACGTTTTATCGTATGGTTCGGGAGCGCATCGACGGCATCGATCATCCCTACCTGTTCTTTGACGAGCTCCAGAATGTCGAAGGTTGGGAAAAGGCGGTCAACTCGCTCCGAGTGGATTTGCCGTGCGATATCTATGTCACGGGCTCCAATGCCTTTTTGCTATCGAGCGAGCTCGCAACGCTTATCTCGGGCCGATATGTCGAGATCAAGATGCAGCCTCTCACGTTTGGCGAATATCTTGATTTTCGCTCGATTGATGCGGTCGCCGCTGAAGGGCTTGGTGAGAGGGTCGAACTTGTTTCCAAGACGGGCGATCGCCTTAATTCAAATACCGTGCTTGAGCAGTACATAACCTATGGCGGCATGCCGTTTCTGGCCCATGATGAGCCGAGACGTGAGCTGTGTCGCGACTATATCCGTAGCCTCTACCAGACGATCGTCGCGCGCGATATCCTGTCGCGTGTGACGCGTAGGGGTCGCGGAGCTATCACCAAGCGCGATGTTCTCGAGCGGCTCTGTGCGTATCTGGCAGACAACATCTCCAACCAAACCTCGGTCAACAAAATCGTAGGGACGCTCAACGAATCAGCGGGCGGTAAGACCAACGCATCGACGGTGTCGGCATATATTGACGCTCTGGAAGAGACGTACCTGTTTACCAAAGTAAAAAGGTATGACATCAAGGGGCGGAAGCTTCTTAAGACAGGCGGTAAATATTACATAGCTGATACGGGAATTCGCAGCTATCTTGACGGATATAGAGGTAGCGATAGCGGAAGGATGCTCGAGAACGTTATCTACAACCAGCTTGTCTTTGAAGGATACGAAGTGTTTTGCGGCCATCTACGCGCGGGGGAAATCGACTTTGTCGCAATCGGCGAGGGATCAGACCGCAAATATATCCAGTTTACCGAACGGATCGATGCCGAGGTGACGAGGGAACGCGAGCTGCGACCGCTCAAGCTAAGCACGCTAGGAAAAATTCCTGATTCGTATGAGAAGATCCTGATTGTCAGGGATGGCGACCATCCAACGGACATCGATGGCATCAGAATCGTGGGGGCAGTCGACTTCTTGTTGAGAAATAAGATTACCCGCGGCTAAACGCAAACAGATCCGTTTCGATGCGACAAAGGAGCAGTCCTTTTCGCATTCCGTGCGAGCCCTCGTGCCGTCTGGGGGTATAAGGCTAGCAAGTGTTTATTTGCGAGGCCTAAGGGGCGCCCCGTATGGATATCGATAACTTTGAATGGTGGTATAGCGAGGGCGAGGTTCCGGACGAGGAGTGGGACGAGCCCGCACCGCATGACGTGTCGAGCGACGAGGACGAGAGCGGCGACGATGCCGTCGAGACGGACGCCGCTTCCGACCCGGCCGAACCCCTAACCTTTGAACAGGCCTGGGCCCAGGCTGAGGCCGACGAGGCAAAGGCCGACGCCACGGCCACACTGGGTGAGCCGGCCGACATGTCCATCTCGCCGGCAAGGACCCCACAGCCGCGTCACACTATCGACCCCGACAGCACGGCATCCTTTAGCATTCTCGACGTGCCCGCGCAGGGCGCCCAGGCGCCTGCGCCCACGCATCGCCCCGATCTGGCTCGCGAGGAAGGCGCGGGCCGGCGCTCTCCGCTCGGCCCCATCCTCATCGCCTTCATGGCCGGCGTTATCGCCTGCTCGGCAATCGGCAGCGTTTGGAGCCATGTTGAGCAGCAGCGCCAAGACGCCGCCAAGGTCGAGATCTCCGTCGAACAATCGCTCAACCGTACGCGCTCGGTGCATGTGTCGGTCGAGGTCAAGGACGGCGCGACGTGGGATACCGCGCGCGGCGACAGCCAGATGCTCATCCATATCGTAGGCCGCACGCTCAAGGGACAAGCGATCGACGAGCACCAATACGTCAATTCCGAAGGTGACGGTATCGAGCTCAAGCCCGGCGACTACGAACTTACGGTCGATGAGCCACCTGTCGCCACCGACGGCACGCGTTTTCGTGCCTCGAAAAGAATGGTTCCCGCGAGCTTTAACTCGCGGGCGCCCGATACGGTCGACACCACCTCGCAGGGCGGGTTTGACCTTTACGTGGATACCCAGTAGGCGCTCGCCGCCCATTTCCGCTATGGCTACTCAATAATCGCCTGCCGTCCCGTCCCACCGCCAAGAGTGGGACAATAGTCCTCGACACTATTGTTTACTTTTGGAGGAAGTAGCATGTCTACCGTCACTACCATCAGGCGCGGCGGCCTCACCGCGGCCATCGATTCCATGGGCGCCCAGCTCACGAGCCTTGCCCTCAACGGCAACGAGTATCTGTGGCAGGGCGATCCCGCTTTTTGGGGCAAGCATGCGCCCATCCTGTTCCCCATTGTGGGCTCGCTGCGCAACAACACGGCGACGTCTGCGGCCGGCAGCTGCGAGATGGCGCGCCACGGCATCGCGCGTATCGTGGAGCACAAGCTGGTCGAGGTGTCGGAGGACGGTTCGTCCGTTACCTACGAGATCACCGATACGCCCGAGTCGCTCAAGGCCTTCCCGTTCCACTTTAAGCTCAACATGACCTATGCCCTGACTGGCGACGCCACTCTTACGCAGACCTTTGCCGTCACCAACACCGGCGACGTGGACCTGCCGTTTTCGGTGGGCGGCCACCCCGCATTTAACGTGCCCGTTCCCGGTGCCGAGGACGAGGCGTTCGAGGATTACGAGCTGGCGTTTACCGAGGCTTGGACTAACGAGGCCCCCATCATCACGCCCGATGGCCTTATGACGTTCGAGGGAAGCTACAAGGCTCCCGATAACTCGGACGTGCTGCCCATCACACACCGTAGCTTCGACAACGACGCCATCATGTTCACCGATACCCCGGGCTCCACGCTCACGCTGCGCAGTCGCAAGTCGGGCCACGGCGTCAAGATTGACTTTGAGGGCTTTAAGTACATTGGCGTGTGGTCTGCCGCCAACGACGCCCCGTTCGTGGCGCTCGAGCCTTGGACCGGACATACCACCATGGACACCGAGGACGACGTCTTCGAGCACAAGGTCAACACCATCACCTTGGCTCCCGGCGCCACCGACAAGCGCGCCTTCGAGGTTACGCTGCTCTAGAGGTTCCGCCGTTCTAACGAACGGCGGACCGGTCGACGCTGCGCGCCACCCAGAGCGACAATTTGTCATTCAAAAGGCAAGGCATGACCAGAAGGTCTATGCCTTGCCTTTTTCATGCCAACTTGTTCGCTCTGGGTGGCGCTCGCTGGCATTGCCGAATCATCGACGTCCCCAACGGCTACCAATCGTTTTCTGTTTGTTAATTTGTATATATGCATCTGCTGGAGGTAACGCTGAGCGGTATCCTGTTAAGTCGTTAGCATACGATTCAACAGGGAAGGCAGATTATGCATTCTCCCCATCAGCGCGACGTGCGTCCACAGCCGGTGTGCAGCCGTCGCATCTTCTTGGGTAGCGCTCTTGCCGCGAGCGCTTCCGTCGTCGCCGGCGCGCTCGCCGGCTGTCAGCGCCCGTCCACGCTCAAGGTGGTTCAGCCCACGACGGGCGGCGGTCGCGACGACCTGTCCGATTCCGTGATCGGCAAGGATAAGATCCGCATCGGCATGGAGGCGGCCTACGCCCCGTACAACTGGCAGGTTTCCGAAGCCAGTGAGTACACCATCCCCATCGACAACGTACAAGGCGCCTATGCCGATGGCTACGACGTGCAGATCGCCAAGATCGTCTGCAAGGCCCTCGGTGGCGAGCCCGTTGCCGTCAAGCAGAGCTTCTCGGGCCTTATCGATTCGCTCAACAACGGCCAGATCGACCTCATCATCGCCGGTATGAGCGCCACGCCCGAGCGTGAGGAGTCGGTCGGCTTCTCCGACCCGTACTTTATTGGCTACTTTGGCCTGTTCGTAAAAGAGGGTTCCCCCTACCAAAACGCCACCAAGCTCAGTGACTTCAGCGGCGCCACGGTGCTCGGCCAAAAGGACACCATGCTCGATACCGTCATCGACGAGATCCCGGGCGTCGTTCACAAAAACCCGGTCGACTCCGTCCCCACGGTGTTCTCGAACCTGCTGCAGGGCACCTGCGACGCCGTGACGTACAACACCGAAAACGAAAAGGGCTACATGGCCCAAAATCCCGGTATCGTCCCCATTCATTTTGCCGAGGGCGAGGGCTTTAAGCAGGAGGTCGCGGCAAACGTCGGCTGCCGCAAGGGCTCGGACAAGCTGCTTAAGCTCATCGACAAGACGCTCAAGGGCGTCAGCCAGGAGGAGCGCGACCAGATGTGGGACGCGTGCCTCGACCGTCAGCCGGCATAGGGAGGCAGCATGAAAGCCATTAATCGTCTGGTCTCCTTTATCAAAGCCGACCATCGTTATGTGTACCTGGGCACGAGCGTCATCGCGGCGCTCGGACTGGCGTTTAGCCAGCGCAACCCCACGCCGCTGAGCTTCCTGGCCCCCACGGGCGTGTTCCAAGATTGCCTTTGGGCGATCCTGTGGGCGTGGCTCGTCGTGTCGGCGGCGGCGCTGGTCACCAAGCTTATGCACTGGAGCGACTATCGCGAAAAGTCGCCGTTCGCATCCGAGCGTTTCCGTCGTGGAGCACGCTTGGGCAGCTACGTCGCGGTCGCCATCGCGGCAGTTTTCTTTATCGACCGCTGCGTCATGTCGTTTATCGACCTGGTGCAGGTGAGCATTGTCTCGGATTCCAACCCCAGCGACTTTTTGTCGAGCCTGGTCTACATGACCTACAAAAGCGGAGACTTCTTCATTCGCGGTATCGAGATCACCATCGCGCTTGCCACCTTCGGCACCGTCATCGCCTTTTTCCTGGCACTGCTCTTTGTGTTTTTGCGCATTCAGACCTTCGATCGCGTGGATAACGACCTGGTGCGCTTCTTTAAGAGCATCGGCCGCGGCTTTACGACCGTCTACTCCACCATCGTGCGCGGCACGCCCATGATGGTCCAGGGCCTGCTCATCTATTACGCGGGCTTCACCGTTTTGCGCGGCATGGGCTTCGAGACCGCCCAGGCCAACCAGATTTGGAGTACCTTCACCGCCGGCCTCGTCACCATTTCGCTCAACTCCACCGCCTACATGATGGAGGTCCTGCGCGGCGGCATCGAGTCCATCGATCCCGGTCAGGCCGAGGCGGCGCGCTCGCTGGGTCTGTCGCAGTGGCAGGCTATGCGTAAAGTCGTGTTTCCCCAGGGCATTAAAAACGCGATTCCGGCGCTCACCAACGAGCTCATCATCAACATCAAGGACTCGTCGGTGCTCTCGGTCATCGGCGTGTTCGACCTCATGTACGCCACAACTACCGTCGCCGGCGTGTACTACCGCCAGATGGAGGTCTACTGCGTGGCACTCGTGGTCTACCTAATCCTGACGCTCGTGGCGAGCCGCCTGCTCGAGGCCTTTGGCAAAAAGCTCGGCGCCGAGGCCCCGGCCACGCTGCCCAGCTCCAACTAGGCTCAAGACGAGGAGAATCATCATGGCAGATACCGCCACTACCGGCGCTGCGGCCGCCGCACAAACCAATGAGCCGCTCATCCGCGTCGAGGGCCTGCACAAGAGCTTCGGCTCGCTCGAGGTGCTCAAGGGCATCGACCTGTCCGTTAACCCCGGTGAGGTCGTTACCATTATCGGCGCTTCGGGTTCGGGCAAATCGACCTTTCTGCGCTGCCTCAACCTGCTCGAGACCCCGGACGCGGGCCATATCTGGTTCCATGGCCAGGACCTCACGGCCGAGCGCTGCAACATTAACAAGCTGCGTGAGGACATCGGCATGGTGTTCCAGGGCTTCAACCTGTTTAACAACATGGACGTGCTCGATAACTGCACGCTTGCGCCCGTCACGCTCAAAAAGATGAGCAAGGCCGAGGCCGAAAAGGTCGCGCTGGAGCATCTGACGAGCGTGGGACTCGAAAAGTTCGCGCACGCCGCCGTGGGTCGCCTGTCCGGTGGTCAAAAGCAGCGCGTGGCCATCGCTCGTGCCCTATGCATGAATCCGCAGATCATGCTGTTCGACGAGCCGACCTCCGCACTCGACCCCGAGATCGTGGGAGAGGTGCTCGAGGTCATGCGCAAGCTCGCTGCCGACGGCATGACCATGGTCGTCGTCACGCACGAGATGGCCTTTGCCCGCACCGTGTCCGATCGCGTGGTCTTTATGGACAAGGGCGTGGTCCTCGAGGACGCCGCGCCGGCGGAGCTCTTTGGCAACCCCAAGCACCAGCGTACCCGCGAGTTCCTCTCGCGCTATCTCGAGGACAAATAACCAACCGCAAATGTTTGCATGGCAGGGCCGTTCCGGTGGGGCGGCCCTCGTCATCACAATCGAAAGGATGTCATGGCCGAGGTTTGGCGCTTCTTTGCGCATGAGGATGATTTTGCCGATTTGGACGAAGTTGGCGCGTGCGAGCGTCTGGGGCGCGTGCTGTCGTTTCCGACCGTTTCGAGTATGGATGCCGAGGCGGTGAACTGGCAGCCGTTCGATGACCTGCGCGCCTATATGCAGCAGGCGTGGCCACATGTGTTCGCGGCGGGCGAGGTCGAACTCATCGACCACTCGCTGCTGGTGACACTTGGCGGTTCCGACCCTGCCCTCAAGCCCGTTATGCTCATGGGCCACATGGACGTGGTTCCCGTGGTGCCCGGCACCGAGGCCGACTGGACGCATGCCCCCTTTAGCGGTCACGTGGACGACACCTACATTTGGGGTCGCGGCGCTATCGACATGAAAGACCAGGTCGCAGGTATTCTCGAGGCGGTTGAGTATGCGTTGGTGCACGGCTGGGAGCACGAGCGGACGCTGCTGCTCGCCTTTGGCCAGGACGAGGAAACCACGCAGTATGGAGCGGGGGCCATCGGCCGCGTGCTCGAGGAGCGCGGCGTTGAACTTGAATACCTGATTGACGAGGGTGACTACCGTATTGTTTCGGCTGCCGAGTACGGCGCGGGCGAGGGCTGGCTTATGCATGCCGACCTTGCCGAGAAGGGCTATGCCGATATCGTGCTCAAGACGAAGAGCGAAGGCGGACATTCGTCCAACCCCTACGGCGGCACATCGCTCGAGGTATTGAGCCGCGCTATCGCCGCAATCTGCGATATCGAGTGGCCGATGCGCGTGACCGATCTGCTTGCCGCGCAGCTTGTCGAGTTGGGGCTCTACACGGCGGATGAGATTGCCGCCAACGGAGGCGTCATTGTTCGCGACTGCCTCGCCAGCAACAAGCTCTATCCGCTCGTGACCACTACCTGTGCGCCCACGCAGATTGAGGGCGGCAGCACTGGCGCCAACGTGATGCCGCAGGATATGTGGGCCAATATTAACTTCCGCATGCTCGAGGGCACGGGCGTGGCTGATGTTGTTGACCGTTGCCGCGAGGCCGTTGCCGCTGCGGGCCTTACCGGGCGCGTGGAGGTCGAACTTGGCCCCGGCAGCTCAGAACCTTCGCCGTCCCCACGTGTTGGCGGACCGGGGCTCGAGGCCGTTCGCACTATTGCCGCCCGCTACTTTCGTGATCAAAAGGGGGCGGAGGAAAACGTACCGAATGCGGCGGGCGGGGCTGCTGTCGGCATTGTGCCCTCAACTGTGATCGGTGCCACCGATGCGGCTAACTATCAGCGTATTTGCTCTGAATGCATTCGCTTTTCGGCGTTTGTGGTCGACGATGACGAGTGCGATCGCGGTGTCCACGGCACCAACGAGCGCATTACCCGCCGTGCCTACCTCCAGGGTGTCCACTTTTTCATCGCTCTGCTTCAAACGCTCTAGAATGTGACAAAGCGACAGTCCCTTTGTTAGCCGTTGTAGTCGTTGGGGACGTTCTTAAACGACTCGTCGTTAAGGAACGTCCCCAACGACTACGTCCACTCATTCCGTGCGGGTTATATGCAGGTTTGCCTGCGCACGCTATCATATATGGGTTAGACCGCAACTATGTACCCTATACGCGAAGGGATGCGCATGTATCTGAAAATCGACATGTTCTAGCTGGGCTTACCCCGCAACGGCGCCATGCGCCCCATCAATTCCGCCGATTTTCACCTTCACGCATATAAAGGAGTTCCGCCATGCGCGACAAGCTCGAAAAGATCATCAAGGCCTACGAGGAGCTCGAGAAGAAGCTTTCCGACCCGGCCGTCGCCTCCGACATCAAGGAGTTCACGCGTCTCAACAAGGAGTACGCGCACCAGTCCGACCTCATTGCCGCTGCGCGCGAGTACATCGGCGCGCTCGACGACATCGAGGCTGCCAAAGAAATGCTCCGTGACACTACCGATGCCGACGAGAAGGAGATGCTCCAGATGGACATCTCCGAGAACGAGGACAAGCTTCCCCAGCTCGAGGAAGACATCAAGTACATGCTCATCCCGAGTGACCCCAATGACGACAAGAACACCATCGTCGAGATCCGCTCCGCCGCAGGTGGCGACGAGGCGGCCATTTTCGCCGGTGACCTGTACAAGATGTACCAACGCTTCTGCGAGTCGCGTGGCTGGAAGACCACCGTGCTCGACTCCAGCCCCAGCGAGGCCGGCGGTTTTAAGTCCATCGAGTTCAAGGTCGAGGGCGACCGTGTCTACTCCGTCATGAAGTTCGAGTCCGGCGTGCACCGTGTCCAGCGCGTTCCCAAGACCGAGTCCCAGGGCCGCATCCAGACCTCCACGGCAACTGTCGCCGTGCTTCCCGAGGCCGAGGAGATCGACGTTCAGATCAACCAGTCCGACCTGCGCATCGATACCTACTGTGCCTCCGGTCCTGGCGGTCAGTGCGTTAACACCACCTACTCCGCCGTGCGCATTACCCACCTGCCCACCAATACCGTGGTGCAGTCGCAGGAGCAGCGTTCCCAGATTCAAAACCGCGAGGTCTGCATGCAGATGCTGCGTGCCCGTCTGTACGAGATGGAACTCGAGAAGCAGCAGGCCGAGCTCGGCGCCGAGCGCCAGAGCCAGATTGGCCACGGAAACCGTTCCGAGAAGATCCGTACTTACAACCAGCCCCAGGACCGCGTGACCGACCACCGTATCGGTTTCAACTCCACCTACAACGGCGTCCTTCTGGGCGACCAACTCGGTGCCGTCATCGAGGCGCTTGCCGCCGCCGAGCGTGCCGAGAAGCTGGCGCAGGCCGTGTAGTAGGTTCCGCCGTTCTACCGAACGGCGGACCGGCCGACGCTGCGCGGGCCGCACCTGTACAATCTGACGTTCAACTTCAAGGGCGCGACCAGAAGGTCAGCGCCCTTTCGTTCCACGTCACCTTGTCTCAAATGCGACCCGCTCGCTGTCCGTCCTCTACCTGCGGCGGGTAGTCATTGGGGACTTATGCTCAACCTGCGGTGCCTCAGAGGTAGTCATTGGGGACGATCTTAAATGACTAGGTTGGGTAAATTACTTTTCGAGTTTATTTAATCTGCTATGTTGGAAATTAATCTGTCTACCTGCTTAAAGTAATTAACAACCTTCATCTGCTATTGAAAATATTGCTCGAAAAATCGTCCAAGAAGTCGCGGGGCCCTTTTTGGTGCGTCGCACGTCAAGTGATTTGGCAAGTTCTTGGTTAGATATTGGTCAGTTTTGGGGCAACCTTGCCAAAAGCTTGACGAATGCAAATCTAGACGTCGGCGAATGAACACTTTGAGCGAGCCCGGTGCAAAATTCTGGGCTGATTCTCGATAATCGCTTCCAATCGTCTCTCGCCGCGTGCCGCCCTCGCGTACAATCTGCTCCGACATTCGCGCGCCGCCCGGCGCTTAAGAGGGGAGGACCCATGGCAAACGAGATCTGGACCATCAGGCGTTGTCTCGAGTGGACCAAGGAGTACCTAGCCGAGCGCGGCGAAGAGCACCCCCGTCTTTCTGCCGAGTGGCTGTTGTGCGCAGCCACGGGCCTAGCGCGCATCGACTTATATATGCGTATGGACGACACGCTCGATGCAGCGCAGCTCGAGACCATGCACGCGGCGGTTGTCCGTCGCGCCAAGGGCGAGCCGCTGCAGTACATCACCGGCAGCACGCAGTTCCGCATGATCGACGTCGCGTGCGCCCCCGGCGTGCTCATTCCACGTCCCGAGACCGAGATGCTCGTCGAGGAAGTCCTCAATTATCTGGATGCCGAGGTTCTGAGCCCCGAGGCTGCCACCCGCCAGCGCGTAGAGTTGCCATGGAACGACGAGGTCGAGCAGGCGCGTAAAGCCGAAGTCGCATTGGCTGACGAACGCGCGACTGCCGAGCGCCGTGCCGCCAACCTCACGGCTGCCGATGAGGCGGCGTTGGGCGGAGACGTGCTGGGCAGCCGAGCTTATGCCGAGGAGCTGGCCGATCGTGAGGCCGAGGAAGCCGCCGCGCAGGCAGCTGAGGCCGAGACCGCGGAAGTCGCCGAGCCCGAGCTCGACGAATACGGCATTGCCATCGAAGGCGTCGAACAAGAGACGGCCCTAGTGCAGGATGCCGCCGCGTCTGTGCCTGCCGACCCCCGCATTGCCCGCGTTCTCGAGGTCGGCTGCGGCACAGGCTGCATTTCGCTCTCCCTTGCTTGGGAGCGTCGCGGCCATGTCGCCTGCACCGCTACCGATATCGAGCCGCGCGCCATCGACCTGGCCACCAAAAACCGCGATGCACTCGGGCTGACGTCCGATGAGGTCGCCTTCAGCCTCACGAACCTGGTGAGCTCTATCCCCCGCGAGGAGTGGGGCACCTTCGACGTGCTCGTTTCCAACCCGCCTTATATCCCGACTGACGTCATGCGCTCGCTGCCGCACGAGGTCAAGGACTTTGAGCCCGATTTGGCGCTCGAGGGCGGCGCCGATGGCCTTGATATCTTCCGCCGCCTGCTCAATGCGGCGCCCTATATGCTGCGCGCCGGCGGCCTGTTTGCCTGCGAGCTCTATGAGGGCGCCCTCGACGCCGCGGCCGAGCTCTGCCGCCAGGCGGGTCTTTCGGACGTACGCATCGTCCGTGACCTCACCGATCGTCCCCGCATCGTTCGAGCTATCGTCACCGAGCCCAAACAACGTCAGTAAAGTACGAAGCTTATTGGCGGCGCGGCGGCGGGAGCGCTGCGCCGGAAATGTAAAGAGGCTTGTCACGGCTCAATTACCCCTCACTTTCACCGACTGCTATAGCCGCTCACCAAACCAACATGCGCTGTGGACAAATAGGTTAAACGTTTCGTGCGAGAATGCCCCTCAGTAAACAAACTTTCACCAGAGCGTAAGGGGCTGGCATACACATGCAGACGGTCTATCGGGTATTCGAGGGAGCGCGCGAGCCGCATCGGCTCGCCGTCGAGCGTACGGCCGAGGTGCTCGGCCGTGGCGGCCTGGCCCTAATCCCAACCGAGACCGTCTATGGCGTCGCTGTGGCAGTCAACGCCTTCTCGGACGCCGTGCCCCAAGATACAAGCGAATCTCTGCCGTGGCCGCGCGATCCGCAGGCTGCCGTCAACGGCGCCGCGGTGCCCGCGCTCGGTACCGGCTACCGTCGCATCTTTACCCTCAAGCAGCGTGAGCTCACCCAAACGGTCGCCTGGCTGGTCGATGATGCCGAGGCCCTCGACCGCTACGGCGTGGATATCCCAGAAGAGGCACGCATACTTGCCCGACGATGCTGGCCGGGCGCCCTGACTATTGTGGTCAAGGCGGCTCCCTGCGTGCCGACCTTTATGCGTGCCGTCGACGACACGGTGGCTCTTCGCGCGTCGGCATCGCCCGTGGTACAGGCGCTCATCTGCACCTGTGGCAGCCCACTTGCCTGTACGAGCGCCAATACACACGGCGCGCCCGCGCCGGCAAGCTTTGCCGACGTTGAAGACCGCATTCTAGAAGGGGTCGACGTGGCCGTCGACGCGGGCGAGACGCCGTGCCGCGACGCTTCGACCATCGTGTCGTTCCAGCACGGCGGGCTCCAGATCCTGCGCCAAGGCGCACTTCCCGCGTCAGAGATTGAGCGGGTCCTGTCCGACCCGATGCAACAGAAAGGTGTAAGCGATGTCGTTGAATCTGGGCAGCCTGGGCATGGAAGATGCCTCGTTTGACTTTGGCGGTTCCTACATCATGGCGCTCGACTGCGGCACCACCTCGGTACTTGCGACCATCGTCGACGAGTACGGCTGCATCGTCGCCCAAGCGCGCCGCAGCGTCAAAACCAGCTTCCCGCGTCCCGGCTGGGTGGAGCAAGACCCCATGGCGGTCCTTGCCAGCCAGATTGCGGTCATGATGGAGGTTCAGTTTAAGAGCGGGATTCATTCCGATCGCATCGCCGCCATCGGTATCTCCAATCAGCGTGAGACCACGGTGGTCTGGGACCGCGTGAGCGGCCAGCCCATCTATAACGCCATCGTATGGCAGTGCCGTCGCACCGCGTCTCTGATCGATAATTTGGTTGAGCAGGGCGCAGAAGAGCTGGTGCGCTCCCGCACGGGGCTTACGCTCGACCCGTATTTCTCGGCCTCCAAGGTGCAGTGGATTCTCGACAACGTCGACGGCGCACGCGAGAGCGCGGCGGCGGGCGACCTCATGTTCGGCACCATCGACACCTGGCTCATCTACAACCTCACCGGCAGCCAGGTCTTTGCCACCGACTACACCAATGCCAGCCGCACGGCACTCTTTAATATCCATACGCTCGATTGGGACGACGACCTGCTGGCGCTCTTTGACGTTCCACGTTCCATGATGCCCGAGGTTCGTTGGAGTTCGGGCGACTACGGCCGCGTCGCGAGCGACATCATGACCAACATGCCACCCATCATGGGCGTGGCGGGAGACCAGCAGGCGTCGCTGTTCGGCCACTGCTGTTTCCATCCCGGCCAGACCAAAAACACCTATGGTACTGGTTGCTTTATGCTCATGAACACCGGCGACGAGGTCGTCGAATCCAAGAACGGTCTGGTCTCCACCATCGGTATCGCCGCGGACGGGAAGATCAGCTATGCACTCGAGGGTTCCATCTTTGCCGCCGGCTCCACCATGAACTGGCTTCGCAACAACATGGGCATCATCTCGAGCGTGAGCGAGTCGGCACAACTCGCCGCTTCGATTAACGACAACGAGGGCTGCTACTTCGTTCCCGCCTTTGCGGGTTTGGGCGCTCCCTGGTGGGACCCGCGTGCCCGCGGTATCGTGTGCGGTCTGACCGGCGCCTCGAGCCGTGCGACCATCGTACGTGCCGCCTGCGAATCCATGGCATATCAGAGCTACGACGTGCTGCGCGCCATGGAGCAGGACGTGGGGCTTTCGATCGAACGCCTGTCTGTCGATGGCGGCGCGTCGCGCAACGAGTTCATCATGCAATTCCAGGCCGACCTGCTGGATATCCCCGTGCTGCAATGCGAGACGGTGGAGACCACGGCAATCGGTGCCGCGTACTTGGCGGGCCTTGCCGTCGGCTATTGGGAAGACCTGGAAGAGCTGGAGCAAAATGCCCAGATCGTTAGGACCTTCCTTCCCCGCATGTCCGCCGAGCGCCGCGAGCAAAACCTTGCGGGCTGGCGCGATGCGGTCAAGCGCTCGCTCAGTACCGCACAGTAGGGCTGCGACGGGCCACTCGATACAGCAAACCGCTAAACTTGTGTATGGCGCGCGGCGGCAACATCGCTGCGCGCCATGCCAGCAAGGTCGTTTTACGGCCGCAACGAAAGGGGCAATCAACTCATGACCGTTACCTACGATGCGTCCCGTGTGACGCTTGTCGATCATCCGCTCGTTCAGCACAAGCTGTCGATCCTGCGCGACAAAAACACCGGCACCAATCAGTTCCGCCAGCTCGTGCGCGAACTCGCGCTTTTTGACGGCTACGAGGCCATGCGCGACCTGCCTATGGAAGACGTCGAGGTCGAGACCCCCATCACTACCGCCACGTTCAAACAGCTCGCCGGCAAGAAACTCGCCATCGTGCCCATCCTGCGTGCGGGCCTTGGCATGGTCGACGGCATCCTCGACCTGGTGCCCTCCGCTCGCGTGGGACACATCGGTATGGAGCGCGACGAGGTTACCCACGAACCGCATGAGTATTACTGCAAGATGCCCAAGGATATCGACCAGCGCATCTGCCTGGTTGTCGACCCCATGCTCGCCACGGGCGGGTCGGCCGAGATGGCCATCAGCTACCTGCGCGAGCGCGGTGTCAAGGAAATCCGCATGCTGTGCATCGTCGCGGCCCCCGAGGGCCTCAAGTCGCTGACCGAGAAAGACCCAGATGTGCATATCTATACCTGCGCCATCGACGACCATCTCAACGAGGCTGCCTACATCGTTCCCGGCCTCGGCGACGCCGGCGACCGCATCTACGGCACGCTCTAGTCGCTGGGCTAAGACGGCCGCGGCTGCAAATACGAAGAAACGGTGCGCGCGGACGAACAAAAGTCGACCGCGCGCACTCCTGTTAACGGACGTTTTGCCCTGCAGGGTTCGAGAAAAACGTATTACCGTACCTGCGGCATAAAGAAGGTCTTAAGAAAACGAACAGGTGCGTATTAACCGATGCTTTTTCGGTTGTACTTTAGCGATTGGCTCGTACAATAGTCACCAATGTTTGGCGGGAACTGTTCTGTGAAGCGTTAAAAAAGAAAGTGAGGACGCCAGTGTTTCAGATAGCCGATCTGCTCGCTATCGTTGCAGGCGCCATCGCGGGCGCGGTCGCCTTTCTTCCCTTTGTTTTTACGCTCAAGCCGGTTCTTGACGATAAACAGAATGCGGACATGCTCAAGGGTATGGTGAGTCTGGCGGTCTCGGCAATCGCCCTGCTTGTCTTTACCTTGGTTGTGTTTGTGTTGTTCGGAGAGGCATTTCGCATGTTCCTCCTGGGCGAGGCGATCGGCTTCGTGGCCTTTATGGCCGCCTGCACGGTTCGTGTCGCCAAGGCGCTGCGAGATCCTCATGAGGTCGAAAGGTAAGTCGTGGAAATTTTTGAAAAGCTGCCTGATGAGATTAATCATCTGGTCAGCGAGTTCAGCTCCACCCCTGTCGTGGGCGATCTGAGCTGCGGCATCACGCAGTACTCGTTTTGGCTGATCGTCTCCACGATCGTGCTCCTGATCGTCCTGGCCGTGTTCAAGAAGAAGCAGACCCTGGTTCCCAAGGGCTTCTTCGTCAACGGTTTCGAGTACATCATCGAGTACGTCGAGAACGATATCGGCAAGGGCGTCGTGGGTGAGAACTGGAAGAAGCACTTCCCGTTCCTGTGTTCGCTTTTCCTGTTCATCCTGATCAACAACATGATCGGCCTGATCCCGGGAATGAAGCCCGGCACCGGCGCAATCGGCTCCACCGCCGCGCTCGCCATCTTCGCCTTCGTGTACTTCATCTACTACGGATGCAAGGCTCACGGCGTGATCGGCTACATCAAGAGCCTCGCCCCGCAGGGCGTGAGCTTCCCGATGAACGTGCTTGTGTGGGTCGTCGAGCTTTTCTCGACCTTCCTGCGCCTCATCACGCTTGCCGTCCGTCTGTTCTGCAACATGTTCGCAGGACACGTGGTCATGGGCTCGTTCGCCATCATGGCGAGCATGTTCATGCAGCCGCTGCTTCAGCAGGTTTCCGCGGCCCACGCCGTCGGCGCCCTGCCTTCGCTGGCCTGGCTTGCCATCCTCATCCTGATCTATGCGATCGAGCTCGTGGTCGGCGCCATCCAGGCTTACGTCTTCACGGTCCTTACCGCCGTGTATGTCTCCGAGGCAGAGGAGGTCGCGGAGGAGGAGTAGTCTTCCGTTCGCGCCTTAAAGGTAAGGCAATTCGTTAAACCGCCGGTGCCCGTACCCATGGAGCCCGGCAGTTATAAAAAGGTTATCCTGCGTGAAAAAAGACACGCACGACAAAGGAGGAATCGTGGGAGTTATCGGTTACGGTCTCGGTGTTATCGGCGCTGGTCTTGCTATCGGCCTGTCTGCTCTGGGTGCTACGGGTGCTATGGCCCGTCAGCCTGAGGTCCAGGGCCGCGTGTTCACCGTCTTCATCATGGGCTCCGCCTTCGGCGAGGCTCTGGCTCTGATCGGCTTCGTTGTCGCGCTGATCGTTAAATAGCACGGAGCGTCAAGTATGAATCTTTCATCCCAGAAGAGCGCGATCGCACTCTCCGCGTCCGCGGCCGCGCTGCTCATGCCGGTTTCCGCGTTCGCCGAGGACGGCGCTGCCGGTGCGGACATCCTCATCCCTAAGATGGCGGAGTTCATCCCGGCGCTTATCGCCTTCCTGATCATCTGGATCGTGCTGGCCAAGGTCGCCCTGCCGGGCATCATGAAGACCATGGAGGAGCGCGGCAAGAAGATCGAGGAGAGTCTCGACGAGGCCGAGAAGACCAAGCAGGAGGCTATCGCCAAGCGCGCTGAGTCCGACTCGATCGTCACCGACGCCCGTCGTCAGGCTGCCGACATTGTTCTCGAGGCCCGTAAGGACGCCGAGTCCGAGCGCGCCCGTATCATCGAGGCTGCTCACAAGGAGGCCGAGGAGATCATCGCCAAGGCCCATACGACCGTCGAGGACGAGCGCAAGTCCATCTACGCCGGTGCCGCGAGCTCCATCGCCGACCTGTCCGTTGCCGTCGCCACCAAGATCGTGGGCGAGGCGCTCGAGGACGAGACCGAGCAGAAGAAGCTCATCGAGCGCTACATCCAGGAAGCAGGTAGCCTGAATGCCGACTAGCCGCTATCAGGACAAGGTGCTCGAGACCTACGCGCGCTCCCTCATGGAAGCCGCCAAGGCCGAGAACCATGTGTTCGAGGACCTCGAGATGATCGAGCGCCTGGCTTCCGCCAGCCCCGAGATCATCGCCGTGCTCGACACCATGTCCAAGCGCGACCAGCTCGACCTTCTTCCCAAGGTGGCAGCTGCCTTTAAGCATGTTGCCGAGGAAGACGAGGATGTAGTGGGCGTGACCGTCACCACGGCGATCCCGCTCGACGACGAGCTGCGTCAAACCATCACTAAGAAATGCGAGCAGGACTTCGGCCGCAAGGTATTCCTTATCGAGCAGGTCGATCCGTCTATCGTGGGCGGCCTGGTGCTCGAGGCCCGCGGCGAGCGTCGTGACATTTCCGTCAAGACGCAGCTGCGCATCGCACAGGAGACCCTCGCAAACTCTGCTAATTCGTACGGAGGTGAAGCCTAATGTCCGAAACCCTCAATGCCCAGGATATCGCCAAGAAACTGCAGGAGCAGCTCACGAACCTCTCCGCGACGGTCGATACGCATGAGGTTTCAACGGTCGACGAGGTAGGCGACGGCATTGCGCGCGTCTCCGGCCTCAAGAGCGCCATGGCAGGCGAGCTTCTGGAGTTCAAGAGCTCCGATACCGGTGAGACCGTCTTCGGCCTCGCCCAGAACCTTGACCGTGACGAGGTCGGCGCCGTTCTGTTCGGTGCCGTCGATTCCATCAAGGAAGGCGACGAGTGCCGCACCACTGGCCGCATTATGGATATCCCCGTGAGCCGTGCCATGCTCGGCCGCGTCGTCAATCCGCTTGGCCAGCCCATCGACGGTTTGGGCGACATTGTCGCCACGCACCGTCGTCCCATCGAGTTCAAGGCCCCCGGCGTCATTGACCGTACCCCGGTGTGCGAGCCGGTTCAGACCGGCCTGTTGGCTATCGACTCCATGGTGCCTATCGGCCGCGGCCAGCGCGAGCTTATCATCGGCGACCGTAAGACCGGTAAGACCGCCATTGCCATCGACGCTATCCTCAACCAGCGTGGCAAGGGCATGGTCTGCATCTACGTCGCTATCGGCCAGAAGGCTTCCACGGTTGCCAACATCCGCGAGACCCTCGCTCAGCACGGTGCACTCGACTACACCATCATCGTTTCGGCCACCGCTGCCGATTCCGCCCCTATGCAGTACATCGCGCCTATGGCCGGTGCCGCTATCGGCGAGTTCTTCATGTACAACGGCGAGGACGGCAAGCCCGCCAGCGAGACTAACCCCGGCGGCCACGTGCTCGTCATCTACGACGACCTGTCCAAGCAGGCTGTGGCCTACCGTCAGATGTCGCTGACGCTGCATCGTCCGCCCGGACGCGAGGCCTATCCTGGCGACATCTTCTACCTGCACTCTCGTCTGCTCGAGCGTGCCGTCAAGATGTCCAAGAAGAACGGTTACGGCTCCATGACGGCTCTGCCGATCATCGAGACCCAGGACGGCGACGTCTCGGCCTACATTCCGACCAACGTCATTTCCATTACCGATGGTCAGATCTACCTGCAGTCCGAGCTCTTCTTCCAGGGCCAGCGCCCGGCAGTCGATGTGGGCATCTCCGTGTCCCGCGTCGGTGGCGACGCACAGACCAAGGCTATGAAGCAGGTCGCCGGCAACCTCCGTCTGGACCTCGCTTCGTACCAGGAGCTCGCCGGCTTTACGCAGTTCGGCTCCGACCTCGACGAGGCCACGCAAAAGCAGCTTACCCACGGCGCTCGCATGACTGAGCTCCTTAAGCAGTCGCGCTACAAGCCGTTCGAGGTTTCCGAGCAGATCGTTGCGTTGTTCGCTGGCAACGAGGGTTTCCTGGATGACCTGGAGATCGCCGACGTGCTGCCTTTCCGCGCCGAGCTCATTGAGTACCTGGACAACGGCTTTGGCTCGCTGCTCGACAAGGTTCGCGCCAAGAAGATCGACGATGACACCAAGGCTGAGCTCCTGCGCGTCATCGGCGACTTTAAGCAGCAGTTCATGGCCAAGCACCATGCCGATACGACTGGATCAGAGGAGAACTAAGCCCTATGGCCAACCTTCGCGACATTAAGAAGCGAATCTCCTCGGTTACCACGACCAAGCAGATCACGCGCACGATGGAGATGGTCTCTACGGCCAAGATCCGTCGTGCCCTCGATCGCTCCAAGCAGGCCGAACCCTATAAGGAGGCGCTGACCGACGTCATGTTGACGGTCGCCGGCGACGCCTCCTGTTCGGGCACCGATCCCATGCTGCAGAAGCATGAGAGCGTCAAGCATGGCCTGATTGTCGTTATTGCCTCAGACCGCGGCCTTGCCGGCGGTTTCAATACGACGGTGGAGCGCACGGCCGAAAAGCTCGCCGCTTCTTGGGCGAACGACGGCATCGAGTGCGAGATCATCGCGTGTGGGCGCAAACCGGCCACGTATTTCCGTGACCGCGCAAACGTCATCATGCACTTTGAGGGCAACTCCTCTGAGCCCGATTTCAATCAGGCCCGCATGATCTCCTCTCATATCTGCGATGCGTATCGTGCCGGTGAGCTTGACCGTGTCGAGCTTGTCTACCACCACGCCAAGAACCGCGTGGATCAGGAGCTTCGCGTCGAGCACTTGCTGCCGCTCGATCCCGAGATGATCGCTATGGCCCACGGTCCGCGTAAGAACGAGGCCGACGCCCCTAAGCGTATCTCGTCCACGTTCGAGTTCGTGCCCTCTCCCGAGCATGTTCTCGGCAAGCTTGTACCGTCGTATATCCTGACGGTCATCTATCAGGCTCTAATCGATTCGGCGGCCGCCGAGCAGGGTGCACGCCGCAAGGCGATGCACTCCGCGACGGAAAACGCCACCGCGATCATCTCGACCCTTACCCGCACGTATAGTCGCGTGCGTCAGGCTTCGATCACGACCGAGATTAACGAGATCGTCGGCGGAGCCTCAGCATTGGAGGAACAGTAATGGCTAATAACACCGTAAAGCTTGCGGTCGAGGAAGCCACCAAGAAGACGACTGCCGGTGATGGTCGCATCGTGCGTATTATCGGTCCTGTCGTCGACGTCAAGTTTGACGGCGCGGTGCCCCCGATCTACAACGCGCTCACGGTCGAGGCCGAGACCCCGATCGGTCACCTGAGCACGATCCTCGAGGTCGAGAGCCAGCTTCCGGGCGGCGTCGTCCGCACGGTCGCCATGTCCTCGACCGACGGCCTGCAGCGCGGCCTCATCGCCACCGATACCGGTGAGCCCATGAAGATGCCCGTTGGCCCCAAGACACTCGGTCGCATCTGGAACGTCATGGGCAAGCCCGTCGACGGCAAGCCCATGCCCGAGGTGGAGGAGTTCTATCCCATCCACCATGCAGCGCCCCGCTTTGACGAGCTCACTACCAAGACCGAGATTTTCGAGACCGGCATTAAGGCCGTCGACCTGCTCGAGCCCTACATCCGTGGCGGCAAAACTGGTCTGTTCGGTGGCGCCGGCGTCGGCAAGACCGTTCTGATTCAGGAGCTCATCAACAACCTCGCTCAGGAGCACGGTGGCACCTCGGTGTTTACCGGCGTCGGCGAGCGTACCCGTGAGGGTACCGACCTTTATCTCGAGATGAGCGAGTCGGGCGTTATCGACAAGACCTGCTTGGTCTATGGTCAGATGAACGAGCCGCCTGGAGCGCGTCTGCGCATCGGTCTGGCCGGCCTTACCACCGCCGAGTACTTCCGCGATCGTGGTCAGGACGTTCTGCTGTTCATCGATAACATCTTCCGCTTCTCCCAAGCCGGTTCCGAGGTTTCCGCTCTTCTGGGTCGTATGCCGTCCGCCGTTGGCTACCAGCCCACGCTGGCTACCGAGATGGGCGACCTTCAGGAGCGCATCACCTCGACCAAGACGGGCTCCATCACCTCCGTTCAGGCTGTCTACGTCCCCGCAGACGACCTGACCGACCCGGCTCCCGCCACGACGTTTACGCACCTCGATGCCACTACGGTTCTTTCGCGTAGCATTTCGTCGCTCGGCCTGTTCCCGGCCATCGACCCGCTCGCGTCTTCCTCCGACGCCCTCGATCCCTCGATCGTCGGCGAGGAGCACTACCGTGTCGCCGTTAAGGTCCAGGAGCTCCTGCAGGAGTACTCCGACCTTCAGGACATCATCGCCATTCTGGGTATGGACGAGCTGTCCGAAGAGCAGCGCCTTACGGTCAACCGCGCTCGTAAGATTCAGCAGTTCCTCTCGCAGTCCTTCCACGTCGCCGAGAAGTTCACCGGCAACCCCGGTGTCTACGTTCGCGTCGAGGATACCGTCCGCTCCTTCGCCGAGATTGTCGACGGCAAGGCCGATGACCTGCCCGAGCAGGCTTTCCGCTATGCTTCCACGATTGAGGACGTGCGCGAGCGTGCCCGCAAGATGGGGGAGAAGTAGGTTATGCGTATCCGCATCGTGTGCCCCGTGAGCTGCGCCTATGAGGGCGACGCTGCGTTTGTGTCGATTCCGTCCACGGATGGCGAGTTTGGCGTTCTGCCTGCTCACTCCAGCGAGATCTGCACGATCGACCGCGGTTACGTTCGCGTCTCCGATAAGGCCATGGGCACCGTCGACCACACGTTTGCCGTGGCCGGCGGCTATGCCCAGGTTGCGGACGATGTCGTGACCGTTCTCGCCGAGCGCGCTTGCGATTTGGCGACCGTTGATGCCGACAAGCTTAAAGCTGATATTCAAGGTTTTGAAGAGAAGCTGGGTAATTTGTCGGAGGATGATGCACGCCGCGCCTACCTCTATAATGAAATCGCATGGTGTAAGCTCATGCTTGCCCAATAGTCAAACGATTTGGCGTTCGACCATTTGCGAACACATCATGCCCGGGATGGCCCAGCCATCCCGGGCATGCTTTTTGAAAGGGTAGACCTTGGATATTATCCGTGTTGAAGGTGGCCACACCATCGGAGGCTCCGTGCCCGTTTCGGGTGCAAAGAACTCTGCACTCAAACTCATGGCGGCAACGCTTCTGGCACCGGGGAAGACGACGCTGCAGAACGTGCCCGATATCTCGGATGTCCATGTTATGGGCAAGGTGCTCAAGGGTATGGGCGCCAAGATTGACGTTCTCGATGAGCATACGCTCGAGATCGACACTTCTCAGGTTGATTCCTGGGAGGCTCCCTACGAGCTTGTCGCCAAGATGCGCGCCTCCACGGCCGTGATGGGTCCCCTGCTGGGCCGTTTCCATCGTGCCAAGATTGCCATGCCGGGTGGCTGCAATCTGGGTGCCCGTAAGATCGACATGCACATCTTGGGTCTTGAGGCGCTGGGCGTAGAATTCGACACTGCACACGGTTACATCAATGCCAACGCTCCTCAGGGGTTGCGCGGTACCACGGTTACGCTTGAGTTTGCCAGCGTCGGCGCTACCGAGAACCTCATCATGGCGGCCGTGCGCGCACAAGGCACTACGGTTATCGATAATGCGGCTCGCGAGCCCGAGATCGTCGACCTTGCCAACATGCTCAACGAGATGGGCGCCAAGATTGTTGGCGCCGGCACGCCCGTCGTGACCATCGAAGGTGTGGACGAGCTGCATCCCGTTACCCATCGCGTGGTGGGCGACCGCATCGAGGCCGGCACCTTTATCGTTGCCGGTGCTCTGATGGCCGATGACCGCGGTGTCGACGTTACGGGCTTTTGCCCCATTCACTTGGGCATGGTGCTCAAGAAGATGGAGCTCATGGGCATCGAGTGTGAGCGAATCGAGAATGGCGTTCACGTGAGTCGTGTCGAGCACATCAGGCCGGTCGATATTCAGACACTCCCGTTCCCGGGCTTCCCGACGGACATGCAGGCGCAGATCATGGTGCTTTCCGCTCTTGCTGATGGCAGCTCTGTGATTACCGAGAATATCTTCGAGAACCGCTTCATGTTCGCGTCGGAGCTGGTCCGTATGGGCGCGGATATCCGCATCGAAAGCCATCACGCCATGATTCATGGCGTCAAGGGGTTCTCGGGTGCACAGGTTACCTCGCCTGATCTGCGCGGCGGCGCCGCGCTCGTCGTTGCTGGCCTTATCGCCGACGGCGTTACCGAGGTCTCGGCCATCCATCACATCAAACGTGGCTATGAGCAGTTTGTCGAAAAACTGCAGGCACTTGGTGCAAACGTCGAGCACGCCACTGTTCCCGATCCCGTCATCTACTAATGCAGGTTGCCTATGTTTAATAATAAGAAGCCCTTAGCGGATACTCGAAGACCTTCAACCGGCGCACAGGCCAAGATCTACAGTCGCGATAATGTTGCACGCTACTCCGAGCGCGCTCGTCAGCGCCGCCGCGGCCAGACAATCCGTCGCGTTGCGCTTATCGCCGTGCTTGGCGTGCTGTTGAGCGCTACGACTGCCGCCGGGCTGTGGTTCGCCAACATTATGGGCAAGCTTGGCGATTCCAATGTCATTACCGACAATCTGCGCCATATCTTGGTGGATACCAATGAGGCCAAGGATCCGTTCTACGTGCTTCTTTTGGGTACCGATGGTCGTCCGGGCGAGGACACGTATCGCTCCGATTCAATTATCTTGGCGCGCATCGACCCTACGCAAAAGCAGGCTACGCTTATATCCATTCCACGTGATACCAAGGTTGTCTATAACGGCGAAACCATGAAGGTCAACGCCTGCCATACCTATGGCGGTGCCGAGGCCATGGTTCAAGCGGTCAATGAGCTGTGCGGCGTGCAGATTTCCCACTATGCCGAGGTTAGCTTTGACGGTATGCAATCATTGATTGACTCTGTGGGCGGTATCGACATCAACGCCACCGACGATGTCGATGACCCCGAGCATCTGGACATTAAGATTACGGCAGGCCAGCAGCACATGGACGGTGCTACCGCGCTCACCTATGCCCGTTGCCGCTATACCTATGCCGACGGCGACTATACGCGCATGCGTCACCAACGCCAGGTGCTTGGTGCCCTTGCCAACCAGATTCTCAACAACTTTGATGCTACGAAGGTCTTCGACCTGGTTAATTCGCTGTCCGATATGCTTGTGACCGATATGAGCGTTCAGGACATCGTGTCTACGGTCAATGCTATGCGCGGCATGGATGTCGATGGCATCTATTCGGCGAATCTGCCCTCCTACGCAGATGAAACCACCATGATCGACGGCCAGAGCTATGTCTTTGTCTACGAGGACGAGCTTAAGGAGATGATGGCGCGCGTCGATGCCGGCAAGGATCCTAAGGGACCAAACACCATGGGCCTATCCGACGGAACCAGCTCTACAATCGGTGATTTGAGCAACCATACTTCTGACGATTACGCCTACGGTACGGCCGGTTCGTTGGAAAGCTCGGACGATTCTAGTTATTCGGACGATTCGAGCTATTCGGACGATTCGGATTACAGCTCATATTATTACGAGGAGCCCACTGGCGACGGCAACGGTTACGAAGCCAACTACTAGGGTTGCGGGGGCTTGCTAGCCCGCGCAACGGCTTGACGCTGCGCGCCGCCCAGAGCGACTATTTGTCATTCAAAAGGCAGGGCATGACCAGAATCAATGTCCTGCCTTTTTCATGCCAACTTGTTCGTTCTGGACGTCGCTCGCTGACGTTGATTCAACCAGCGATGCCGACTACTCCCCTTGCACCAAAAAATCGCCCCGTTCTCGGTTTTGAGGACGGGGCGATTTTGCTTACCTAGATTATTCGAGTTCCTTATGCGAAGCGGGCGACGAGTTCCTGCAAGACGTCGGTCATCTTAACGAGCGAGCTGACCGGGACAAACTCGTTGACGCCGTGGTAGCAGTAGCCGCCCGTCGAAAGGTTGGGACAGGGCAGGCCGCGGAACGACAGCTGTGCGCCGTCGGTGCCGCCGCGAATCGGCAGCACCTGGGGCTCAACATCGCAGGCAAGGAAGGATTCCTTGGCGACTTCGATCAGCTCTGGGTAGTCGCGGACAATCTCGGCCATGTTACGGTACTGGTGCTTGATCTCGACCGTTACGCGCTCCTCGCCCAGACGCTGGTTGAGCAGCGCGGCGGCAGCATCCATCAGATCGAGCTTCTGCTGGAACTTGGCGGCATCGTGATCACGGACGATATAGCGCGCCGTGGCATGGTCGACTGTGGCAGAAACGCCCTCGAGGTGATAGAAGCCCTCGTAGCCCTCGGTGTATTCCGGACGCTGCACGTAGGGGAGCAGGGCATTGAAGTCGCAGAACAGATTGCCCGCGTTAACCATGCGGCCCTTGGCGTCGCCGGGGTGAATGGACTGGCCCTCAAAGCTAACGGTAGCCTCGGCGGCGTTGAAGCACTCCCACTCAAGCTCGCCAACCGGACCGCCGTCGACTGTGTAGGCATACTTACAGCCAAAGTCCTCGATATCCAACAGCTCGGCACCGTGGCCGATTTCCTCGTCCGGGCAGAAACAAATACCAAGCGTGGGGTGGGGCAGGCTGGGGTCCTGTGCAATGCGTGCGACGAGCGCCATAATCTCGGCGACACCGGCCTTATCGTCGGCGCCCAGCAGCGTGGTGCCGTCGGTGCAAACCAGGTCCTCGCCCAAAAGGTTGTTGAGGGCGGGGAGCTTGGCGGTGCTCATGGATACGGGCTTGCCGTCGACGATGCCGCAAACCAGGTCGCCGCCCTCGTAGTGCACAATGTGCGGCGCTACGCCGGCGCCCGGTGCGACCTCGGTGGTGTCGAGGTGCGCGATCAGGCCCAGGGCGGGCTTATTCTCGGAGCCGGCGCTCGCGGGAATGTGAGCGCAGACATAGGCGTTTTCGGTTACATGGGCATCGGTTGCACCAAGCTCGCGCAATTCCTCGGCAAGCACATTGGCAAGATCAAACTGGACGGTGCTCGACGGAACCTGGTCACAGTTGGCGTCCTCGGACTGTGTGTTGATCTGGACGTAGCGCAAAAAACGCTCGAGTACATCGGGGTTCGTGGTGGTGTTTTCCATAGAGACCGCTCCAATCTTGGTTGTCGTGTGCAACAAGAACTCTAGCACGGTATGCCGCGGCATACCGCGACGCTTGGATGGGGTAGAATCAGCCATTGAATGCAGAAGGGACGGATGTTCATGGATACGACAAATAGCTCGCGCGAGCTACATCTAACGGTGGCGAACGAAGACTACTTGGAGTGCATGGTTCGCATCGAAAGCGAGGATGGGGAGACTAATGGCGTGCGGTCGGTCGATATCGCACAGCGCCTTGGCGTTTCGAAGGCATCGGTCAACAAGGCGGTTTCGGCTCTCAAGGCATCCGAACTTGTCGAGCAGTCTCACTACGGCAAGGTTATCCTGACCAACCGTGGGCGCGAGGTCGGTTTGGCTATCTGGTATCGCCATCGCCTGATTCGCACATTTTTGGTCCAGGAGCTCGGCGTCGACTTTGAGCGCGCCGATGCCGAGGCCTGCATGATGGAGCACGCGCTTTCCGAGGACACAATGGTCCGTTGGCTCGCCTATCTCGAAAAGCAGGGAATCAGCATCGAGGAATAGCGAAACATATATATGGATACGAGTTATTACAATCGCTTCGGCGGCGAGGAGCTTATGCGCCGACTTGCCAGCGAGACGCTGCTGGCACAGGGTCCGATGGGCAGCGTGCTGCTGAGTGAATACGGTGCTACCGATATTCCGCCGGCATTTTGGAACCTCGCCGAACCACAGACGGTTTCTCGCATCCACCGACTGTATGCCGCCGCTGGTGCACAGGTGCTTATTACCAATACGTTCCAGGCATCGGGTTTTGCGCTCGATCGCGATGAAATCGCTCCATCTATGGCAGAGGTCAATCGCGGGGCGGTCGACGATGCCCGCCAGGCAAATCCCCAGCTATTGCTGGGGTCCATGGGGCCTATTGCGATTGAGTGGTTTGTCGAGGATTCTTCCGAGTATCGAGAGATTCGCGCAAATGCTCGCGAGCAGGCGTCCGCTCTGCTCAACGCCGGCGTCGACGGGATTCTGGTCGAGACGGTCACGTCTATCCGCAATCTGCAGCCCGTGTTCGCCGGTGTCCATGATGCCGCTGATGGCATGCCCGTTCTGGTGAGCTTTGCTATTGATGACAAGGGCGACCTGCTGGGTGATGGCCTAAACATCGAAGGTGCCATCTTGTATGCCGAGAAGCACGGTGCGAGCTCGGTTGGGATCAATTGCTGCACCCTGACAGCGGCTACCGCTGCGGTACCAAGAATGGTCAAGATAGCCACGACGCCCGTTACTGTACGTCCCAATGCGGGAAATCCGGTCCAAACGCAAGATGGGCCCGTGTGGCACGAGGACCCCGAAGCTTTCGCGCGTGCATGCGTCGAGTGGAAGCGGGCTGGCGCCGCAATGGTTGGTGGCTGTTGCGGAACCACGGCGATCACGACGGCTGCTATGGCAGACGCGCTCGATATATAGAGTCCTAAGAAAAGCACATTCGAATTACCGCCCCGACCGGGGCGGTTTTTTGTCTATATGCGCCCTCGATGGCTTTTGCCTAAACGGTGAATGCGTGCGCCGGCGGCTTGCCGGGCGCTCGTTGCGGGTATACCACCTGCGTACCATGATCCAAACACTGCGAGGTGTCTGCGTGTGTGCGCGATAATTCATTTTGGAACTGATGGCTGGCGCGCTCGCGTCGGCGAGGATTTTAACGCTGACAATGTTGCCCGTATCGCTGATGCCGCCGGCGAGCTCTGGCAAAAGACATATCCCGGCAAGACGGTATATATCGGGTATGACACCCGTCCCCGGGCGCGCGAGTTTGCAGAACTTGCAGCTGGCGTGCTTGCGGCCCATGGCCTTGATGCCGTGCTCGCGGCCCGTTTTGTACCCACGCCTGCCATCACGTGGGCTGCCGCATACGATGGCGAGGCGTGCGGGGCGCTCATGGTGACCGGTTCACATCATCCGCAGGGCTATCTCTGTCTCAAACTGCGCATGGGCGATGGTTCCACGGCAAACCAGGACGTCATCGAAGAACTCGAGGCAACGATGGCCGCCGAACCTCTGGGGCTCGAGGAGCAGTATCGCACGGCGGATATCATTCCCGACTATATGCGAGCGGTAGCATCGTTTGTCGATGCCGATGCCATTCGTGCCGCTCGTCTGCGCGTGGTGGTCGACCCCATGGGGGGAGCGGCTCAAGGTTATCTTGCCGATTTGCTGCGCGAGCTGGGTGTTGAGGTCCATGAGATTCATGCGGGGCAAGCATCGGATTGGGGGGATATCTGTCCCGATCCCGTAGAGCCGTGGGTGGATGCCTGCGAGCGTGCAGTTATCGAAGACGGCGCGTGTGCCGGCCTGGTGACCGATGGCGATGCTGACCGTATTGGCGCGGTCGACGAGCGCGGTAGATATATACATCCGCATCAGATCATGGCGCTCGTAATGGGCGAATTGGTTCAGTTTCGCAATTTGAAGGGGCGAGTCGTCGTCAATCTATCGTGCTCGACGCTTGTACGTCGTGTTGCCGAGGCACTCGGTTGCCGCGTGACCGTAAAACCGGTTGGCTTCAAATATATAGCCGCCGAGATGAAAAAAGACGGGGTGCTTATGGGCGGTGAGGAGGCCGGTGGCATCGGCATTGCCGCGCATATGCCCGAGCGTGACGGCATTCTCGCTTGCCTACTCCTGTGTGAGCTCATGGCAAAGACGGGGGCTTCGCTGGGCGTGCTGGTCGATCAGCTCGAGGCGAGTTTTGGAAAAACAAGTTATGGCCGTCGAGATTTACGACTTGAGGCAGAAGATGCCGAGTCGCTGCGCACGCTGCTTCCCGGTGTGAATCCCAAGTCGATTTGCGGCAAGGCGCCGCAGAGCGTAAGTCACATGGACGGCTTGCGTTTGGCATTTGAGGATGATACCTGGCTGTTGGTTCGCCCGAGTGGCACTGAGCCGGTGGTGCGAGTGTACGCCGAGGGCTTTTCGGTGGAGGAGCGCGACGAGTTGCTTGATGCCGGCTGCGCTTTGGCTCGGGGCGCATATCAGCTCTAGCCATGGGGCTGATCAATATAAAGATATGCTCGGCGAGTGGTAGGTAACGACTGGCAAGTGTCAGCTGCGGGTATAAATATGTAGGAGCTGTGTGCAACCAGATTCCCGCCCCGCGGGCCCCTCCGGTCTGGCAATATATCTCCTTGCCGCGCGGCCCGGTCGGACCGGGAACCGGCGCAGGCGTGCACCTTGAGAACCGGATACTGCGAGGATGGACACACCAGATGTGTCGCATCCGGGCAGACATCGAACCATTTGAAATGGTCTGACTTGGATTCGTTTTTCGCAAG
>NZ_JBQKLJ010000007.1:0-95764 GCF_052116285.1 Collinsella sp. Sow4_E3
CTCGAAGAGCCCGATCGCCGCCTTCCTGGCCTCGATGTCGTGCTTCACCCTCAAGTCGACTCGCATAAAAAGCCTCCCATTTCTCGTGTCCAAGAAATGGGAGGCAGTTCAGAGCTGCGGGGTTTTCCTTTGTGCCTCCGATGCGAAATAAATCGCTCAGATATTACTGATAATCGACGACGTCGATCCAGTTCTTCAGGAACTCATCGTTCACGTTGCGCTTACGAGCGAGCTCGGAAGCGGCGACGATGCTCGTCCACTGACGCACGACCTGCATGGGCATGTCAGCGCGATCGCAGTAGAGCTCCAGGTAGGCCTCGGCCTGGTCCTTGCTGTTGAGGGCAAAGAGCAGGTAGGTGGTGGCAACGTCGGCAGCAGGGGAGCCCTGGGTGGCGTGTGCCCAGTCGCAGACGTACAGCTGGCCGTCGTCGCCAACGATGACGTTGGAGGGGTTGAAGTCGCCGTGGCAGACCTTGAACTCCTTGGTCATGCCGTCCAGACGCTCCTGAAGGTTGTAGCGCGTGGTGGCATTGAGCTGATCGAGGCTGTCGATCATGCGGGCGAACTTGTCGCGCTGACGGTTGAGCAGCGGGGAGGTGTAGCCGTGGATCTCGATCTGGAGGTCGACGAACATCTCGAGGTACTCACCAAAGCGCTGGGGCTCGGCAGTCATCTTCTCGGCAAGGGTGGTGCCCGGAACCTTCTCGGTCACGAGCGCCCAGCCGTTGGCGTTCTCGAGCTGAGAAACCTCGAGAGCCTTGGGGCTGCGGATGCCGCACTCATTGATGCGGGCAAGATTCAAAGCCTCGTTGAACACGTCGGAGACGGGCTTGGTCTCGTTAAAGACCTTGACGATCTTGTCGCCCAGGTCGTAAACGACTTTGTTGCCGCGACGGACGAGCTCGGTCTTGGATTCGGGGAGCAGCATGATTGCATCCTTTCAACGATGCGATAGAAGCAGCGGCGGGGGCGTGCGTGCGCCCGTTCACCCCCGCCGAAATAACCGTGCTAAAAACTAGCAGACGGCGTAGTCCTGGGGCTCGCGGCCATAGTAGGCGTCCAGGTAGAGCTCCTTGATCTCGCTCATGAGCGGGTAGCGCGGGTTAGCGCCGGTGCACTGGTCGTTGAATGCCTGCTCGGTCATCTCGTCGAGGGTGTCGAGGAAGTACTGCTCGTCAACACCGTAGTCGGCGATGGTCTTCTTGACACCGATGAAGTCCTTGAGCTCCTCGAGCTTCGTGATGAAGTTCTCGAAGACTTCCTTGTCGTCCTTGCCCTCGATGCCGCAGTACTTGGCCATCTCGGCGTAGTTGTGCAGCGCGTTGGGGTAAGGATACTGGGAGAACGTGCCCATCTTGACGGGGGCCTCGGCGGCGTTGTAGCGCATGACGCGAGTCAGGATGATGGCGTTGGCGATGCCGTGGGGCAGGTGATGGAAGGCACCGAGCTTGTGGGCCATGGAGTGGTTGAGGCCCAGGAAGGCGTTGGCGAAGGCCATACCGGCCATGCAGGAGGCGTTGTGCATCTCCTCGCGGGCATGCGGGTCCTTGGCGCCGTTTTCGAAGCTGGAGGGCAGGTTCTCGAAGACGAGCTTGGCAGCGCGCTCGGAGAGGCCCTTGGTGTAGTCGGAGGCCATGATGGAGACATAGGACTCGATGGCGTGGGTCATGACGTCGATGCCGGAGGCGGCGGTCAGGCCGCGCGGGGCGGTCATGCAGTTGTCGGCGTCAACGATAGCCATGTTGGGGAGCAGCGCGTAGTCGGCGAGCGGCCACTTGATGCCGGTCTCCTTGTCGGTGATGATGGCGAACGGCGTGCACTCGGAACCGGTGCCCGAAGAGGTCGGGACGGCGACGAAGTAGGCCTTCTTGCCCATCTCGGGGAAGGTGAAGATACGCTTGCGGATGTCCATGAAGTCCATGGCCATGTCCTCAAACTTGCACTCGGGGTGCTCGTACATCATCCACATGATCTTGCCGGCGTCCATAGCGGAGCCACCGCCGACGGCGATGATGACGTCCGGCTCAAAGAGAGCCATCTGCTTGGCGCCGCGACGTGCGCACTGCAGCGACGGATCGGGCTCGACGTCGTAGAAGCAGTCGTGGGCGATGCCCATCTCGTCGAGCTTGGCCTCGATGGCGCGGGTGTTGCCATTCTTGAAGAGGAACTGGTCGGTGACGATAAAGGCGCGCTTCTTGCCCATGACGCTGCCCAGCTCGTCGAGAGCGACGGGCGTGGAACCCTTCTTGAAGTAGACCTTCTCGGGAGCGCGGAACCACAGCATGTTCTCACGGCGCTCGGCCACAGTCTTAACGTTGATCAAGTGCTTCACCCCAACGTTCTCGGAGACGGAGTTGCCGCCCCAGGAGCCGCAGCCCAGGGTCAGAGACGGCTTCATGCCAAAGTTGTACAGGTCACCGATGCCGCCGTGCGAGGACGGGGTGTTGATGACGATACGGCAGGCCTTCATGACATGCTCGAACAGGCTGATCTTCTCGGCCTGGGCGGGATGCACGTACAGAGAGGCGGTGTGGCCCGGGCCACCGGCGAGTACCAGGTGCTCGGCCTTGTCGACGGCCTCCTGGAAGTCCTTGGCGTGATACATGGCCAGGACAGGGGAGAGCTTCTCGTGGGAGAACTCCTCCTTGGCGGGGTCGGTGGAGGTGACCTCGGCGATCAGGATCTTGGTCTTGGCGGGAACCTCGATACCGGCGAGCTCGGCGATCTTGGCGGCAGCCATGCCGGGGATGCGGTGATCGAGAGCGCCGTTCTTGAACATGGCGCCGCGCAGGGCCTCCATCTCGGCACCCTGCTTGACGAAGTAGCAGCCGCGCTTCTGGAATTCGGCCTTAACCTGGTCATAGATGGTGTCGATGACGGTCACGGACTGCTCGGAGGCGCAGATCATGCCGTTGTCGAAGGTCTTGGAGTGGATGATGGAGTTGACGGCGAGCAGCACGTCGGCGGTGTCGTCGATGACGACCGGGGTGTTACCGGCGCCAACGCCCAGGGCGGGCTTGCCCGAGGAGTAGGCGGCCTTGACCATGCCCGGGCCACCGGTGGCGAGGATGATGTCGACATCGCGCATGACCATGTTGGTCAGCTCGATGGAGGGGACATCGACCCAGCCGATGATGCCCTCGGGGGCGCCGGCCTTGACGGCGGCGTCAAGCACGAGCTTGGCGGCGGCGATGGTGCACTTGGCGGCAGCCGGGTGCGGGGAGATGATGATGGCGTTGCGGGTCTTCAGGCTGATCAGCGTCTTGAAAATCGCGGTGGAGGTGGGGTTGGTCGTCGGGATGACGGCGCCCACGATGCCGATGGGCTCAGCGATCTTGGTGATGCCGTAGGCCTCGTCGCGCTCAATGACACCACAGGTCTTGGTGTTCTTGTAAGCGTTGTAGATGTACTCTGCGGCGTAGTGGTTCTTGATGACCTTGTCCTCAAGAACGCCGCGACCGGTCTCCTCGATGGCCATCTTCGCCAACGGGATACGAGCCTTGTTGGCGGCCATGGCGGCCTCGTAGAAGATCTTGTCGACCTGCTCCTGCGTGTACGTAGCAAAAAGCGCCTGGGCCTCTCGCATCTGAGCGAGTTTAGCCTCAAGCGCCTCTACGTTGTCCACAATTGCGGGAGTAGTGTTTTCCGGTGACTTTTTCACCATTTGTGTCTCCTTGCGATCGGAGATTTACCCTACGTGTTGCATGATAGCAAGAAATTATTCGGCGAACGGTAAGATTCCCGTAAAAGGCACACTAAAACGCTTCAACTAGCTGAAGCGTTTTAATTAAAAATATCAGCCTGGCATCGGCCCGCTCATTGGGGACAGTCTTATATGAGTGCTTTCACTCATTTAGGACAGACATAGTTTTGCCATTTCGCTGTTCTGGACCTGTTATGGCGGTGCAGCTGCTCGATTATATCCATCTCAATCCCGTGAAAGGTGCGCTCGACTCACTCGAGGCGTACCGATGGTCAAGCTTCAAGGCATATCAGCTGGGCTACGATCCCTTTGACATTTGTGATGCGGCCCCTATGCTCGATATTGTCGGAGGCTCCCGTTGCTATTGAGAGCATCTCAAGGAAGTTACCGGGCGCATCTGGTCGGTGGAGGTTCTTCCACGCCGTCGGATCCCCGATGAGGAGGCCCTTTCCGTTGCGCGCGAAGTCCTGCCGAGCATAGATCCTACGCTGCTTAAGGCCCTGCCACGCCCCGAACGCGATGCCTGCCTGCTGAGGCTCAGGCAGGCACATCTCACGGTCAAGCAAATTGCCCGTATCACCGGTATCGGCGCTACAAGTGTGACCAAGGCCACTGCGGGCTGGAAGGAAGCTGCGTGAGGCAGGGGCCGGAGCTAGTCGGGGCGCCGCAGACACGCATCATGTCTGTCCCCAATGAGTGAAAACACCCATGTAAGTCTGTCCCCAATGAGTGCAAAAAGGCGCCCTCCACAAGAAAGGACGCCTTTGGTAAGTTCTATGTGAACGCGAGGTCTTTGACCCGGAGAGTCCGAGGTACTTGTTGGTAAGACCTTATTTAGGAGCGCGCAACCTTGCCAGACTTAAGGCAGGTGGAGCAAACGTTCATCTTGCGACGGTGACCATCGACGACGACGTAGACGCGCTGGATGTTGGGGCGGAACTTACGGTTGGTGACGCGGTGAGAGTGGCTGATGGAGCGACCGGCAACGGGGTGCTTACCGCAAACTTCGCAAACTTTGGACATAACTGACCCTCCTTGGGCGACAAACGAACATGTCGCGTTAACAAACAAGCCTGAACTATAGCACAGAAGCAGCTCCCTGTGCGTAATCTACACAGAGATATTTCTCTTATGGCGATAGTGCCCACGCTACGGCCCTGGACGTAGATCCGATTTGCGTGTAGCAGAGGGGATTATGCCAGCTCGCATCGACGTTTTCAAGCTTGTCCCGCAAATATATATAGGTTTATGGAGCGTTGAGTCCGTTTGCGGATTGCTCCGTATTAATGCTCGCAATTAAGCTCGGGGTTGGCTACACTATCCCTTGACCATTAAAGGGGTACGAGATACCCACATGGATTTATATTGCTGCCATAGAGCAGTCCTTCCTGTGGGTGTCTGGTCCGCTTTGAGCGGTCGGGCATCTATTTTTTTGACTGTATCAGCAGTCAAGACATGTGAGGAAGGAGATCGATGGGCACGACTTCCCCCAAGGCGGTCATCATGGACGAGACCGCCGTCAACCGAGCGATGACCCGCATCGCGCACGAGATTCTCGAGCGCAACGAGGGCTGTGAAGACCTCGCTCTGGTCGGCATCGTCACGCGCGGCGACCTTCTGGCAAAGAAGCTCGCCGATGCGATCAAGGAGATCGAGGGTGTTGACGTTCCGCTCGGCAGCCTGGACATCAGCTTCTATCGCGATGACTATGCGACTAACTTCGCTCCCGCGATCCACGCTACCAACATTCCCTTCAGCGTCGACGGCAAGCGCGTCGTTTTGGTTGACGACATCCTGTACACGGGTCGCACCATCCGCGCCGCTCTGGACGCCGTTATGGACCTGGGCCGTCCGAGCCGCATCGAGCTGGCAGTTCTCGTTGACCGCGGTCACCGCGAGCTCCCTATCTCGCCGGACTTTGTCGGCAAGAACGTTCCCTCGTCGCACGAGGAGAACGTGCACCTATATATGAAGGAAGTCGACGGCCGTACCGCTGTCGAGATCAACGACGTCGCGCCGGGTTCCCACGTGGGCTCCGCGCCGCTGGGAGGTGAGTAGTACCGTGGCGTTCAATCATAAGCACCTGATCGACATTACCGAGTACTCCGAAGAGGACATCAAGCTCATCCTCGAGACCGCCAAGGCGTTCTCCGAGGTCAACGAGCGTGCCATCAAGAAGGTCCCCACGCTCAAGGGCAAGACCATCGTCAATATGTTCAACGAGCCCTCGACGCGTACCCGCAGCTCCTTCGAGCTCGCCGAGAAGCGTCTTTCGGCCGACAGCCTCAACTTTGGCGGCTCCTCGACCTCCACGGTCAAGGGCGAGAGCCTCGTCGATACCGTCGAGACGCTCAACGCCTACAAGATCGACTGCATCGTCGTGCGCGACAAACATGCCGGTGCTCCCTACATCGTCACGCAGAATTCGCCCGCGAGTGTTATCTGCGCCGGTGACGGTAAGCACAACCACCCCACGCAGGCTCTGCTCGACCTGTACACCATCTGGGAGCACAAGGGTGACTTCCACGGTCTGAAAGTCGCCGTCGTCGGCGACATCGCCCACTCCCGTGTTTGCGGCTCGCTGATTCCCGCGTTGAAGATCATGGGCTGCGAGACCTACGCCGTCGCCCCCGGCACGCTGCTGCCGCCGGCGCCCGAGGTTCTGGGCTGCGACCACGTGACGAGCGACCTCGATTCCGTCCTGCCCGAGCTGGACGTCGTCTACATGCTGCGCGTACAGCAGGAGCGCCTCGAGGGTGCCCCGTTCCCGACCATTCGCGAGTACCACAAGCTCTTCGGCCTGACCAAGGACCGTGAGAAGCTCATGAAGCCCGACGCGATCATTTGCCACCCGGGCCCCATCAACCGCGGCGTCGAGTTCGACTCCTATATGGCCGACCACCCGCAACGCTCCGTCATCCTGGAGCAGGTCTACGCCGGTATCTGCGTGCGTATGGCTATCCTGTATCTGCTGCTTGGAGGTGCCGATAATGGCCTTGCTTCTTAAGAATGCCCACGTCGTCGATCCGTCCGTCGAGCTTGACGGGGTCGTTGACGTCCTGATCGACGGCGACAAGATCGCCGAGGTCGGCGAGAACCTCGCCGCCGAGGGAGCCGAGGTCCGCGACCTTTCCGGTAAGTACCTTGTCCCTGGCCTGGTGGACATGCACGTCCACCTGCGCGAGCCCGGCTACGAGGTCAAAGAGGACATCGAGAGCGGCACCCGCGCAGCTGCCAAGGGCGGCTTCACTGGCGTGTGCGCCATGCCCAACACCGACCCCGTTACCGATAACGGTACCGTTGTTGAGTTCGTTAAGTCCCGCGCTGCCGAGGTCGGCCACTGCCGCGTCTATCCTTCCGGCGCCATGACCCGCGGTCTTAAGGGCGAGGCTATGTCCGAGATGGGCGATATGGTCGCCCACGGCGCCGTCGCCTTCACCGACGACGGTCGCGGCGTGCAGGGTGCAGGCATGCTCCGTCGCTGCATGGACTACGGCAAGATGTTCGGCAAGGTCTTCATGAGCCATTGCCAGGACGAGGACCTGGTCGGCCACGGCCAGATCAACGAGGGCAAGGTTTCGACTCGTCTGGCCCTCGAGGGCTGGCCGGCTGCCGGCGAGGAGCTCCAGATCGCCCGCGACATCGAGATCGCCAAACTGACCGGTGCCAAGCTGCACATCCAGCACATCTCCACCGCCCATGGCCTGGAGCTCGTGCGTGCCGGCAAGGCCGCTGGCGTTCAGGTTACCTGCGAGGCCACCCCGCATCACATGTTCCTGACCGAGAACGACCTGGACGAGACCTACAACACCTCGCTCAAGGTTAACCCGCCGCTGCGTACCGACGAGGATGCCGAGGCCATCCGCCAGGGTGTCATCGACGGCACCGTCGACGTCATCGTCACCGATCACGCTCCCCACACGCCGTGGGAGAAAGCCCGTGAGTTCGAGCTCGCGCCCTTTGGCATGATCGGCCTCGAGACCTCGCTGTCGCTCGTGCTCACCGAGCTGGTCAACACGGGCAAGATGGGTATGGGCCGCATGGTCGAGCTCATGGCTATTAAGCCGCGTGAGATCCTGGGCCTTGATCAGGTTCAGGTCAAGGCGGGCTCTGTTGCCGACCTGACCGTCTTCGACGCGTCTGTCACCTGGACGGTCGGCGAGGACGGTTACGAGTCGCGCGCCGAGAACTCCGGTTTTGCCGGTCGCACGCTCACCGGTCGTGCCACCGATGTGTTTGTCGGCGGTAAACAGACGCTTGCCGACGGCTGCATCTGCTAGCATAGCCTTATCGCTTTTGCGCGCGGTGCCCTTGCGGTGCCGCGCTTTCTGTTCGTTTGGTCCATGCAACTGCATGGGGGATTGGAGCGTCTATGCCCACACCTTCCACTGCACGCATGCACGACTTCGAGGTCGTCTCGAACCAGGAGATCGCCGACGGCATCTTCTCGCTCGTTATTTCGGCCCCCAAGCTTGCAAGTGCGCTCAAGCCCGGTCAGTTTGTGAACATCGCCGTGCCCGGCGATGCCTCTTCGCTGCTTCGCGTGCCCTTGAGCTTCTATCGCTCTGACGCCGAGGCCGGTACCGTCGAGCTGTGGTACGCCGTCGTGGGCGACGACACCCGTCGTCTGTCGCAGATGGGCCCCGGCTCCAAGTCCAACCTGTTGGGCCCTGGCGGCCGCGGCTGGCTGGTACCCGAGGGCACCAGGAAGGCGCTGCTCGTGGCGGGCGGCATCGGTGTTCCGCCCGTGCTGTGCCTCGCTGGCATGCTTGCCGAGCAGGGCGTGGCCGTTGACGTGTGCCTGGGTTTTGGCACCGCGTCCAAGGTCGTGGGCGTCGATGAGTTCCGCGCGCTGGGGGCCACGGTCAACGTGTGCACCGACGACGGCTCGTTGGGTACGCATGGCTTATGCACCGATCCTGCCGCCGAGCTGCTCGGCAAGGGCGGTTACGACTATGTCGCCAGCTGTGGGCCCGCCCCTATGATGAAGAAAGTCGCCGCCGCTGCCGCCGAGGCCGGCGCGTACTGCGAGGTGTCGCTCGAGCGCATGATGAGCTGCGGCTTTGGCGCCTGCAACACCTGCAATGTCGAGACGGTCGACGGTATGAAGGGTGCCTGCATGTGCGGCCCCGTGTTTGATGCTTCCAAGGTGGTGGTCTTCTAGTGGGTACCGTGAACATGTCCGTCGATTTCGGCGGCGTCAAGATGCAGAACCCCATCAACACCGCAGCCGGTACCTTTGGCTACGGTTGGCAGTTCCAGAACTTCTTTGATGTCTCCCAGCTGGGTGCCATCACCACCAAGGGTTGCGCTGCCGAGCCCTGGCCCGGCAATCCCGCACCCCGCATGGCCGAGATCCCCGGCGGCATGATCAATTCCGTGGGCCTGCAGAACCCCGGTGTGGCCGCTTTCGCCCGCGAGTCCGGTCCGTGGCTCGAGCAGCTCTCCAAGGACGGTTGCCAGGTCATCTGCCAGGTTGCCGGTCACTCCGTTGATGAGTTCGTGCGCGCGCTCGAGATGTATGTCGAGCTGTGCCCCTGGGCTGCCGGCTATGAGATCAACGTGAGCTGCCCCAACATTGCCGCCGGCGGTGCCGCCATGGGCTCCACGCCCGAGGGCGCCTCTTCCGTTATGGCTGCCTGCCGCAAGGTGACCGATAAGCCGCTGTTCGTTAAGATGGCTCCGGTCAACGTCGCCGAGATCGCCCGCGCCCTCGAGGCTGCCGGCGCCGACGGCCTTTCGGTCATCAACTCCATCCAGGGCATGGCCATTGACGTGCACACCCGCAAGTCCCGTGTGGCCAAGCCCAAGGGCGGCCTTTCGGGCCCGCTGTGCCACCACATCGCCGTGCGCATGGTCTGGGAGGTCGCCCAGGCCGTCGATATCCCCATCAACGGTGTCGGCGGTGTCATGACCGGCGAGGATGCGGCCGAGTTTATCCTGGCCGGCGCCACCTGCGTGTCGGTCGGCATGGCCAACTTCGTCGACCCGTGTGCTTCGCTTAAGATCGCGCACGAGCTCGAGGCCTGGGCGGAGTCCCAGGGCGTAAAGGACATCAACGAGCTGGTAGGTGCGTTCGAATGCTAGAGACCGATGCCCGTGACCGTGTTATCGTCGCCCTCGACTGCGACCGTGAGCGCGCACTCGAGCTCGCCCACGAGCTTTCGGGCCATGCCGCCTGGCTCAAGGTGGGCATGACGCTCTATTACGCCGAGGGTCCCGAGATCGTCAAGACGTTCAAGGATTTGGGCTTTAAGGTCTTCCTCGACCTCAAGTTCCATGACATTCCGCATCAGGTGCGCGGTGCCGCTCGCTCGGCCTCGCTTGCCGGTGCCGACCTGCTCTCGGTCCACGGCTTGGGTTCGGGCGCCATGCTCGCTGCCTGCCGCGAGGGTGCCGAGGAGGCGCGCGAGGACCGCGCCAAGCTCGTCGCCATCACCGTACTTACGAGCATGAATCAGGATGCGCTGGCGGAGATCGGCGTCGAGTCGCCCGTGGCCGAGGAGGCCGCTCGCCTGGCAAAGCTCGCTCAGGCCAACGGCATCGACGGTATCGTGTGCTCGCCGATGGAGGCTCACGACATGCGTGAGCTGCTCGGCCCCGACGCGCTGATCGTGACTCCGGGTGTGCGTCCGGTGGGTGCCGCCCTGGGCGATCAATCCCGTGTGGCGACACCTTCCCAGGCTATCGAGCGCGGTGCGAGCCACATCGTGGTGGGCCGTCCTATTACCGGCTCCGACGATCCGGTTGCGGCCTTTGACGCCATCGTCGCCGAGCTGGTCGAAAACGTCGCGTAAAAGATTCCCTCAAGTCATCACTTTTGGGTCTTATTAGCACAAATTAGCCCTTGTGCCTGCGAAAACTTTCCCATCCTTTGTGTGGAATCACAGGTCAGGGGCTCAACTTTGACCTCCGTATATTGCACTTTTCGCAGGTATCGTCTAACCTATGGAGCCGTCGATTGGGCATTTAGTGCGTTTGACGTGCTAAAATGCCAATTATCACATCAGATATAACCCAACTATTTGGAGGTTCGAATGGCACTCCCTCAGCTTACCGACGAGCAGCGTAAGCAGGCTCTTGAGAAGGCTGCCGCCGCACGTCACGCCCGCGCTGAGCTTCGCGAGCAGATCAAGAAGGGCGAGAAGTCTCTCGAGTCCGTGCTCAACTCCGATGACCCCATCGCTTCCCGCATGAAGGTTTCCACCCTCATCGAGTCTCTGCCCGGTTATGGCAAGGCCAAGGCCGCCAAGATCATGGAGGAGCTCGGCATCTCCGCTACCCGTCGCGTCCAGGGCCTCGGCGTCCGTCAGCGCGAGCAGCTCCTCGAGCAGCTGACCAAATAAGTGAGCGCTCAGGATTCAAAGCTCTTTGTGATTTCTGGACCGTCAGGTGCAGGCAAGGGCACGCTCGTTACTCGTGTGCGCGAGCGCCGCTCGAACCTGGGCCTGACGGTTTCGGCTACCACGCGAGCGCCACGTAAAGGTGAGGTCGACGGCGTCAACTACTTTTTCCTGACGCGCGAGGAGTTCGACCGCCGCGTGGCAAACGGTGAGTTTGTTGAGTGGGCCGAGGTCCACGGTAACTGCTACGGCACGTTGGTGAGCGAGGTCGCATCCAAGCTCGCCTCTGGCTCGTCTCTGATTTTGGAGATCGATGTCCAGGGTGCCCTGCAGGTCAAGGAGCGTTTCCCCGAGGCCGTGTTGATCTTTATCAAGCCGCCTTCGCTTGAGGTGTTACGCGATCGCCTGGTCGGTCGCGGTACCGAGACGCCCGAGACGATCGAGCTGCGCATGGCAAACGCCGCCGATGAACTTGCCCTTGCCGACCGCTACGACGACGTCGTGGTGAATGACGATCTCGACCGCGCGACCGATGAGCTCGTTCGCGTTCTCGATATGCATGAAAGGATCTGAGGTCCGTGTCCGTTGTAAAGCCTTGTATTGACGATCTTCTGGAGAAGACCGATCACAACCGCTTCCTGCTCGCCTCGCTTGCCTCCAAGCGCGCCTGCGACATTAACAGCATGCTGCGCGGCCAGCACAACCGCGTGCTTGCCGTTCAGGATGTCGATGACATTACCATTGCCCTTTCCGGCGCCGATACCATCTCGATGGCTATGGACGAGATTGTCGACGGCGATATCTCCTACGACGAGGCTCGTTACAAGAAGGCGCTCGGCCACAAGGTTGCTGAAGCCTAAATGGCAGCTCGCGTCTGCCTGGTCCACTATCACGAGGTTGGACTGAAGGGCAAGAACCGCGCACATTTTGAGCATATCCTCATGGATAACATCAAGGCGGCCTTGGCCGCCTTTTCCGTGAATGCCGTGTCTCGAATTTCCGGTTATATCCTCGTGACCTTTAACGAGCATCAGGCCGACGAGGCGGCGCGTGTCATTCGCACCGTCCCCGGCGTTGCCCGCGTGTCCCTGGCATATCACACCAACCGCGACCCGCAGGAGTACTGCGCCGCCGCCGTGAAGGCGCTGCGCGAGTTTGGTCCTTTCGATTCGTTTAAGGTGCATGCCAAACGCTCTAACACCGACTACGAGCTCACCTCGATTGATATCAATCGTCAGGTTGGCGAGGTACTGTGCGAGGCCTTCCCCGATAAAAAGGTCCAGATGCACGACCCCGACGCGATGGTGCACGTACTGGTGGTCCAGGGTAGCGTTTACGTGTATGCGCGCTCCGAGCGCGGCGTGGGCGGTCTGCCGGTGGGTTCCGCCGGCAAGGTTGTGACGCTTCTGTCGTCGGGCATCGATTCTCCGGTGGCGACCTGGATGCTCGCGCGTCGCGGCGCGGTGTGCGTGCCGGTGCATTTCTCCGGTCGTCCGCAGACACCCGATACGAGCGAATATTTGGTGCAGGACATTATCCGTGCGCTTGCGCCGGGCGTCCAGATCGGCCGCCTGTACGTGGTGCCGTTTGGCGATTGCCAGCGTGAGATTTCCGTGGCCTGCCCCAGCAACCTGCGCGTGATCATGTATCGCCGCATTATGTATTCGGTTGCCGAGCGCATTGCGCATATCGAGGGCGCCAAGGCTATCGTGACCGGTGAATCGCTCGGTCAGGTTGCCTCCCAGACGCTCGAGAACATTATGGCCGTCAACGAGGCCGTCAAGATCCCCGTGTTCCGCCCGCTGATCGGTTCGGACAAGCAGGAGATCATCGCGCGTGCCGAGGAAATCGGCACCTTCGATATCTCGACCGAGGCTGCTCCCGATTGCTGCACGCTCTTTATGCCGCGCCGCCCCGAGACGCACGCAAAACTCGATGCCGTGCATGAGGCGTGGGAGCTGTTCGATCACGAGGAGATGATTGAGCGCTTGCTCAAACAGACCGAGTACATCGACTTCGAGAGCAACACGTACAAGGCCCCTAAGACCTTAAAACGTAAACATCCTCAGCTTGCTCCACGTGAGATTTACCAAGATCACGAATAATGTTGTGTATAGACCGGCGGTGCATTTGCATCGTCGGTCTTAATCTATCTGGGCATTAGGCGATAAACGGTTCATTTGTCGACGTGTATCTGAATAAATGGACACTATCCTGCAAGGTTTTGGTCAGCTTTTGGTTTGACTTCGATAACCGGTGTGGGCGTGCGGAGGCTACGGCGCTTGTTTCCTGACACGATGGTGTTGGGAGGTGTTTGCTATGGCGCAACGCGAGCAACACGAACGGGTTAAACGGATGGACCGCTGGGCAGAAAAGCTGCTCGGCCATAAGGCGATGGTCGTGGCGATTCTGATTGTCATTGCCGCCGCGAGCGGCTTGGCGATGGCAAGTTTTGGTAGCCGCTCCAGCGGCGTGTCGTTTGAGCGTGGTGATGAGGCGGGCGCCTCGGATGTGCGCGGGGCCGGGGATGGGTTACCTGGTGATGCCGATGAGTCGTCTGCCAAGAGTTCTTCTGCTACTGAGGTGTACGTCGATGTCGATGGCGCCGTTGCGAGGCCTGGCGTGTACCGGCTCAAAGACGGAGCGCGGGTGTCCCAAGCGATCGATGCCGCCGGAGGGCTCACGGCTGAGGCGGATGTGACAGGGCTTAACCGTGCGTCCAAGATCACAGATGGTCAAAAGATCTATGTTCCGATGGTGGGGGAGCAACAAGCGGCTGCGGCGGTCGGCGGGGTCGATAGCGGTGCTGCCATGACTGCTGGTGCGGGGTCTTCGTCGGGGCTTGTGAATATCAATACGGCAAGTGCGGCGGAACTGCAGACGCTTTCGGGCATCGGGCCTTCTACGGCCCAGTCGATTATCGATGAGCGGACTCAAAACGGGGCCTTTGCCTCGGTCGATGACCTCATGCGCGTATCGGGGATCGGTGAGAAAAAGCTCGCCAAAATTAAAGATTGCATCTGCGTATGAGTGTGTCCGAGTGCGAGCATGTGATGCCGCCGCGGCCCCTGATGCCGTGGACGATGGCCCTTTGTTCTGGCTTGTGTGCGAGCTGCGGCCTGGTGCTTAACGTGGCAGCCGATTTGCTGCTGGGAGAGCGGGCAGCGCCCGTCACATTGCTTATGGCCATTCCCGTTGCGGCTGTCGCGTGCATCGTATTGGCTCGGTTTTGTATGCGTCTTGTGAGGTGGAGGCGATGGCTGTATGCCGCGTCCCTCGGCCTCCTGGCGGGAGCGGTCGTGTCCGCGGGTTGGGCGATAGGGGCGCTGCGTGCTTCGACGGCACTGGATAATCGAGCTGCGAGCAGTCTCGAGTTTGTTGTACAGGGTGATCCATCCATCAATGACGGGACGTACTCCTATACCTGTGATTCATATGCGGGTGGAAAGCGCTTGGGCGAGATACGGCTGTCGTGTGACCGTGAGCTCAGCGCCGGTTCGCGTGTGCATGCTGTCGGTCGAATTTCGCGTTTTGAGAATGATGCGTATGGGCGCTCACGCGTGCTTCGGGGCGAGCTTCGAAAAGTTAAGGTCATCCGGTTGGTATCGGTTGACGAGGGCTTTCCGGGGCCGTTGCCCTGGCTGCGAAACGAGCTCCTTGCCGCTATCGCGCCCGAGACCGATCCGGCGCGCTCGCTCATTGCCGGCGTTGTCTGCGGACGCTCCTCCGAGCTGCGTGCTCAGCCGGCGGGCGATTTGTTTTCGGTAACGGGCACCGCACATCTTATCGCCGTCTCGGGCAGCCATCTTGCCATCGTTGGGTTTGTGATTGAGAGCGCCCTGCAAAAGACTCGCCTCTCTCGTGGGCTGCAGAGGGGGCTGTTGGTGCTGGCCCTCGCTGCCTATGCCGTCTTTACGGGCGCTTCGCCCTCGGCCGTGCGCGCGTGCTGTATGGTGGCGGTGACGCTTGTCGTCAACGGCGCCGGACGTCGTCGGCATGGCCTTTCGGCTCTATTTTTGACCATGACAATCTTTATGTTGCTGCGGCCGACAGTATTGTTCGAGATGGGTTTTCAGCTATCGTGCGCCAGTGTTTTTGCCATCCTTTGTTTTTGCCCCTACGCTACCTACGCCTTGGGCGAGCTGAGCGTGCCATCGGGGGTTGCCAGTATTTTGTCCGTCACGCTGTGCTCGCAGCTCGCGACACTTCCCGTAACCATTCCCGCATTTGGGATGTTTTCGCTCATTGCCCCGCTTGCAAATGCCGTGATCGGTCCGGTGATAAGCGTGCTGCTCGCATCTTCGGTTGTGCTGGTGCCTTGCTCGCTTGTGCCGCTCTTGCGTCACGGGGTGCTTGTGGTGCCCATGGCTATCGCTCGCTGTGCCCTGTTCTTTGAGCAGCTCTTTGCTGCCGTTCCGGGCGCATCCGTAAGCGTGCCGCCCGATACGCCCTTGGTATACGTGGTGCCTTTTTCGCTGGTGGTCCTCTTGGTCTTGTGGCCACGCCCCAGCGCGCGGCCCATGGCGGTGGGGCTGCTGTGTTTGATGCTTGCGGCGGGCGTTCCGTATGTCTATTGGGATCGATGTGCGCCGCCTTCGGTGACAGTCCTTGATGTTGGCCAGGCCGATGCGATTCTTGTTCGTCAGGGTGGCGCCGTGGCGCTCGTCGACTGTGGGCTCGACGCGCGCGTGGTGTCGGCGTTGGTTCGCAATAACGTCCACCATATCGACGCCGTCTTCGTGACGCATTGGGATGAAGACCATTGGGGCGGTCTTCCCGACGTACTCGATCGGTTTTCGGTTGGAAGCATTGCGGTTGCGGCGGATGCGCTGGGCAGCGCGCCTGCTGAGGTTCTGAATCGCCCAAGCGTCACGTATCGGCAGGTGGCTCGCGGAGACACAGTCGATATCGGCGCATTTCGGGCTCGTGTGATGTGGCCGTTTGATACGGTTGACGGTGAGGGCAATGAGGACTCGCTTGTCTTGCTGCTCTCCTATGCTCAGGAAGGCAAAAGCCTGCGTATGCTCCTCACCGGTGATGCCGAGCTCGATCAGGAGTGCGAGTTTGTACAGGAGGTGGGTGATATCGATGTGCTCAAGCTGGGGCATCACGGCTCAAAAGATTCTGTCGATACAGACCTGCTGGAAACCCTTAAGCCCGAGCTCTCTATTGCGAGCGCGGGCGAGGGCAACCGCTACGGCCATCCATCCGATGCCTGCATCGATGCCGTTGGCGATGCGGGCGGCGCGTTCGCATGCACTATCGAGAGAGGCGACATTACCGTTTCGCCGACTGCGGCCGGTTTTGCCATGCGATGTCAGCGACCGTGATGCTGCCGTTGGCGCGGGACCAACCCGTGGGATAGAATGGCACGGTACGAACAGGAGAGCCTGCGGGAGGGGAGCGCGATGTCTGAAACCGGTCTGCTGCCGGCATATCTGATCGTCGGTACCGACGGAGTCAAGCGCGACCACGCCGTCTCGCGTATGAAAGCACGTCTGGAAAAGTCGGGTATGGTCGCGTTCAACCTCGACGAGCGCGACATGACCAAGGACCCCGATATCGAGTCCATTATCGGATCGCTCAACACTTTTCCCATGGGCAGCGAGTTTCGCTTGGTAATCCTTGACGGCTGCTCAAAGCTCGCTAAGGCGGTCTCGGAGCCGCTTGTCGAGTATTTAGCGAGTCCAAGCCCCACAACGGTCTGTCTCATCATCGCCGACTCGCTTGCCAAGAACACGCGCCTGTATAAGGCGATCGCCAAGATCGACAAGAAGGCCGTGATCGATTGCTCCGGCACCAAGCGCTGGGAGCTACCGCGCCGCGTGCAGCAGATGGCGACGCAGCACGGCAAGTCGATCTCGACGGCGGCCGCCGAGGAACTCGTCTCGCGTTCGGGTGAAAACACTCGCATGCTCGATAACGACTTGGCCAAGCTTGCCCAGATGGTCGATGCGCCGCAAATTGAGCTTGCCGATGTGGAACGCTGGATCGTGCGCACGGCCGAAGTTCAGCCTTGGGATTTTCTCAACGCGGTCTCGGCTCGTGATATGCGCCGCTCGCTTGAGCTCTTTGGGCTGCTACCCGCCAAGAGCTATGTGTGGACCTACACGCTGCTGTGCGGACGCATTCGCGAGCTTATCGTCGCCAAGGCGCTCGATGCGCGTGGGCAGGGTCGCGAGCTTGCCGCGACGCTCAAGCTTCAACCCTGGCAGGTTAAGAATCACCTGACCTGGGCACGCCGCTTTTCGATGGCGGAGCTCGTCGCGGCGCTCGAGGGCGCGGTCGATGTTGAGCTCGCTCTTAAGGGTTCGGCCGATTCTCAGAACGCGCTTTTGCTCTGGATTACGAACATCTTGAGAAAATCGTGATGATACCTGTCTATTTGACAAATTCGTTCTATCCCTTTGAGGGGGAGCGTGCTATAGTAGGCGCTTGCATGACCTCACCGTGTCTCAGAGGTGTCATACATTTTTTGCAAGGAACTCGAAAGGAACTCCAGAAGTGGCAAACATCAAGTCTCAGAAGAAGCGTATCCGCACCAATGAGGCAGCTCGCATGCGTAACAAGGCTGTCAAGTCCGAGCTCAAGACGCTGACCAAGCACGTCCAGTCCGCCGTCGCCGAGGGCGACGCCGAGAAGGCCCAGGCTGCCCTCAAGACCGTCACCAAGCGTCTCGACATGGCTGCCGCCAAGCATGTTATCCACAAGAACCAGGCTTCCAACCGCAAGTCCGGTCTTGCCAAGCTCGTGAACAGCATCAACGCCTAAGTTGTAAATTTCACACCACACAGATTACGCGCATAAATGGAGCCTGTTTTATGGAACAGGCTCCATTTTTTGTATCGCTCGGGTAAGATAGTCCGCATGAATACTTCAATTGACATTTCCCACATCCGCAACTTCTCGATCGTTGCGCACATCGACCATGGCAAGTCCACGATCAGTGATCGCATCCTCGAGCTCACCCATACCGTCGACGAGCGCGACATGGAATCGCAGCTGCTCGACACCATGGATATCGAGCGAGAGCGCGGCATCACGATCAAGTCCAATGCCGTTCGCGTTTCCTATGACGCCGACGATGGCGAGACGTATCAGTTCAACCTGATCGATACGCCGGGCCACGTGGACTTCACCTACGAGGTCTCGCGTTCGCTTGCCGCTTGCGAGGGTGCGGTGCTCGTCGTCGACGCCACGCAGGGCGTCGAGGCGCAGACCGTCTCCAACGCGACGCTCGCCATGAACGCCAACCTGGATATCGTGCCCGCTATCAACAAGATCGACTTGCCGTCGGCACACCCCGACGAGGTTAAGACCGAGATCGAGGATGACCTTGCGATTCCTGCCGACGATGCCGTGTGCGTATCGGGCAAGACCGGCGAGGGCATCCATGATCTGCTTGAGTCCATCGTCTTTTTGATCTCACCGCCCAAGGGCGATGCGACGGCGCCGCTCAAGGCGCTCATCCTGGATTCGTATTTTGACGAGTACCGCGGTGTCGTCGCCACGGTCCGCGTCTTTGACGGCTCCATCAAGAAGGGCGATACCCTGCACATGATGCAGGCCGAGGGCGGCTTTTTGGTCGATGGCGTGGGCGTCAAGCGTCCCGCCGAGACTCCGGTCGACGCGCTGACGGTCGGTGAGGTGGGCTACGTGGTCACGGGCCTGAAGGACCCTGAGGCCGTTCGCGTGGGCGATACCCTCACGTGGGCGTCGAATCCCTGCCCTGAGCCGCTTCCCGGTTACCGTGAGGCCAAGCCCATGGTCTACACGGGCTTGTTCCCGATCGACAACAAGGATTACGAGAACCTGCGTGACGCTCTCGATAAGCTGCATGTCAACGACCCGTCATTGGTGTGGGAGCCCGAGACCTCGGTGGCGCTCGGCTTTGGCTTCCGCGTTGGCTTCTTGGGCCTGCTGCATATGGAGGTCGTCAAGGAGCGCCTGGAGCGCGAGTTCAACCTGGACCTCATCGCCACGAGCCCTTCGGTGGACTACCACGTCTACAAGACCGACGGCGAGATGATTGATGTCCGCAGCCCGCAGGATCTGCCCGAGGCTACGCGCATCGAGCGCATTGAGGAGCCCTACCTCAAGGCCAAGATTATCTGCCCGCCCGAGTATACGGGAGCCGTCATGCAGCTCGCTATCGAGCACCGCGGCATTACGACCGACATGATCCACCTCACGAGCAAATCGGTCGAGATGCGCTTCGACATGCCGCTCGCCGAACTCATCCTGGACTTCTTTGACCAGCTCAAGAGCCGCACCAAGGGCTATGCGTCGCTCGATTATGAGTTCAACGAGTATCGTCCCTCCGAGCTCGTCAAGCTCGATATCCTGCTTTCGGGCGACGAGGTGGACGCGCTTTCGTTTATCGTGCACAAGGACAAGGCCTATGGCCTGGCCCGCGGGTTGTGCGACAAGCTTAAGGAAATAATTCCGCGCCAGCTGTTCGAGGTGCCCATTCAGGGTGCCATCGGCAACAAGATCATTGCCCGCTCGACCGTCAAGGCGCGCCGCAAGGACGTTTTGGCCAAGTGCTATGGCGGCGATATCTCGCGTAAGCGCAAGCTGCTCGAGAAGCAGAAAGAGGGCAAGAAGCGCATGAAGGCCATCGGTTCGGTCGAGGTCCCGCAAGAGGCCTTTATGGCGATCCTCAAGGTGGACGAGTAGTTCCATGGCGCTTTCTGAATACAGTACGCGGCTGCTGGGTGCCTATGCCGAGCAGCCGTTCCTTATGGCTCCCATGGCCGGCGTGACCGATCCCGCCTATCGCATCATGTGCCGCCGCCGCGGCGTCAATCTTGCCTATAGCGAGATGGTGAGCGTGGCGGGCCTTGCCTATGCCAGCAATAAGACGTGGCGCCTGGTGCTGCCGGCCGACGAGGAGCGGCAGATCTGCGTGCAGCTCTTTGGCTCCAAGCCCGATCAATTTGCGAGCGCCGTCGCTGCCGTCGAGGAGCGTGTGGGCGATCGCCTGTCGCTGATCGATATCAACATGGCCTGCCCGGCTCGCAAGGTCGTCACCAAAGGCGAGGGCTCGGCGCTCATGCGCACGCCCGAGCTGGCCGAAAAGATCGTCGAGGCGGCGGTGGGCGCGGCGCACGTGCCCGTGACCGTTAAGATCCGCAAAGGCTTTTACGCCGAAGATCGCAATGCCGCGACGTTTGCCCAGATGCTCGAGGGGGCGGGCGCCGCTGCTGTGGCGGTGCATGGTCGCTGTGCCACGCAGCTCTATACGGGTCAGGCCGATTGGTCGGTCGTCGATGAGGTGGCCGATGCCGTCGAGATTCCCGTTATCGGTTCGGGCGACGTGTTCTCGGCCGAGGATGCCATGGAGCATCTGCGCAACTCGGGTGCCAGCGCGGTGTTTATCGCACGCGGTATCTACGGTAATCCCTGGGTCTTTGGCGATGCTCGCGCCCTTGCGCTCAATGGCGTACCGGCGCCGGTGCGCAGCTCTGTTGAGCGCCTGGACGCCCTGCGCGAGCATCTCACACTGACACATGAGCTTCTGCCGCTCATGTCGCGTGCCCGTACGTACGCAAGCTGGTATCTAAAGGGCATGCCCCATGCTGCCGCCTGGCGCGCCCAGGTGGTGCGTTGCTCTACATATGAGGAGTTCATGGCATTGGTCGATGATATCGAGCGCGATGTGGTGGCCTGCGAGGCCGCGCTTGCCGCTGGCGAGTCGTTGCCCGCCCATCCGCTGGAGGCCTAACGGTGGCCGTTACCGCGCTGTACGTGCATGTGCCGTTTTGCGCTCAAAGGTGTCGGTACTGCGACTTTGACTCACGCAGTTTTGCTCCGTGCGACCTGAGCGCAGCGCTCGATGCCTATTTTGAGCAGCTGTATGCGCGCCTTGATGCCTTTGGAGACACCGGGGCGCTTGCACAGGTCCGCACCGTCTATGTTGGCGGCGGCACACCGTCGCTGGCGGGAGAGCGTCTGGTGGAGCTTGCCCGGCGTATTTGCATGTGGTGCAAGCCCGTTGAGTTTACGTGCGAGGCTAATCCTGAGTCGCTGACCGCCGAGCTTGCCGCTGCGCTTGCCAAGGTTGGTGTCACACGCGTCTCTCTGGGCGTGCAAACGCTCGATAATGCCGAACTTACCGCCATCGGCCGTATTCACGATGCCGATCGGGCGCTCGCTGCCATCACGACGGTTAAGGACGATGGGCTCGATGTGTCGTGCGACCTTATGTGCGGCCTTCCCGGGCAGACCGCAGCGAGTTGGAAGCGCACGCTCGATGGCCTGTTGGCAGCGGCGCCGCAACATGTGTCGGTGTACCCCCTCACGCTCGAGGAAGGCACGCCGCTCTACCGCATGGCGTTCTGCGACGAGTCGCTCGAGCCCGACGAGGATTTTCAGGCTGCGTGCATGGAAGCGGCACGCGAGCGTCTGGGCGCGGCCGGCTATCACCCGTATGAGGTGGCAAGCTATGCACTCGACGGACATGAGTGCTCGCATAACATCGCCTATTGGACCGGACGGGGTTACCTGGGCCTGGGTCGTTCTGCCGCGGGTATGCTCGACGCCGAGGATTTCGATCGCTTGGCCGGGCTTTATCCCGACGTGCCCGCTCGCGGCGATGCGTATCGCGTGCGTCTGGTGCAACGCGACGATGCCGCGACGACGTTTGATGCCGAGTATCTGTCGCAGCGCGAGGCGGCGGCGGAGGATTTGATGCTTGCCTGCCGCATGACGCGTGGCATTGGGCCCGACCTGTTGGCTCGCTCGGCAAGCGTGATTCCTGCAGACGAGCTGGCGGCGTCCTGCGACCGTGCGCTCGAGTTGGGCCTTGCCACCTGGGTACCCGATGATGTCGAGGGGCATGCGGGGCGCATCACCTCAAAAGATGTTGTAGCAGGTCGCGCCCGCGCCCGTTTAGCGCCCACCCACTTGGGCTGGCTCGATGGAAATATGCTGTTCGAGCTGTTTTGGGGTCTAGCTTAGGCCGCTCGGGTAGAATTACCGCAATATATACGCTGCTGTGAGCAGGAGGTTGCCGCGCATGGCGACGATGAACGAAAAAGATTACTACGAGATCTTGGGTGTCTCCAAGGACGCCACCTCGCGTGATATCCAGAAGGCCTTTCAGCAAAAGGCCCGCAAGCTCCATCCGGACGTCAACAAAGAGCCGGATGCCGAGGAAAAGTTTAAAGAGGTTTCCGAGGCCTATGCCGTGCTTTCGGACGAGCAGAAGCGTGCGCGCTATGATGCCATGCGCTCGGGCAATCCCTTCGCCGGCGCTCCTTCTGCTTCGCCCTATGGCGGCGGCTACGCCGGCAGCGCAGGCTATGGCAATCCCTTTGAGGGCGGCTTTCCCTTTGGTGGCGCCTGGGGCCAGCAGCGTCGCAGCCAGGCTGCCTATAATCCCGAGAACGGCGCCAACGTGGTCGTCGATATTAAGCTCGACGCCAAGGAGGCCAAGGGCGGTGCCCGCAAGACCGTCCGCTATACGCGCTTCGATACCTGTGGTCATTGCGGAGGCTCGGGCTCTGTCTCGTCCGAGCATGCACATACCTGTCCGAGCTGCGGCGGTCGCGGCCACATCGACGTCGACCTGTCCTTCCTGTTTGGTGCCGGCACGTTCCAGTCGGTCTGCCCCGAGTGCGGCGGTTCCGGTAAGGTCGTCGCCGACCCCTGCCCCGATTGCGGTGGCAGCGGGCGGACCCGTGTGACCTCCGAGCAGACGATTGAGTTTCCCGCCGGCACGCATGATGGCGACGAGGTCCATATTGACGGCATGGGTCACGCCGGCACCAACGGTGCCTCGGGCGGCGATTTGGTCGGGCGCGCCCATGTCGAGGCCGAACGCCTGGAGGGCAAGGCGCGTACCGGTTTTTACCTGATGGGCATCGTGGCGCCTTTTTTGGTGCTGTCGGCCATCTCGGGCGTGTTCTCGGCCTTTGCCATGATGTGCTTTGTTCCGTTTGCCATGGGCTTGTTCATGGTGCTCTCGGACGGCGTGCTTCACCGCAGCCTGCTGTGGTGGAAGCGCGGCGCGATGCAGTTTGCCAACGGTTTTGCCAACGGATTTATGTTTGCTCTCGTGTCGGTTTGGTTTGCGAGCTGCTCGCAACGTGCCATGCTTTCGCCCTACGCAATGCAATAACATCAAACCCTTTGTTTGCGGTCGGCCCAGCTTGGGTATAGGACGCACTGTGACAATAATGAAAGTCGGAAGGATTCGGTCGTGTCGGAAAATAGGGATTACTACGAGGTACTTGGCGTCGACAAGGATGCCGACGCGCGGACGATTAAGCGCGCGTTTCTAAAGAAGGCCCGTATCGTACACCCGGACGTTTCGGACGACCCCGATGCCGAGGCCAAGTTCAAAGAGCTCAACGAGGCATATTCCGTTCTTTCCGACGAGCAGAAGCGTGCAAACTACGATCGCTACGGTTCGCCCGACGGCCCCGGTGGCTCCGGCTATGTCGACATTAACGATATCTTTGGCGGCATGGGCATGGACGACCTCTTTTCGTCGTTCTTTGGCGGCGGTGCCGGCGGTGGCGCCCGAAATCGCCGCGAGCGTCGTCGCGGCCGCGATATGGCCATCTCCCTTTCGGTGACCCTTGAGGAGGCGGCGCTCGGTTGCAAAAAGACGATCAGCTATGACCGCCTTGCCCCCTGTGATGATTGCAATGGCACCGGAAGGGCCGAGGGTGCGGCCGAAAAGCAGTGCAGCCGTTGCCACGGCACGGGCTATGTCACAACGGTCCAGCGCTCGTTCCTGGGTCAGGTTCAGTCCTCTTCGCCCTGCCCCGACTGCCATGGCGAAGGCACGGTCATCGACCATCCCTGCGAGACCTGCGACGGTCAGGGCCGCACGCCTTCGCACGAAAAGATCGACATCGATATCCCTGCCGGCGTCTCGACCGGTCGCCAGCTGCGCGTGAGCGGCTTTGGCGAGGCAGGCCTTCGTGGTGAGCCCTCGGGCGACCTGATCGTCAACGTGCGCGTCGCCGATCACGAGCGTTTTAAACGCAACGGCGACGATCTGTACCTCGTGAGCGATATCTCGATTGCGCAGGCTGCACTCGGCTGCGAGATTAAGGTTGAGGGCATTTTACCCGACGAGGTCGTCAAGGTGTGCGTCCCCGCCGGTACGCAGTACGGCGACACCGTGAGTGTCAACAACTACGGTATGCCCCGCATCGGCGGTGGCGGCTCGCGTGGACGCTTGATTGTTCAGCTGCGCGTGCTCGTCCCCACGAACCTTTCCGCCAAGCAGCGCGAGCTGCTCGAGGCTTTCGCCGCCGAGTCGGGCGACGATGTCGCTTCCGGCAAGAAATCGGTGACCGATCGCATTAAGAGCGCTCTCGACGACATCCTCGATTAAGGAGCCCGCGTGCTCGCACCTCATATCTCTGTTGTCAACCTCGGCTGCCGTGTCAACCGGGTTGAGTCCGACCGTATCACTGCCGATCTAATGCGCCTGGGTTTTGCAATGGTGGATCCTCAGGATGCGGAGCTGATCGTCATTAACACCTGTGCCGTTACGGGCGAGGCCGAGGCCAAGACCCGTAAGGCCGTCCGCCATGCGCTGGCTCATCCAAAAGAGCCCTATGTGGTCGTGACCGGGTGCGTTGTCAATTTGCACCCCGAGGAGCTTCTGGAGCTTTCGGACCGCGTGATCGCGGAGCCGTCTAAGATCGATGTCGCCGAACGCGTCTGCGAGGTGCTGGGCGTTGAGTCCGATAGCGTGGCCGCCTGTAGCGACGGCGATGTGGTCGACGCGCTCGGTCGCTCGCGTCTGGGTGTGAAGATCCAGGACGGCTGCAACCATCGTTGCACCTATTGCATTGTGTGGAAGGCCCGCGGCCCCGAGCGCTCCGTGCCGGTCGAGTCTGTGCTCGAACAAGTTCGTGAGGCTCAGGAGGCCGGCGTGCCCGAGGTGGTGCTGACGGGCGTGAACCTGGGCGCCTACGATGGCAAGAGTGCGACCGACGAACACGTCGAGATCGACGAGCTGCTCGAGGCCATCATGGAGCGTACGTCTATTCCGCATGTGCGCATTTCCTCGGTCGAGCCCATGGATATCTCCGAGTCCCTGCTTAAGGTCATGGCGCGCTATCCGCAGCGCATCGCCCCGTTTTTGCACCTGCCCGTGCAGTCTGGCTGCACGGCGACCCTGCATCGCATGGGCCGTCCCTATAGCGCCGAGGCATTTGAGGAGACGGTGCGTATGATTCGTGCCAACTTGCCCCAGGCGTCCCTTTCGTGCGACGTCATCGTCGGTTTTCCCGGCGAGACGAACGAGGAATTTGAGGAGTCGCTGGCGTTGTGCCGTCGCGTGGGCTTTTCGCGCATGCATGTCTTCCGCTATAGCAAGCGTCCCGGTACCCTTGCTGCCGATATGCCCGACCAGGTGCCGCCCGAGGTTATGGCTGAGCGCAGCCGTCGTATGCGAGCCGCGGCGCAGGAACTCGCCATTGCCGACGCCCGCCGTCGCGTGGGCACCGTCGAGCGTGCCGTGCTCGAGTATGGCGACAACCTGACGCTCGGTTCGTTCCATCATGCCCGTCTTGACGATACCTGCGGACTCACAGCCCCGTGCCTGCTCGATGTTGCTATCATCGGAGTCGATGATTCCGGCTTGGTCCATGCACGCAGGGAGGTTCATGGAAGCCTCGAAGATTAGACTTACCGTTCCCGATGGAATTGATCCCTCGCGCGTTTTGGGTGCCGGCGACGGCGTCCTTCGTGCGCTCGAGAGCTTGGTTCGCGTCCACGTGGTCGCCCGTGGCGACAGTATCGCCGTGTGCGGTGACCCGGACGAGGTCGAGCTCGTGGCGCGCTTTTTCGAGCATGCTTTTCGCGAGGCTGCCGCCGGACGGACGCTGTCTGTCGACGATGTCTCTCGCTGCCTGGCCGTCTTGCGCGACGGTGAGTACGGGGCTACGTCGCTTCGCGATGATGTGCTGCTTTCGTATCGCGGTCGTGCCATTCGCCCCAAGACGCTCGGTCAAAAGCGCTATGTGGATGCCATCCGCTCGCATACCATCACGTTTGGCTTGGGTCCTGCCGGTACCGGTAAGACCTATCTGGCCATGGCACTTGCCGTTGCCGCGCTCAAGCGTCACGAGGTGGGCCGTCTGATCTTGACGCGTCCGGTTGTCGAGGCGGGGGAGAACTTGGGCTTTTTGCCCGGTACCCTCGAGGAAAAGATCGATCCCTACATGCGTCCGCTCTACGACGCCCTTTTTGACATGATGGATCGCGAGCGCACCGATGAGCTTATGGAGCGTGGCGTGATCGAGATCGCCCCGCTTGCCTACATGCGCGGTCGTACGCTGAGCGATGCCTTCGTGGTGCTCGACGAGGCTCAAAATACCACGCCCGAGCAGATGAAGATGTTCCTGACGCGCTTGGGCTTTAACTCCAAGTTTGTGATTACCGGTGACCTGAGCCAGCGTGACTTGGTAGGTCGTCGCGGCGGTCTTGCCGACGTTGAGCAGATTTTGGGTCGTGTCGACGATGTCGCGTTTTCGCACCTCGAGCGTGCCGACGTGGTGCGTCACGCCTTGGTGGGGCGAATCGTCGAGGCATATGATGCTTATGATGACGTGCGCGAGAAACGCGTGCGCGACCGAAAGGAGTCCCGTTGAGTGTATTGATCAGCAACGATGCCGAGCTCGATACGCTGCTTGACGCGCAGGAGGTAGAGCACATCTGCGAGGTCGTGCTGGCTGCCGAGGGCGTTGAGCGAAAAGTCGAGATTTCCCTTTCGTATGTCGATGAGGATGAGATGCACGAGCTCAACCACGAGTGGCGCGGTATCGACCGTACTACCGATGTCCTCTCGTTTGAATGCGACTCGGCCTTTGACGAGGATATCCCAGCCGACGAGACGCTCGAGCTCGGCGATATCATCTTGGCCCCGCAGGTCATTGCCCGTCAGGCCCCCGGCTTTGGCAATAGCCCTGCCGATGAGTGCCGCCTGATGCTCGTGCATGGCATGTTGCATTTACTGGGCTACGATCATATCGAGGACGACGAGGCCGAGGTCATGGAGGCCCGCGAGGACGCCATCCTACGCGATCTGGCGCTCGAGCGCGGCGAGGACCCCAAGCTGGTTCACGTCGGCCCCATCACCAACCATGCCCACGACTAGGAGCCGTCTATGATTCCCGGATCGAACAAGGACCATCCGTCCTTTTTAAAGTCGTTCTCCTACGCCATGGAGGGCTTCGTTACCGCCGTCAAGACCGAGCGCAACATTAAGGTCATGCTCGTGGCGGGTGTGTGCACTGTCATTGCCGGCTGCATCGTGGGGCTCGACATTGCCGAGTGGGCTACGATTATCATTTGCTGCGGCCTGGTGATTCACGGCGAGCTGTGCAACACCGCCATGGAGGCGATTGTCGATTTGGCGACCCAGGAGTTCCATCCGCTGGCAAAGCGTGCAAAGGATATCGCCGCCGCCTCCGTATACGTTCTTTCCATCACCGCCGCGATTGTGGGCTTGTTGGTATTTGCCCACGCGCTCGGCTTTATTTAGAAAGGGATTTTCATGTCCGACAATATGCAGCCTATCGATGAAACGCTGGACGACGAGCCCCTGGATGCTGTGGATGCCGAAGCGACTGAGGCTTGCGAGGTCGAGGAGTTCGACCCGTTTGAGGGCATGAGTGACGAGGAGCTCGACGCCCTGTGCGACGAGGACGACAGCCTCGCGGGCTTTGGCGACGTTGAGCCCGGTTTCCGCAGCGGCTTCGTGGCCCTGGTCGGCCGCCCCAACGCCGGTAAGTCCACGCTGCTCAACGCCTGCTATGGCAAAAAGGTCGCCATCACCTCGCCGGTGGCCCAGACGACCCGCCGTCGCATGCGCGCCGTCGTCAATCGCCCCGGTTACCAGCTGGTTTTTGTCGATACCCCGGGTATTCACAAACCCAAGGACGGCCTGGGGTCCGAGCTCAACAAGAGCGCGCTGTTCGAGCTGAACGATGTTGATGTCGTCGCGTTTTTGATTGATGCCACCAAACCGATCGGCAGGGGAGACGCCTGGGTTGCCGAGCGCGTCAGATGCGCCCGTTCCAAGAAGGTCCTGGTGCTCACCAAGGCCGATGAAGCCGATCCCGCACAGGTCATGGAGCAGCTTAAGGCCGCCCACGAGCTCATGGAATATGACGATGAGATCGTGACGTCGTCGGTCAAGAACTTTAACGTCGATGCCTTCATCGAGACCGTTGCGCACTTTTTGCCCGAGGGCCCGCGTTGGTTCCCCGAGGACATGGGTACCGACGCTTCCGACGAGACGCTCGTTGCCGAGTTTGTGCGCGAGAAGGTCTTGCGCCGCACCCGTGATGAGATTCCGCACTCCGTTGGCGTAATCTGCGATGCCCTCGAGCAGACCAAGAAGGTGCTGCGCGTGCATGCCACCATTTACGTCGAGCGCGAGGGCCAAAAGGGCATCATCATCGGTAAGGGCGGCGAGATGATCAAGCATATCGGCATCGACGCCCGTCGCGATCTTGAGCGCATCTTTGGCACGCAGGTCTTTTTGGAGCTGGATGTGAAGGTAAAGGCCGGCTGGCGTGACGACGAGGCCCAGATTCGCCGTTTTGGCTACAACGCCGAGGACTAAGGGCGCGCGGCGCTCATGGCAGGCTCACGGACATATCGCACAAAGGTACTCGTCCTCGATAAGACCAAGCTCAAGGAGACCGATCTGATCTTGACGATGCTCGATGAGCGGGGTCGGCAGGTCCGTGCCGTGGCAAAGGGCGCGCGCAAACCCGGTGGGCGCCTGGCGGCGCGCTGCGAGCTGTTCTGTACCGTCGATATGCTGCTCGCGCACGGACGGTCGCTCGACGTGGTTTCCCAGGCTGAGCTTATGGAGGCGCCGCTCGGCGCCGCGCCCGATTACGAGACGACCTGCGCCGCAAGCGCGATCGCCGAGGTCGCGCGCGTGTGCTCGTTCGAGGACGCCGAGGACCCGTTTACCTTTGCCATTACGCAGCGAGCACTTGCCCTGGTGGGCAGCAGGCTCGACACGGCACATATGGACCTGCTTGTGGCGGCATATGTCTTTAAGCTGTTGTCGCACGTTGGCTATCGACCCGATTTTTCGGCCTGCGTACTGTGCGGAGACCCCATGCTGTCGTATTTTTCGCCCCAGGCGGGCGGGCTCATGTGCGGGTCGTGCGCGTCGAGCGTTCCGGGTGCCGAGCTGGTGTCGACCGGCGAGGTCGCATGGCTGCGCGCCCTCATGTCCATGACCTTCGATGCGCTCATGGCCGAGAGGGTCGATCCCCATACTGCCACCTTTTTGCTGGGGCTTTCGCATGTTTGGGCTGCGACGCACACCGATCAGCGTCTTCGCGCGATGGAATTCATGTTGGGTCGGTGATGATGGGCATACGCGGTCCGCTTGTGGTAACATACCGTCCTGTTGGTACCTCGACCTTGGATGCTCGCTCCACCGGCGGCTTCCCAGTCCGAGGCGAATAGAGTCGCCCGCGGGCGACGCGAAACGAAAGGTGAAACAATGACTGTTTCCAAAGAGCGCAAGGCGGAGCTGACTGCCCAGTTCGGTAACACCCCGGTCGACACCGGCAACCCCAAGGTTCAGGTCGCCATCCTGACCGAGCGCATCAAGGAGCTGACCGAGCACATGAAGTCCCACCAGAAGGACTTCCACACCCGTCGTGGTCTGCTCATGCTCGTCGGTCGCCGTCGTCGTCTTCTCTCCTACATCAAGAAGAACGACGTCGTCGAGTATCGTGAGCTCATCAAGGCTCTGGGCATCCGCGACAACATCCAGTAAGGATTTGTACATGCTAAGAGCGTCCTGCGCAGCGGGGCGCTCTTTTTGTGTAAGGGCGTGAACAATCACGCTCTGAAGCGTGGCGGGGGCAGGGGGTCCGCGTCACATGAGAAGCCCGCAGGCAAGGGGCCTGCGGGGTAAAGGAGAACAATGACACTCGTATCCAAGACCTTTGAGCTGTACGGCAAGACCTACACCTTTGAGTCGGGCGAACTTGCCAAGCAGGCCACCGGCGCCTGTCTGGTCAAGCAGGGCGACACCACGATGCTCGACACCGTGGTCGTCTCCAAGGAGCGCAAGAACTACGACTTCTTTCCGCTGACCGTCGACTTCAACGAGAAGATGTACGCTGCCGGCCGTATTCCGGGTGGCTACCTCAAGCGCGAGGGCCGTCCCAGCGAGAAGGCCACGCTCACGGCCCGCATGATCGACCGTCCTATTCGCCCGAGCTTCCCGGACGGCTTCCGCAACGAGGTGCACATCGTCGCCACCTCGCTCGTCGCCGACCAGGTCAACCCCTTCGACGTCATCAACGTCATGGGTGCCTCCCTGGCCATGACGCTCGGCGGCGTGCCCTTCGAGGGCCCGCTTGCGTGCGTGCGCATCGGCCGCAACGTGGAGACCGGCGAGTTTATCGTCAACCCCACCTATGAGGAGCGCGAGAACTCCGATCTGGACCTGGAGCTGGGCGGCTCTGCCGACTTCATCTCGATGGTCGAGGCCGGCGCCGATGAGATCTCCGAGGACGATATGCTCGCCGCCATGAAGTTTGGCCAGGAGGCCCTCGCTGCCTTCTGCCGGGCTCAGGACGAGTTCGTTGCCGAGTGGGAGCAGGTCAACGGCGCTATCGTCAAGAAGGAGTACCCGCTCGACCAGCCCGTCGAGGAGGTCCAGGAGCGCATCTTCGCCCACTACGACGAGATGGCAGCCGCCCTTCGCGACGCCGACAAGCTATCCCGTATCGGCAAGGTCGAGGCTCTGAAGGAGTCCATCCGTGCCGAGTTCACCGAGGAGGAGCAGGCCGCTTGGGAGCGCGAGATCCCCGTGGCACTCAAGAAGCTCGAGAAGAAGGCCATGCGCACCATGGTCGTCGAGACCGGTGAGCGCGTCGACGGCCGTGCCGCCGATGAGATCCGCCCCATTATGGTGAAGGACAACTACCTGCCGCTCGTTCATGGCTCCGGCCTGTTCCAGCGCGGCCAGACCCAGGTGCTCTCCGTCCTGTCGCTCGGCATGCTCAACGAGGGCCAGCGTCTGGATACCATCGAGCCCACCGAGGGCAAGCGCTACATGCACCACTACAACTTCCCGCCGTTCTGCACCGGCGAGACCGGCCGCATGGGTAGCCCCAAGCGCCGCGAGATCGGCCACGGCAACCTGGCCGAGCGCGCCCTGCTTCCGGTGCTCCCCGACGAGAACGAGTTCCCCTACGCCATCCGCGTGGTCTCCGAGGTCATGGAGTCCAACGGCTCCTCTTCGATGGCTTCGACCTGCGGCTCCACGCTCGCCCTTATGGACGGCGGCGTTCCCATTAAGCGCCCGGTCTCCGGTATCGCCATGGGCCTGATCCAGGAGGAGGGCAAGACCGTGGTCCTGTCCGACATCCAGGGTCTCGAGGACTTCCTGGGCGATATGGACTTTAAGGTCACCGGCACCACCGAGGGCATTACTGCTCTGCAGATGGACAACAAGGCCACCGGCCTTACCTTTGACATCCTGGCCCGCGCCCTGCAGCAGGCCAAGGAGGGTCGCGCCTTCATCCTGCAGAAGATGCTCGATGTGATCCCCGAGCCGCGCCACACCACGCGCAGCACCGCTCCGCGCATCGTCTCCATCCAGGTTCCGACCGACAAGATCCGCGACGTCATCGGTTCCGGCGGTAAGGTCATCCGCGGCATCCAAGACGAGACCGGTGCTTTGGTCGACATCCAGGAGGACGGCACCGTCTTTGTCGGCGGCACCGGCGAGTCCGTCGACCAGGCTGTCGAGCGCATTAAGCTCATCATCAAGGTTCCCGAGCCGGGCGAGGAGTACACCGGTCGCGTGGTCTCCATCCAGCCCTTCGGCGCCTTTGTCAACCTGCTGCCCGGTAAGGACGGCCTGCTGCACATCTCCCGCGTTGCCAAGGGTCGCGTGGAAAAGGTCGAGGATGTCCTCAACGTGGGCGACGAGGTTAAGGTCGTCGTCATCGAGGTCGACGATCGCGGCAAGATCTCGCTCGATCGTCTGGATAAGCCCGAGGCCCCGGCTCGTGCCGAGGGTGCCTCCGAGGGCGACGGTGAGCACTTCCAGCGCCGTGAGCGTCCGCGTCGCGAGCGCTCCGAGCGCAGCGACCGTCCGCGCCGTCCCGGCGACAACGGAGGCCGTAAGCCCCGCCGTCACCACGACGCCGAGTAACAGCTACACATAAGCGGCTCAGCAAGGGCGACTCCGGACAGGGGTCGCCCTTTTGCTATTCCCGGCGGGGTCCGCGGGTAAAGTTTCCTGCTCTACAGTCCTGCTCGCACGGAGAGCACATTAAGTGCTCTCCGGCTCGTGCGGAACTCGCGATAAACTTTACCCGCGGCCCCCGCCGGGAATAGCAAAAGGGCTGGTGGGTGCGGGTTTCTATTTTGTCAGATAGTCTATTCAGTTATCTGAATTCAGATCTTTAGATAATCGCATGTGCGGCATTACCCCAGATAAAACCGACCAAAATAAACCTGTCCCTTTTTGGCAGGTCTGAGGCCATCGGGGGCCGGGGCGGGTTAAGTTTGTCGCGAGTTCCGCACGCAAAGGAAAGCACTTAATGTGCTTTCCGTCTTGCGCAGGACTGTAGAGCAGCAAACTTAACCCGTCCCGGCCCCCGATGGCCCCAGACCGGCGGGATAGACCGGTTTGGATGGGGCTTTGATGCATGGGTGGTCTGTTGGTGGGCAAATGGGTATCATAATGCGGTTACTGCATCGACTCCGTGATGCATGTTTGTACGTTCCCGGCGGTCGGTTTGCCAGAAGCGCCCCGTCGGTTGTTCCAGACCCGTTTCGAAGAAAGGAAACCGCACGAACCTATGGCAGCTAAAAAATCATCTCCCTTGAAGATCATTCCGCTCGGAGGCCTTGACGGCATCGGCAAGAATATGACGGTCTTCGAGTGCGGCGACGACATGGTGCTCGTCGACGCCGGCCTTATGTTCCCCGACGACTCCCAGCCCGGTATCGATTTGGTGCTTCCCGACTACACCTATGTTCTGGAGAACGAGGAGAAGCTCCGCGGCATCATCGTCACCCACGGCCACGAGGACCATACCGGTTCGCTTCCGTACCTGCTGCAGGACCTCAACAACAAGGTGCCCATCTTCTCGAGCAAGCTGACGCTTGGTTTCATCGAGGGCAAGCTTTCCGAGTTCCGCATCCGCGCGCCCAAGTTCCGCGAGGTCAAGGGCGGCAGCCATGTCAATCTTGGTGGCATTTCGCTCGACTTCTTCTCTATGACGCACTCAATTCCGGGCGCTTTGGGCGTATTCATTCGCACCAACCAGGGCACCGTTATGCACACGGGCGACTTTAAGCTCGACCAGACGCCCATCGATGGCGTCACGCCCGATTATGCCGCCATCAGTCGCTTTGCCAAGCAGGGCATCGACCTGTTGCTTTCCGACTCCACCAACGCCACGGTTCCGGGCTTTACCAAGTCCGAGGCCGAAGTCGGCCCCAACTTGCTGCACGCCATCAAGAATGCCCCGGGCCGCGTGTTCGTCGCGTCGTTCTCGAGCCATATCCATCGCCTGCAGCAGATTTGCGACGCCGCCCGCAAGTGCGGCCGCAAGGTCGTCGTGACCGGACGTTCCATGCTCACCAACACCCGCGTGGCGCGCGAGCTGGGCTACCTCAACATCGACGATGCCGATATCATCGATGCCTTCGATATCGATAACCTGCCTGACGACAAGATTGTCGTCATGTGCACCGGCTCTCAGGGCGAGCCGCTGTCGGCGCTGTCCCGTATGGCCAACGGCGAGCACAAGACGCTCTCCATCCACGAGGGCGATACCGTCATCCTGTCCGCTACGCCTGTTCCCGGCAACGAGAAGGCCGTCCAGCAGGTCGTCAACAGCCTGGCCAAGCTTGGCTGCGACGTGTGGGACAAGAACCGTGCCCTCGTCCATGTCTCGGGTCACGGCAGCCAGGAGGAGCTCAAGCTCCTGATGGCCATGGCCAAGCCCACCTATTTTATGCCGGTTCACGGCGAGGCCGTGCACCTGCGTGCCCATGCCCAGCTTGCCCGTAAGATGGGCATTAAGGATGATCACATCTTTATCCTCGATAACGGTGACACGCTCGAGATGCGCGGTGGTATTGTCAAGCGCGGCACGCCCGTCGAATCCGGCGTCGTCTACGTCGACGGCCTGCGCATCGGTGATACCGACCCCATCGTCCTGCGCGATCGTCAGAAGCTCGCCAATGACGGTATGGTCACAGCCGTCGCCATCGTTTCGCTCAAGCATAAGAAGATCGAGGCTATCGAGTTCTCGGGCCGCGGCGTCTCCTTTGCCATCGACGATCAGTTCTCCGAGGATGCCTCCGCATCCATCATGAAGACAATCGAGAAGGGCAAGTTTAGCTTTACGAGCAGCGGCTCCGATGCCATTCGCAAGGCCGTGCGCGATTCGCTCTCCAACTTCATTTGGAGCCGTACGCGCACCCGTCCGATGATCATCCCGGTCGTCATGGAGGTTTAGTTTGGCGCGCGGATCTGCACAAAACGCCAAAGGCAATAAAGCCAACAACCAACCGGCATCTGCTAAGGGTGCCGGTTCCCATCTTCGTGCCAATAGGGGCCACGAGGCCGAGTTCGACGATTTTGAGCCCCTGGTCGAGCCTTCGGCCAACCGCGATATCGCCGGCGTGGTTATTGCCGTTTTGGCGATTGCGTCTTTCATTGCCGTGATTTCTCCGGCAACGGCACCCGTGACGGCAGTGGTTGCCGGTTTCTACCATCTTGGCTTTGGCCTGGGCGCCTACGTGCTGCCGATCGTCATTTTGCTGTTTGCCGCCACGCTCTTTTTGGGTGAGGACTCGCCGCTCAACATTCGCTCGGTCGCGGGTGGCGCCGTTGTCTTTATCGCCGTCGTCTCCATTCTTTCGTTGATGGTGCCGGGCACGAGCGATTCGTGCGACCTCATGTTTGTGCCGCAAAACCTGTCCGCTTCGGGTGGCTACATCGGTGCGTTTATTGCGAGTGCGCTGCAGAATGCCCTGGGTAAACCTATCGCGATGGTGGTCCTGTTGGGTTTGGCCGTCGTTGGCTTTGTCATCATCGGCTTTTCGGTGGGTGGCGTTTTGCGCTCTGCGCGCAATCGCGCTGCCGATTTTGCCGAGCGTCGTCGTGCCGATGTCAATGCGAGCCCGTGGGGCGACGAAGAGGCCCTGTCGGTTCCCGGCGTCGCCCGTACGCACCTGAGCATTCTTCGTCAGAAGGGCTCCGATATGGCCGTGACCACGGTCATGGGCAATGATGCGGACCCGGTTTTGGACGATGATGACGAGGACGATGATCCGTTTGTCGACGTGTCCGAGGCCGTGGAGGCCGAGCGCGCCAAGACTACGCTGCTGCCGCGTCGCCATGCCAAGCATGGCAAGTCCGCGCCCAAGCTCAACACGAGTGAGCCCGACCCGTCTTGGTCCGATAGCGAAATCGAACTCACCGCGGGCGATGACGAGGATGACGAGTGTCCGCTCGAGACCGCCAAGACAACTTTGCTGCCGCGTCGCCAAGACAGGCGAGGACAGGTCACCGGACAGCTTTCGATGGAAGACGACCCGGACAAGGTCGACGAGTCCGAGCCGCCGTTTGCCGTGAACCCCGTGTCTGCTGCCCCGCAGATCCCCGATTTCCTGAAGCACCCCAAGGTTGCCGATGCCTCCACCCCTACGGCTTCCGCTGCTCCTGTTGCAGCCGGCGATGGGGGAGCTGACGGCACTGCTGCCGATGTCGAGGGCGAGCAAGAGGATGGCCTCAAACTCCCGCCGCTCGAAATCCTGCACGCCAACCCGCAGTCGGCGTCCGCCGCGTCTTCTGACAAGGAGTTGGAGCAGACGGCCGAGTCGCTGCAGTCCACGTTGCTGGAGTTTGGCCGTAGCGCTCGCGTCGTCGGCTGGATTGCCGGTCCCACGGTGACGACCTTTAAGCTGCAGCCCGGCGAGGGCGAGCGCGTGAGCAAGATTTCGAGCCTCGAGGACGATATCGCGCTTTCGCTTGCCGCCCAGTCGGTGCGTATCTTTGCGCCGATTCCCGGCACCTCGCTTGTGGGTATCGAGATTCCCAATCGCAAGCGCCAGAACGTTAACCTGGGCGACGTGCTTCCCTATGTGAAGGGCGGTCCGCTCGAGCTGGCCATCGGCCGCGATGCCGAGGGCACGCCCGTCGTCGCCGACCTCGCCAAGATGCCCCACCTGCTTATTGCCGGTACCACCGGTTCCGGTAAGTCGGTCATGATCAACTCCATCATCACGACCCTGCTCATGCGCGCGCTTCCCGAGGACGTTCGCTTGATCATGGTCGATCCCAAGCGCGTTGAGCTTGCCGGCTATAACGGCCTGCCCCATCTCTATGTGCCCGTGGTGACCGAACCCAAGCAGGCTGCGAGTGCCTTGCAATGGGCTGTGTCCGAGATGGAGCGTCGCCTGAAGGTCTTCGAGCGCCTCAACGTTCGCAAGATCTCGACGTATAACGAAAAGCAGGCCGCCGGCGAGTTCGAACACTACGATAACCCGCCGCAAAAGATGCCCTATCTGGTCATTATCATCGACGAGCTATCGGACCTGATGATGGTTGCCGGCAAGGATGTCGAGGCCTCGATCGTTCGTATCGCCCAGCTGGGCCGTGCCGCCGGTATTCACCTTATCGTGGCTACGCAGCGCCCCAGCTCCAACGTGGTGACGGGCCTCATTAAGGCCAACATCACCAATCGTATCGCCTTTAACGTGGCCACGGGTATCGATTCCCGCGTCATTATCGACCAGATGGGCGCCGAAAAGCTCACCGGTTTGGGCGACATGCTGTTCTCCAAGGTCGACTGGGGCAAGCCCCGCCGTATCCAGGGCTGTTTTGTCTCGGATGACGAGATCAACGAGATCGTCGAGTTCGTTAAGTCGCAAAGCGAGCCCGACTACCACGAGGAGATTCTGTCTGCCGTGGCGCCTGCTTCCATGTCCATGGCTGGTGGCGGCATTGTTCGCACGGGCGTTGCCGAGCCGCAGGATGACGACCCGCTTATCTGGGAGGCCGCCCATATTGTGGTGGAATCGCAGCTGGGCTCCACATCTGGCCTGCAACGCCGCCTCAAGGTTGGCTATGCGCGCGCCGGGCGTATTATGGACATGCTGGAAGAAAAGGGCGTCGTCGGCCCGCCCGACGGTTCCAAGCCGCGCGAGGTCCTGCTGGATGACGAAGGGCTTGCCGCGCTGGAGTCTGTCGACGCCGAGATGGTACGTGAAGATCGTGAGTTTGGAGGATTCTGATGGCTGCACGCTTTGGTGACATGCTGCTCGAGCAGCGTCGCCGGATGGGCCTTTCCATCCAGCAGGTCGCCAACACCATCAAAATCAGGCCGCAGATCATCGAGTTTTTCGAGACCGGTAACTTTGCATCGATGCCCCCGCGTGGCTATGCGCAGGGCATGATTTCGAGCTACGCTCGCTTTTTGGGGCTTAACCCGCGCGAGGTCGTCAACGCTTATTTTGACGACCTCATGGCATATGAACGCGATACCTCGCAGCAGGGCGGTCGTTTTCAGGATGCTGCCGGCTACGTTAACTCGCGTTCTTCGGTCGATAACGGTCGTTTTTTGATGGTTCAGGGTGGTCGTACGACACGGTACGGCCAGCGCCCTCCGCAAGCGGGCTATATCACCGAGACGGGCTCCAGCGAGGAAATTCGTTCTCAGCGAGATCGTTTTCGCAGTACGCCCCTGCCAGATGACCGTGCGCTTCCCGCCGCTCGTGGGTTGAGTCGCGATCCTCGCGCCGGTTACGGCGACGGCGGATACTCCGGTCGTAGCTATCGCGGAGTATCCGCCGGGCGTTCCCGCGATGGCTATTCCGACGCCGATACCACGCAGGTGACGCCGCGCCTCCGTTCGCAATCCCAGCCCTATGGGCAGCGCTCTTCGGCGCCTCGCTCTGGCCAGCGCGGCTATCAGGGCCGTGGCGAGCTTGCGCCGCGTCCGGGCCGGCGGGGTTCGCAGCGCCAGAGTAGCTATCGTGGTCGTCCCGATAGCGCTCGCGGCCGCATACCGCAGGGTAATGGTCGTGGTAGCTCCAATCGCGGACGCGGCGTTGGGCGCGCCTCTCAATACAACACGATCGATCCTCGCATTATTTACGTCGGCATCGGTGCCGTGGTGCTGCTGCTGATTTTGCTCATCGTGGTACTCCTGCGTGGTTGCGGCTCTGCTGCACCCGAGTCGACGCCCGAGACACCCGTGGCTACCAAGACGACGACTAAGAAATCTTCCAAGAAGACCGAATCCACTGACGAGGACGAAGACGCCGACGAGGCGACGGATGCGGCCGGTTCCGATGCCGCCAAGGCGACGGTCAAAACGGAAGAGGACGAGGTCACCAAGGTCAAGGTCTCTGTTACCAAGGGCAAGACCGCCTGGATCGAGGTCAAGGTCGACGGTAAATCGGTCTATGGCGCTCAAGCGACCGGTCCTTTTGAGCAGGAGTACACGCCCGAGTCCTCGATTGAGATCACCACGTCCAAGCCCTCCGATGTCACGGTCACCAAGAATGGTGAAAAGGTTCGCTATGACACCAAGACATCGGGTGTGGCGCGCGTGACCATTACCGTTCCCAAGAAGGAGACCGCTGACTCCGCGAACGGCGATAATGCCGGCGGTACCGATAATGCCGACGGCACCGATGCCCAGTCTACCGTCGGCACCGACACGGCATCCGACGGCCAGACAGTGAACGATTCAGATGACTATTCGTACGACAGCTACTAAGGCTCCCCGTACCGAAAGGAAGAACCATGGCTAAAGATTCCAGCTTCGACGTTGTGTCCGAGGTTAACATGCAGGAGGTCGATAACGCCTTCCAGCAGACCGCCCGCGAGATTTCCCAGCGCTATGACCTTAAAGACTCCGGCGCCACCATCGAGCTTTCGAAGGGCGACCAGCTCTTTACGATTAACGCTCCGGCCGATTTTGTCTCCAAGCAGATCATCGATGTTTTGAGCTCCAAGCTCATCAAGCGCGGTATCGACCTCAAGGCTGTCTCTTGGGACGCCCCGCAGGCGGCTTCGGGCGGTACCGTGCGCGTGCTCGGTCATATCGTCGAGGGCATCGACCAGGCGACCGCAAAGAAGATCAATAAAGACATCAAGGATCAAAAGCTTAAGGTCAAGGTGACCATCGAGGCCGATAAGCTGCGCGTTTCCTCGGCTTCTAAGGACGCTTTACAGACGGTGATTCAGTTCCTGCGCGACCAGGACTACGGCCAGCCGCTGCAGTTTACCAACTACCGCTAATTAACTCGAAAGGACCGCTCTCCAACATGGATACTCCGTTGGGTTCCGTACTCTATATCACGCTTGGCTGCGCCAAGAACGAGGTCGATACCGACCGCATGCGTTCGCTGCTGACCGCTGCGGGCTACGAGGAGGCATTCGATCCTCAGGATGCCGATATCGCCATTGTCAATACGTGCTCGTTTCTTACCTCGGCGACGTCTGAGAGTATCGAGACCACGCTCGAGCTCGCTAACGAGGTGCAGGACGGCGTTCGCTCCTGCCCCATTGTCATGTGCGGTTGCGTGCCGTCTCGTTACGGCGACGACCTGCCCGACGAGCTGCCCGAGGTCGCGGCATTTGTGAAGGCCGATGAGGAAGACGGTATCGTCTCTGTCATCGATGGCGTTCTTGGTGTGGAGCGTAAAATCGCTGCCTATATCCCGCAGGTCAAGCGTACCGTCGAGGGCGCTGTCGCCTACGTCAAAATCTCCGATGGCTGCAATCGTTTTTGCAGCTTCTGCATGATTCCCTACATTCGCGGTCGCTATCATTCGCGCAATGCCGAAAGCATTATCTCCGAGGTGCGCGACCTGGTTGCCGGCGGTGTGCGCGAGATCGTGCTGATCGGCCAGGACACGGGCATTTGGGGCACCGACTTTGCCGATGAGGACGCCGCTGAGGCCTCACCGCGCAATCTGGCGCAGCTGCTGCGCGCCGTCGCCGAGGCTGTACGCCCGCACAACGTCTGGGTTCGTGTGCTCTATCTGCAGCCCGAGGGCATGACCGACGAGCTTATCGAGACGATTCGCGATACGCCCGAGGTATTGCCCTATATCGATATCCCCGTGCAGCACTGCGACGCGCGCATCCTCAAGGCCATGCGTCGCTCCGGTTCGCGTCAGGAGCTCGAGGAACTGTTCCGCGATCTTCGTGATCGTATCCCCGGCATCGTGATTCGCTCTACGGCCATGGTCGGCTTTCCGACCGAGACCGACGACGAGTTCCGTGATCTTATCGACTTTATGGACACCGTCGGCTTTGACTATACGAGCGTCTTTGCCTACTCGCGGGAGGAGGGCAGCCTGGCCGCCAATATGGAGGGCCAGGTCGATGAGGAGGTCAAGCTCGAGCGCGCCCAGGAGGCCATGGATCTGGCCGAGTCGCTGGGTTTTGCCGCCACGGCAGCCCATGTGGGCGAGCGCGCCCAGGTAATCGTCGACGGTATCGAGGAGACCGAGGACGGCGCCGAGCTGATCGGTCATGCCTGGTTCCAGGCGCCCGATTCCGATGGCGCGGTGCATCTGGACGCCAGCGAGGCGTCCGTGGGCGATATTTTGACTGTCGAGTTTACCGATAGCTTCTGCTATGAGCTTATCGGCCATGTTGTGGAGTAGGAGAGCGTCGTGGCAAACGAGAGCAATAAGGAACTGACGAGCGTTTGGACGCCCGCCAACATCGTGACGTGCGTGCGCATCGTCTTTATTCCGGTGTTCATGATCGTCTCGGCTCTGTCTCACGCGAGCGTTGCCGGTACGGACTGGAGCACCTTTGACGGCCCGCTCGCCGCCGCTGCCTTCATTCTGTATGTGATCCTGTCGTGCACCGATAAGGTCGACGGCTATCTGGCGCGCTCACGCAACGAGATCACCGATTTCGGCAAGTTCTTGGACCCCATCGCCGACAAGTTGCTGGTGTTCTCGGCCTTGCTGCTGTTCTTGGATTTTGGCGCGGTGACCGTGTGGTCCGTGTTCATTATCCTGTTTCGCGAGCTGTTGGTGAGCGCACTTCGCATGGTCGCGAGTGCTGCCGGTGTGGTCGTTGCCGCCGATAAGCTCGGCAAGTACAAGACGGCGACCACGATGGTCTCCATCTGTGGCTATCTGTGCGTCTTTGCGCTGGCCGGTCTTCAGCTGGGGCCGGCGTCGCTGCTGCTCGGTGTCTATTCGGTGTCGCGCTTCCTGTACGTCATCGCTGTCATTTTGACCATTATCTCGGGTGCCCAGTACTTCTGGAACTGCCGTAAGATCGTCTTTTCGGTCTAGGTCCTGGTGGGTATGACGGAGTCTTATTTGCAGATCGCCGCAAACAACGAGGAGCTGGCGCGCGATATTGTCGAGCGCGCGAGTGCCCGTGGCGTGACGGTGTCGACGGCGGAGTCGCTGACGGCGGGCATGATCGCCTCGACGATTGCCGATATCCCGGGTGCCTCGGCGGTGCTTCGTGGCGGTGCGGTGACCTACTGTGATGAGATCAAACATCGCGTGCTCGGCGTCGAGCGGGAAACGCTCGATCGGTTTAGCGCCGTGTCGCATCAGACGGCGCGTGAGATGGCCGCGGGCTCGCTGGACCTCTATCAGAGCGATGTCGCCGTGAGCGCAACGGGCTACGCTGGGCCCGGCGGCGGTACCGAGCAAGACCCCGCCGGCACGTTCTATATCGGCTGGGCGTATCGCGCGGCCGATGGGGGAGCGACGGTCGTTGAGTCTGCGCGCTGTCACTACGAGGGTGATCGGTCGTGCGTCCGCGCCTATGCGGTCGCTGAGGCTTTGGAACGCATTGTCCGCGTGCTCAATTCCATGGAATAGAAGTGTTTTAAGGGGCCTTAGGGCCCCTTAATTGTGGAGATAGGGACCTTTGGCAAGGAATGCGCTTGCGCAGGCACATGTCTTTAATTTGTACGAGCACTCGTATTTGCGATTGGCATGGTCAAGCGTTTGGTCGGCGTTTGGTCGGCGTTTGGTCGGGTTTTGGAATGGACGGGTGCATATGATGAACCTGAACGGTTGACCACGAACAGCCGTTCGTTTATCATCGATTCAGGTTGTTAAGAGGAGGGCTATTCATGGCCAAGAATTCAGGTCCCGTACGTACCGTTCATACGCGCACGACGGGCAAAGAGCGCGACGAGATGATCGCCACTACCAAGGCCGAGATCGAGAAGAAGTTCGGCCAGGGCTCTATTATGAGGTATGGCGACGGCGGTCCCGAGCTCGAGGTCGAGGCTATTCCGACGGGCTCTCTGGCGCTCGATGCCGCCTTGGGTATCGGCGGCGTGCCGCGCGGCCGTATCGTTGAGATTTATGGCCCCGAGTCCTCCGGTAAGACAACGCTTTCGCTCGAGATTCTTGCAGAGGCGCAGGCCATGGGCGGTGTCGTGGCTTTTATCGACGCTGAGCATGCGCTTGATCCCACCTACGCCGCGCGCATCGGCGTCGATATCGACGAGGTGCTGATTTCCCAGCCCGATACGGGCGAACAGGCGCTCGAGATCGTTGACATGCTTGTGCGTTCCGGTGCCATCGACGCCATCGTCGTCGACTCTGTTGCCGCTTTGACTCCGCGTGCAGAAATCGAGGGCGAGATCGGTGACACGACGGTGGGTCTGCAGGCTCGCTTGATGAGTCAGGCGCTCCGCAAGCTCGCCGGCTCGCTTGCCAAGTCCAACACAACCTGCATCTTCATTAACCAATTGCGCGAGAAGATCGGCGTCATGTTCGGCAACCCCGAGACCACCACAGGCGGCCGCGCACTCAAGTTCTTCTCTTCCGTGCGTATCGATATTCGCAAAATCGATACCATTAAGCTCAAGGACGAGGTTATCGGCAATCGCGTACGTGCCAAGGTCGTTAAGAACAAGGTGGCTGCTCCGTTCCGCTCGGCCGAATTTGACATCATGTATGGCACCGGTATTTCTAAAGAGGGCTCGATTCTGGATATGGCTGTCGAGTGCGGCATATGCAAAAAGATGGGGTCTTGGTTTGCCTATGGTGAGGACAAACTCGGCAACGGTCGCGAGGCCGCTAAGACGTTCCTGCGCGAGCATCCCGATTGCGCCGACGAGATCGAGCACAAGGTTCGCCTTGCCTGCGGTCTTGAGTATGACGATGATGCCCCCTCCGAGGTTGAGTTGACCGATCAGCCCGCCCCCGAGGAGTTTGACGAGCTGTATGCCATCGATGGCTCCGCGATGCTCGACGATGACGACGAGTAACGGATGCCGACATGTCGTATACGGTGACCGAGGCTAGGGTCGTTTTTCCGGATAAGAAGACGGCCTCCTCGTTCTCGAGCGGTTATGCGTCTAAAAAGCCCTGTGCACATATCGATTGCGATCTGGAGGGCGGTTTTGAACGGTCCATTTGGATTCCCGTGCGTGTGGCACGTGTGTACGTTCAGAACCGTCTCGATCTTCCCTGCGACTGGGATGACTTTCGCGAGGCGGTACAGCTTATCGAATGCAAGTGTGCGCTCACCATGGTGACCGAGATGCTTTCGCGTCGCGATCATGCTACAGGCGAGGTGCGCGATAAGTTGGCGTGCTATGGCTTTCGACAGCCCGCGATCGACTTTGCCGTCAATCGTGCCATCGAGTATCGTTTTTTAGATGAGAACCGCTTTTGCTCGTACTTTATCGAGGAGCGTAAGCGTCGTGGTTGGGGACAGCGCAAAATCGAGACTGAACTCAAGCGTCGCCATGTTGCACTTGATGAGATTCCAGGGTATCCCGAGGCTTATTTTGCCGAGGATGACGACTTGGCTCGCGCATCGGCTTTGCTCGCTAAGCGTCGCGTTCCCGAGGCACGTGCATTTGAAAAGCTCGTCAGATTTTTGATGGGCAAGGGCTTTTCCTATCACATTGCCGCGGATGCCGTTAAGGCGCGCCTCGATGCCTTAAGCGAGAAATGCGACGTTTAAGCATGCGCACGTTACGCCCCTGCCGTTCACCGCTCGATAGGCGCCGTGCTGGGTGCGTTGATTTGACAGTTGTTGCGGTTCAACGTAGGATAATTACTGTCATTTGCATTGTGATATGTGCTCATCTGCGATGAGTTTGTTTATATGTTTATCTGTATCCGACCCGCATAAGCTGCGCCCATATTACTCAAATGTCGCGAGCCGTTCGTATGGACGGTTCGCTTTGTTGTGTAACGAATCCATAAAAAGGAGTGAGCATGCCGCCTATCATTGCAGCGCTCGTTGGCATTGTTTTGGGTGCCATCGTCGCCATTGCCTACATGCGCACCGCCAAGCAGGGTAGTCTTCACGAGGCCGAAGAAAAGATTCAGTCGGCACACGCGCAGGCAGAGTCCCTGATCGGTGATGCTAAGCGTCAGGCCGAGACCCTCAAAAAAGAGGCTCTGCTCGAGGCTAAGGAAGAGATCATCAAGAACAAACAGGCCGCCGAGGCCGAGGACAAGCAGCGTAAGAGCGAGATTCGCGCGCTCGAAAATCGCGTGATGCAGCGCGAGGAATCGCTCGACCGACGCAACGATGCGCTCGATAAACGCGAGCATCAGCTGTCCAGCCAGGCCGGTCAGGTCGAGAAGCGCTCTCGCGAACTTGAGGAGCTTTGCGCCAAGCAGACCTCCGAGCTCGAGCGTATTGCCGACCTTACGCGCGAGGATGCTCACAAGGAGCTGCTCGACAAGGTCCGCGGCGAGGTTACCCATGAGGCGGCCACCATCATCCGTGAGTCCGAGCAACAGGTCCGCGCCGAGTGCCACAAGACCGCTCAGGAGATTCTCTCCCTGGCGATCCAGCGCTGTGCCGCCGACCATACCGCCGAGGTCACCGTCACGTCCGTTCATATTCCCTCCGATGACCTTAAGGGCCGCATCATCGGTCGCGAGGGTCGTAACATCCGTACTTTCGAGCAGGTTTCCGGCGTCAACCTTGTGATCGACGACACCCCCGAGACTGTCGTGCTTTCGAGCTTTGATCCGGTCCGTCGTGAGACCGCCCGCGTGGCGCTCGAGAACCTCATTGCCGACGGTCGTATTCACCCCGCCCGCATCGAGGAGATGTACCACAAGGCCGCTGAGTTGGTTCAGCAGCGTGTGCTCGAAGCCGGCGAGCAGGCCGCCTTCGATACCGGAATCCACGACCTGCATCCCGAGATCGTCAAAACCCTGGGCGCTCTGCGCTACCGCACCTCGTTTGGTCAGAACGTGCTACAGCACTCGCTTGAGGTCTCCGACCTGTGCGGCATCATGGCCTCCGAGCTTGGTCTGGATGTTGTGACCGCCAAGCGCGCGGGTCTTTTGCATGACCTGGGCAAGGCCATCGACCACGACGTTGAGGGTCCGCATGCTGTGATTGGTGCCGAGCTTGCCCGCCGTTATGGCGAGAAGCCCGTTATCGTCCACGCAATCGAGGCCCATCATGCCGATGTCGACCCCAACACGGTGCTCGACGTTCTGGTCCAGGCTGCCGATGCTGTTTCCGCTTCTCGTCCCGGCGCCCGTCGCGAGTCGGCCGAGAGCTACATCAAGCGCCTTGAGAAGCTCGAGGAGATTGCCAACTCTCATGACGGCGTCGAGCGTACCTATGCTATGCAGGCCGGTCGCGAGGTCCATGTCATGGTTCAGCCGGACAAGATTTCCGATGCCCAGTCCACGGTGCTTGCGCACGATATCGCCCATCAGATCGAGGAAGAGATGGAGTATCCCGGTCAGGTGCGCGTTGTCGTGATTCGCGAGAGCCGTGCCGTCGATATCGCTAAATAACATGAACGACGCGAACGAGCTCATCTCATTTATCGCGTCGATGTCGGGGGAGGGCAACCTTCGCGTCGAGGAAAAACTTGGCGAGGGGTATGTCCGCCTCCGCGTTTCGGAGGCCGAGCGGCGTCAGGCCAAGCATGACATTCAGCATGTAGAGGACATTGTCATCGAGATGCTGCGTAATGCTCGCGATGCCGGAGCCGATAAGGTCTATCTAGCCACGACCAAGGAGGAGGGTGTTCGTACCCTCCTCTTCCTGGATAACGGTTCGGGTGTGCCGCAGGATATGCAGGAGCGTATCTTTGATGCCCGTGTCACCTCCAAGCTCGAGAGCATGAAGATGGACCGTTGGGGTGTTCACGGTCGTGGTATGGCGCTGTTCTCTATCAAGCAGAACACCGATGAGGCACGCGTTGTTACATCGGGCGTCGATTTGGGCTCAGCGTTTAAGGTGTGCGTTGATACCGATCGCTTGGCTGAGCGCGCCGACCAGTCGAGCTGGCCTCAGGCGGTTAAAGACGAAGACGGCCGCTATGTATGCGCTCGTGGTCCTCACAATATCATTCGCGCAGCCTGCGAGTTTGCCCTTGAGGAGCTGCGCGACTGCGACGTGTATCTGGGCTCTCCGTCCGAGATCGCTGCGACCCTGTATGCCCAGGCTTCCAGTCGTCTCGATACGTCACGCCTGCTCTTTATCGATGACGAGTGTGAGCTTCCGGTTATCGATCGTTTAGGTCTTGCCTCGGATGCCGAGGACTTTATCCGGATTTGCTCCGGGCTGGGTCTCGAAATGTCCGAGCGTACTGCCCACCGTATCCTCTCAGGACAGATTAAGCCCGTTCGTGGCGTGTGTGCGCGTTTGCTGCGCGAGCGCGATTCCACCTCGCATTTGCCGGCTCCAGTCGATCTTGCCAAGGACCGTCGAGGCCTCCGCATTGCCAAGGATGACATGGCACAGTTTTCGCGTGCTGTCGAGCGCGACTTCAATGACCTCGCCGCCCGGTATTACCTCAATCTGTGCGGCGACCCTAAGATTCGCGTTTCACGTGATCGCATCACCGTGACGTTCGATCTTGCCAAAGAGGAGTAGCATCTTTACCGAGTCCGCTCGGTACGATACAGTTATTGCAGTTAAAACGTACTTTTAAACGCAGGAGTTTCTTCATGGATTGCCTGAAGGTATCAAGCAAATCATCGCCCGCGTCCGTTGCCGGCGCCATTGCCGGTATGGTCAAAGATGGCGTTCCCGTCAACATTCAGTGCGTCGGTGCCGGCGCCGTCAACCAGGCCATAAAGGCCGTTGCCATTGCGCGAGGTTTTTTGATTCCGACTGGCTTTGATGTCTCTTGTGCGCCGGTGTTCTCTGACATCCTCATTAACGGGGAGTCTCGCACGGCAATCCGTCTCTCTATCTACGTTCACCAGATTAATCGGGCTGCTATGGACAATGTCGTCATGGACGACGTTAAGCCTGTTGCGTAAGCGAGTTTTCGCACGTTTGTAGCACCTTTGTGCCCCGTCGATATCATCGTTAGGATGTAAGCTCATGGACCAGCGCTTCGTACGCGATATTCTTGCCGGTAAAACCTATTTTATCCGCACATTCGGCTGCCAGATGAATCAGCACGACTCCGAGCGCGTGAGCGGTTTGCTCGATTCCTATGGCTGTCTTATGGCGCTCGATCCGGAGCATGCCGATATTGTCGTATTCATGACGTGCTGTGTGCGCGAGGCTGCCGATACGCGCCTGTATGGTCAGTGCAATTCCTGCAAGAGTCTTCCTCCTTCTCCCTCGGGCAAGCGTGTGGTCGCCGTGGGTGGTTGCATCGCTCAGCGCGATGGCGAGGGCTTGCTCACCAACGTCGATAACGTCAACGTTATTTTTGGTACGCATTCGATTGCGCACGTGGCGGAGCTTATCGCCGAGGCGTTTATGGATGGCAAGCGCCATATCCGCACGAATGAGCATGAAGATACGGACGCCATGAGTATGCCGTGGCATCGCGAGACGCAGTATCATGCATGGGTGCCCATCATGACGGGCTGCAACAACTTCTGCACGTACTGCATCGTGCCGTACGTCCGTGGTCGCGAGAAGAGCCGCCCCTTCGAGGAGATTGTCGATGAGGTGACGGGTCTGGTGCGTCAGGGTGTGCGCGAGATTACGCTGCTGGGACAAAACGTTAACTCCTACGGTCGCGATCTCTTTGGCAAGCCGCGCTTTGCCGACCTGCTGCGCGCCGTGGGTGATACGGGCGTCGAGCGTATCTTCTTTACTTCTTCGCACCCCAAGGATTTGCTTCCCGAGACCATCGATGCTATGGCCGAGACACCTGCCGTTATGCCGCAGCTTCACCTAGCCGTTCAGTCGGGTTCCACGCGCATCCTTAAAGAGATGAATCGTCGGTACACGCGCGAGGATTATCTGGGCCTGGTCGATCGCATTCGTAACCGTATGCCCGAAATTGCGCTTTCGACCGACATCATCGTGGGCTTCCCGGGCGAGACCGAGGAAGACTTTGAGCAGACGCTCTCGCTTGCCGAGACGGTGCGCTATGCCCAGGCCTACACGTTTATTTACTCCAAGCGCGCCGGTACCCCGGCAGCTGAGATTTATGATCCCACCCCGCATGAGGTTATTCTTGAGCGCTTTAACCGTCTGGTCAAGGTTATCGAGACGACGGCATACGAGTATAACCAGGGCGAGCTTCACACCGTGGTGCCTGCGCTTATTGAGGGCACGAGCAAGAAAAACGACGCTGTCCTTCTTGGTAAAAGTCCTAAGAACCAGACAGTTCATGCGCCGATTCCCGCTGGCTATAGCATCGATCAGCTTATCGGCAAAATCGTCGACGTCGATGTGGATGTCGCCAAGACGTGGTATCTGTCTGGCTCCGTTGTGGGTGAGCCTCGCTAATGGTTTCCCCCGGCACAAACCTTTCTGCCGTAGCGATCGTCGGTCCGACGGCGGTCGGCAAGAGTGATGTTGCCGACCGCCTGGCCTCTCGTCTGTCGTCTGAAGTGTTATCGTGTGACGCGATGCAAATCTATCGCGGTATGGATATCGGTACGGCCAAGATGATGCCCGAGGAGTGCTCGGTGCCCCTACGCCTTGTCGATATCGTGGACCCGGGCGTCGCGTATTCTGCTGCGCTCTATCAGTCTGATGCCCGGGCGCATATCGAGCGTTTGCTTGGTGAGCAACGGCTTCCGGTCTTTTGCGGCGGCACGGGCTTATATCTTAAGGCTGCACTCGATGAAATGGACTTTCCTTCGGGAGAGCTCGAGGACGAACGTCGCACGGGTTATCAGGAGCTTGCCGAGCGTATTGGCGAGAAAGCTATGCATGCCCTGCTTGCCGAGCGTGATCCGGAATCGGCTGCCGTGATTCATCCCCATAACGTGCGCCGCGTGATCCGTGCGCTCGAGATGCACGATGACGGTGTGTCGTATGCCCAGCAGAAGTCTAAATTCAGCGTTCCGCATGAGCGTTATCATGCCTTGTGGTTTGGTCTGACGCGTAGCCGTGCAGTGCTGTATGAGCGCATTAACCTGCGTGTCGACCTTATGTTTGAGCAGGGGCTGGTTGATGAGGTCCGTGGCCTTATGGACCAGGGCCTGGGTGATGCACTCACGTCGATGCAGGCAATCGGTTACAAAGAGATTATTGATGCCTTGCGAGGCGCTATTACCATGGATGAGGCCCGCGAGCTTATCAAGATGCGCTCACGTCGCTATGCCAAGCGCCAACTTTCCTGGTTTAAGCGTGACGATCGCATCGTGTGGTTCGATATGGATGAGTTTACGATCGATGAGGTCGTCGATGATATCTACCGTCGTATCGAGGCTGCCTAATGGCACGTTTTCCCTTGGTTCCCACGGCACCTGAACCTGAGCGTGCCGTCTTGGTTGGTGTTGAGTGGCGCGATAACGCCTGGCCGCTCGACCGTTCGCTCGACGAGCTCGAGCGCTTGGCTCACACTGCTGGAGCCCAATGCGTGGCACGCTTGTCTCAGCGTCTGGTCAAACCTTATCCCAAATCGTTTATCGGCTCCGGTAAGGTCGAGGAGCTATGCGGTTTGGTGCATCGTATGGATGCGGATGTTGTAATCTTCGACGACGACTTGACTCCTTCACAGCAGTCATATCTTGAGAAAGCCGTGGGCGAACCGGTCAAGATTATTGACCGTACGGCGTTGATTTTGGATATCTTTGGCCTGCATGCTCAGACGCGTGAGGGTCGCTTACAGGTGCAGCTGGCTCAGTTGCAGTATCTGCTGCCCCGTCTGCGAGGTATGTGGAGCCACCTTGCTAAGGAACAGACGCGTGGCGGCATTGGATCGCGTTTTGGCCAGGGCGAAAGCCAGCTCGAGGTCGACCGTCGCCTGATTCGCGATAAGATCGCAGCTCTTCGCCGCGAATTGAAACAGGTTGAACAACGTCGTGATGTGCAATCGAAAAGCCGTATTGAATCGCTGGCGTTTCGCGTAGCGTTGGCTGGCTACACCAATGCCGGTAAGTCGACGTTGCTTAATCGATTGACGGGATCCACGGTACTTTCGCAGGATAAGCTGTTTGCCACGCTCGATCCTACGACGCGTTCGTATCGTTTACCCGGTGGCCGTGGCATGACGATCACTGATACCGTTGGCTTTATTCAAAAGCTGCCCCATGGCCTGGTCGACGCGTTTAAATCTACGCTTTCCGAGGTGCTCGGCGCCGATTTGGTTCTTAAAGTTGTGGATGCTTCCGATGAGGATTACGAGCGTCAGCTTGAGGCGGTTGATCGTGTCCTTGACGAGATTGGTGCCGGTGAGCGCCTGACGCTTACCGTGTTCAATAAAATCGATCTGCTCGATAGCGTCGACCGCTTGAGCTTTCGCCGGCGCTATCCCGAGGCGGTATTGTTCTCGGCTCAGACGGGTGAGGGCCTTGATGACTTAGTCGACCGCATCGCTCGTGAGGCGGCCGCCACGGACGTGTTGCTCTCGGCCGATATCCCGTATCGAGAGGGTGCGTTAATCACGCTTGTGCACGAACAGGGAACCCTTCTGCACGAGGAATACCTCGAGGACGGCGTTCGTATTGTGGCAAAGCTTCCAGCCCGTATCGCACCGCGTCTCGAGCGTTATCGAACAGAGTAAATCAGCTCCAGTACACCCAAGATAACCGGTTGATGCAGCAGGTAGAACGGCAGCGCATGGCGCCCGAGACTTGCGAGCGCCGGGATGGGATTCGCATAGGCCCATCCCGGCGCCTCATAGTTTGCTTCCTGAGTCGTGTGGGCGGCAAAGAAGCCTGCAAGGTACATAAATAAGAATGGTATGACTGGATAGTAATCACCAGAGACAAAGTCTGGACTTGGGAAACCCAGCCAAGCTAAATAGGGGATAGGATAAACCGTTTTAGGAATGCTCCAGGTAAGGGTAAAAAGTGTGAGGCAAATTGCTATACCCCATACCGACGGCACTTTAACGATCACCGGACGCGCGAGCGCGACAATGGCGGTGCAGGCCGCCATGCAGAACATGATGCCGAAGTTCACTGAGTCATCGACTGAGACGAGCGCCGTCGCGACCCATACAACAAAAGCGGCAGCGGCATATTTGACGGCACGCTTGATGTTGTTGCGCGAGAGGGTGCACATCCAGCCGGCAATAAACAAAAATACCCAACTGATGCTGGCACGCCAGATGTCTTGGAAGATGGTCTGAGTAAACCAGGGCATATCCCAACCATAAAGATAGGCAAGATCGTAGCAAGCATGAAATCCTGCCATCGACAGCATGGTAAATCCGCGAATGGTATCAAAGACCGTGATGCGGTTTTGCATTACGAGAACCGGCGCATCAATCCAACAACCTTGCCCAGGATTGTCGGATTTGTCGCATAGATGGGCTCCATGGTGTCGTTTTCGGGCTGCAAGCGAACTCGTCCCTGCTCCTTGTAGAACGTTTTGACCGTTGCGGAGCCATCGATCATGGCCACAACGATCTCGCCATTCATGGCACTCTTCTGTTCGCGAACGATGATATAGTCGCCGTTAAGGATACCGACGTTAATCATCGAATTGCCGTGGACCTCGAGGATAAAAGACCCCTGGTCCGTTGCGATCTCGGTCGGGATGGTAAAGGTGTCCTCGATATTCTGCTCGGCAAGGATGGGGATCCCCGCGGCGACACGGCCCACGAGGGGTAGCGATACGGTTCCGCGGGGTGCCGTGGGCTCATCGGACTTTGAGATGGAGACGGAGGCTCCGTCCTCGTCAAAGAGCTCTAGGGCACGAGGCTTGGTGGCGTCACGTTTGAGCAGGCCGCGTGCTTCCAGTGCGGAGAGATGTGCATGTACGGTGCTAGGGGAGGAAAGACCCACAGCCGAAGCCATCTCACGCACGCTGGGCGGATAGCCCTTTTCCTGCTGATACTCCTTGATGAAGTCGTAAATCTGCTGCTGTCGCTTGGTAATTTTGCGAGCCATCAGGGATTCCTCTCTACCTAACCCAAACAAATGTTCTATGTTTGCTTGACAGGAACAACTGTTCGAAGATAATAATAACCGAACACTCGTTCCCGCGCTAGACTTTTTTGTCCTCGCGGCTTGATAAAACAGTTCTCGTCAAAAAACGCGAGAGGAGAACATGATGAATGCAACGGATATGGTCCAGGGAAACCTCGCCCTTAAGCTCGAGACGCCTGCGGCGCCGGCTTTCACGGTTGTCAAAGGCGGCCGATCTGGTTTTCAAACACTGCCTGGCAAGCCCGTCCGCAGCCAGTGCGTCGCCACGACTTCGGCCCCCGTTGCTCTGAAGGCCTCGACGATTGTCGCCCTGGCCGTTGCGCTCACGCTCTTCTTTGTACTTGCTACCTCGATCTTCAGCGCTCGTCACGCCGCATATGCCGAGTCGGCATCTAACGTTACCTATGAGACCGTCCGTGTTCAGTCTGGCGATTCCTTGTGGTCGCTTGCTCAGGAGCATTCCGTTGACGGTCTTTCTACGCAGGAGACTTCTGACATAATTCGCAGTGTCAATCATCTGGAGCATGGATCACTCGATGCGGGTGACGTTCTTAAAGTTCCTGCGCGTTCGTAAGATTTAAACTCCGGCACATGGTACCCTTGTTATCGTTTTGGAGGAGGTACCATGCGCTGTCCCAGATGCGGCAATGCACATACCCGTGTTGTCGATTCCCGTATGCAGGAATCTAATAACACCATTAAACGCCGTCGTGAATGTTGTTCGTGCAACTATCGCTTCACAACATTCGAGCGATGCGAAGACCCCATCGAGGTCATCAAATCTGACGGGTCAAGGCAGCGGTTCGATCGCAATAAGCTGCTGGTCGGCTTAATGCGCGCTACGATTAAGCGCGACATCGACACGAAAAAGCTCAATGAGCTCATCGATGACATCGAGGTGGAGCTGCGTTCCCGTACGCTGACGGCTGTTACGTCCCACGACCTGGGCGACATGGTGCTTAAGCGCTTGGCCAAGATCGACAAGGTGGCCTACATTCGCTTTGCCTCGGTCTATCGCGATTTCAAAGACATCGATGAGTTTTTGCAAGAGCTCGACAAGCTAAGGTGATTTTATGTCCAACATTACAGTCAACATTAAGCGTCTCGACCCTACGATCGAGCTTCCCAAATACGCCCATCCCACAGATGCCGGTTTGGACCTCCGTGCCAATGAGGACTGTACCCTTAAGCCCTTCGAGCGACGCTTGGTCTCTACTGGTCTTGCGATCGCACTGCCCGATGGATACGCTGGCTTCGTTCAGCCTCGCAGTGGCCTGGCTATTAAGCAGGGTCTGTCTATAGTCAACACTCCTGGCCTCATCGACGCCCACTACCGAGGAGAACTCAAAGTCATCCTTATCAACTTGGATCCATCCAATGAAATCCAGATCAACAAGGGTGACCGAATCGCTCAACTCGTCATCCAAGAAGTTCCCACGGTCAATCTCGTGGAGGTAGACGAACTAGACGAAACGGACCGAGGAGCCGGCGGTTTCGGTTCTTCTGGTGTGGCTTAGCCCATTTCTTCGTTGAAAATGGGCATCGTAATGACCGCTCGCCCCTGGGAGGCCCCTATATATCATCCCGTGCTCAAACATTCTCGCTGCGCTGCGAAACTGCGCGCGGGACGATATATAGGGGCCTCTCAGGGGCGAGCTACGTTTACATGCTCGCAATCGGTTATGGCTTCCCATCTGAAGCCGAATGCTGCATCTAGAAGCTGTGTCTAATAAGTAATCCGATCTGACAAAGAGACGGCTCCTTTGTTAGATCGGATTACTTTGATTACTTGTTTTCTTGTTTTCGAGTTCCCCTTCGCTGCTTTTAGTAGGGTAACCGATATGGCTGCTAGTGCGTACGTATAGCCGTGGCGCAGGCCGCCCACACATATCGTTCCACGCGCAGTTTCGCAGCGAGCGAAGCGAAGCGAGAATGTTTGAGCATGGAATGATATGTGTGGGCGGCCTGCGCCACGGCGGACAGTCCAACACTAGCGGATATGCGCGGGTTTTCCGCCCCAGTAGAAGCGGCAGAAGGCTCGTTTGCGCTTTTGGGGCTTGCCTGCAAGCTCCATAGTTGCGATGGCGATGTCCTCGGCCGCGTGTGGACGGCGTAGCACTTCGCCATTGATGAGCAGTGCCTTGAGCGACTCGGGATGATCGTGGAGATGGCGTAGCGTCACAATGAGCTCGCGTGCGGTGGTGACATGCATGCTGGCGCCCAAGTCGGTGAGCATGGTGGTGTTGGCCTTTTCCTGGCCATAGGACTTGCCCAGCAGAATCATCGGCAGGTGTGCACACAGGCATTCGGTAACAGTGAGTCCGCCCGATTTGAGAATTGCCAGATCGCAGCCGTGCATGAGCGCTGCCATGTCATCGACATAGTCAAGGACCGTGACGTTTTCGAGTTTCATGGCTTCGAAGAGCCTTTTCAGGCGCGTGGCGTATTCCGTGTCCTTGCCCGGCAAAAAGACAAAGTGCATGTCCTCGAAGCTACGGAGGAAGGGGAGGGTTTGGTCCATCGCCGCGCGAAAGCGAACGTACGGTTGAGGCAAACTGGCGCCGGCCATTACCAGCACAATGGTCTTGTCGGTAGGGAGATTGAACTTCTCGAGTTCTTCCTCACGATTGTAATCCGTGTCAAATCCAGCGCGAATAGGGATGCCCGTAATGCGTATCTTTGCCTCGGGAACCTTGCGTGGGCGGAGCGTCTCGGCCATAAACTCGTTTGCCACGCAGAATAAGTCAGTGTCCTTATGGGGCCACCAGCCCTCGACTTCGTAATCGGTCGGCACGCAAATTACGGGATAGTCGATGCCCGTAATGACGCGCGCACCAACCGCAACGTTGGCTGCCGTGATATGTGTGGCGACCACGGCAATAGGCCTACGAGTGCGAACGTATTCGTTAAATGCGGGAAACATAATGCGCGACCACGCCGTGCCGCCGCCCCAAAGCAGGTGTCCGGTAAGGGTATATCGCCAGGTCAAGTCATAAATTGGGCGCGTGGCGCCGGTAAACGATGCGGCCGTTTTGTTGCCGTCGAATTTTATGCGTCCAAAATCGAGGATATCCAAGACCTCAATCTCGACATCCTGCGGTATGCCCTTGGTGCCGCGTATAAGCTCGAATGCTTGTGCGATAGCATTGGCTGCCGCTTTGTGTCCCGAACCAACCGATGCGTGGACAATGGTCACTAAGGGCTTTTGTGCGGGTGACGGCATCAATTGTCCCGATTGGGGGGCGCTTTGCGTGGGCAGGGGAGCGTCGTTGCCCATCTGCGTTTGATCCATCGATAACTCCCCTTCATCGTTGTTTCGCAAAGAATCATTGTAGTGCATGACTGTCATGTTCTCCTAAATTTGGGTATGAGCGCAAAGAACGCCAATGTTTCGATGAGAGGACACTCCATGACTACCAATCAGCCGATCGATGTTGCGATTATCGGCGGCGGCCCAGCGGGCTATGCTGCAGCCATTTATGCTGCGCGATCCAATCTAACGACGACCGTGATCGAGCAAGGCATGTCGGGAGGACAGATCGCCACAACCAATGAGGTCGAAAACTATCCGGGCATTCCGCTCTTGAGCGGTGCCGAACTCGGCGAGCGTTTTCAGCAACATGCAGAGGGCCTGGGAGCACAGGTTGCATGGAGCATGGTTACGGGTATCGATTACGATGCGGATGCGGCGCTGTTTACGGTGCATCACGATACGGGCGACACGGTGGCCTCAAGCGTTATCGCTTGCATGGGCGCCACGCCGCGCTCTGCTGGCTTTATCGGCGAGGATACGTATCGCGGTCGCGGTGTTTCGTATTGTGCGACGTGCGACGGCATGTTCTTTCGTGGCAAACAGGTCTTTGTCATTGGCGGCGGTAATGCTGCCTGCGAGGAAGCCCTGTTCTTATCAGAAATTGCCAGCAGCGTGACCATCGTCTTGCGCCGCGATCAGTTCCGTGCTCCCGATGGCGTGGTTCAAAAGGTGCTCGCTAAAGATAATATTTCGGTTAGGTACCAAACTAGTATTGTGGAGCTATCGGGCGAGGCCATGCCTACAACTATCACGTTTAAGGACAACGCCACTGGCGATACCTATTCCGAGTCCTTCGATCCAGGTTCGTTTGGCATCTTTGTCTTTGCCGGAACACAGCCCCATACCGAGCTAGTACAGCATCTGGTGGATCTGGCGCCTGACGGCGGTATCGTTACCGACGACTCGATGGCCACGCGCACGCCGGGCTTGTTTGCTGCCGGCGATATCCGTTCCAAGCGTTTACGCCAGGTTGTGACCGCCGTTTCGGACGGAGCCATAGCGGCTACCAGCGCATACGCCTTCTTACGAGGATAAGTACGATAATATATCTTATGTAAGGTTACTATCTATATACAAAGTGGTTGGACGGTGCGTCAATGTGCTGTCCAACCACTTTTACTTAGCGGCTATGTGGTATGCAAAACTAGATATTCTAGAATACAATATAGATAACGAACGGAGGTCTCTTATGAACCACGTCAAACATGTTATCCCGATGTCCGATACATCGGTCAGCATTAAGCCGGAGGATATTCAGCCGACGGTGCTGCCGGATGCATTTATTCAGTCCGATATGGTGGGTAAACTCAATGCGTTGAGCCTGCCACGCTATGACCAGCTGCCCAACGTAACGCTCTATCGCGATCAGGTTATTGAATATGTTGCGCTGTGGATGGAGCCGCTTTCGATTTGCGTAGAGCAGCCCGTTATCACGCCTTCGATGATCAATAACTACGTAAAGGTCGGCCTCGTTCCTGCTCCGGTTAAAAAGCAGTATGGCCGTGAGCAGATTGCGCGTCTCATCGCCATTTGTATCTTTAAGCAGGTGCTGCCCATCGCTGCGGTTCAGGCGCTCTTTAATATTCAGCGCTTGAGCTACGACGCTCCGACGGCCTTCGATTATGTAGTCGATCAACTTGAGGCATCGATTCGTGCGGCTTTTTCCCTTGAGCAGACTCCCGTGCCCGATACCGCACATCAGGTTACGCGCGAATCGCTGCTCGTACGCAGTGCGGTTTCGTCTTTTGTATCGAAGGCGTACCTGATGAGCTACCTCAAGTTCAATGGGTTTAATAGCTAGGCGACGTATAACGCGGGCGGGATAAAGAGCCATCAGTCACTTTGTCCCGCCCGCGTTTTTGCTTGGTTGAGCTTTATTGGCCCGAAGCCATGCCCATGCCGTAGCCGATGATGAGACCATGCATCTCGGCGTAATAGGAATCTAGGCCGTTGCAGGGCATGATGATAGTCTTGGAGCCTGGCCAGTGCTCCACAATGCGGTCGGCAAGCGCCTGGGCTCCAGCTTCGTTCTCAACGTGATCGATGATGACCTCGCCGCCCGTGAAACCCTCGGCCTCCATGGTGTTGACAATCTTGGTGAGCATCTTCTTTTCGCCACGCGTATGCCCAACGAGTTCAATTTCGCCCGCTTCGCTCGCCGTGCCCAAAATGCGGATGTTGAGCTTGTTGGCAATAACACCGGCCGCCTTGGGGATACGTCCGGCCTTCGCAAGGTTTTCGTAATTGCATAAACTAAAGAGGATCTTGCTGTTCTGCTCCAAGCTATCGAAGTAGGCGCAGGCTTCCTCAAAGGAGGCATCCGGTTTACTTGCTAGATAACGGTCAAACAGTAAGAAGATCAGGTCCATCTTTCCGCCTGCTGCGCGCGAATTAACCAGGTAAATCTTACGATTTGGCTCTTCGGCAAGCACCATGTCACGCGCGGTGGCCGCGGCATTGTAGCTTCCCGAGACGCCCTCGGAGATGGGCATGCAGATCGTCTTGTCGGCGAGCTTAAAGAGCTCAGCCCACTCCCCTACGCTTGGGCAGGAGCTCGATGATGCGCTGGATTCCGATTGAATGGCAACATTAAGCTCGTGAACATCGAGCGAGAGATCGTCGACAAATTCACGCTCCCCCACTCGGATCTTAAGGGGTGCAAATGCAAAGGTGGTATGAGGTGCGGTTGGTTGCCAATCGCGAAGATTGCAGCTCGAATCTGAGATGAGTGCCCAGCTCATTGAGGGTCCTTTCTAGTTGTTCCTCAACAATTATAGCTATCTTTTGGATAGATGCTGCGCATATCTAGTATTCAAAACTAGATTGTAGTTTACACACAAAATGGGCGGTCGAGATAAAACAAAGGACCTCGCTCCCAAAGGATACGAGGTCCACTTTCGTTAGCTGAGTTAAAAACACTTAATAGCGAACGAAAATATAATTGTTGTTCATGCCAGCGGCAACGGAGCTGATGATAACGCCCGTGCTGTAGTCGGAAGCATGGATCATCTGGCCGTTACCAATGTATATGCCGGTGTGGTAAGAGTTAACAACGACGTCGCCCGGCTGAGGATCAGAAACACGGGGCCAACCCATGAAGGTGCCGGTAGTGCCCAGGCGGCAGTAGCGACCGGTGAGACAGTAGCTTACAAAGCCGGAGCAGTCAAAGCTGTTCGGGCCAATACCGCCCCAGGAATAAGCGCAACCAAGCTTGCTATAAGCGCGAGAGACAACGCTGCCGCCGTCAACGGACTGGCTCGGCGCGGAAGGGGCCGGTGCCGGGGCGGGCGTCGAGGGCTGCGGCGTGGGAGCAGGAGCGGGCGCGGGCGCAGGCGTGTTGCCGCCGCCGTTGTTGGTCGTACCGCCACCATTGTTGGTGTTCTCGGTCGTACCGGCGGTGTCGTTGCTCACCGTGGCCTTTTCGGCGGTGCTGGCATTTATGCCAGCCTGCAGCGCGGCGTTCGCCTCGGCCTCGGCAGCAAGCTCGGCCTGCAGCTGTGAATCCAGGGAGTTCACGACACTCTGGGCCTCAGCCTGCTGGGCGTTGAGTTCGTCGACCTTCTTCTGCGTCGCGGCGACGTTCTTCTCCTGCTCGGCCTGCTTATCGGTGAGCTGCTGCTTAAGGTTCTTGACCTCCTGAATGGTCTGGGCCTGCTTGTCGGAAACCTTGCCGTAGTAGAACAAACGGTTGAGCATATCGCCCAGATCGTCGACGCCCGTCAGAACCTGAAGGAGACTCAGACCGCCGGTCTTGTACTCACCGGCAACGTAGCTCGAAAGCTTTGCCTGACCCTCGGCAATCTCTTGCTGCTTTTGCGTGATCTCGCCTGCAGTCTGATCAAGCTCCTGCGTCTGAGCGGAGAGTTCTTCATGAATTTGCTGGGTTTGCGTACCGATCTGCTCGAGTTTGGTACGAGCAGCGGCAAGATCGGACGCGGTATCGGCATAGGCAGGAGCCGCGAGGCCCAAGCCCAAAACACAAGCGAGGGTTGCCGTAGCAGCGCAGCGTGCCATGTTTTTGTGCGTGTTTGCTGTGCGCATGGAGCTTCCTTTCCGGTATCTAAGGGTAGCGGCTAGTCCACCGTTACCAGGCTAAAGAGCTCAACGTCCTCGTTAGAAGGCGTGAGCTTCTTGCGCGGATTAAGAAACGCAAGCTCAAGGATACAACCATAACCTACGAGCTTTGCGCCCATATCTCGCACTAGTTTACCTGTTGCCTCAACGGTTCCGCCTGTCGCGACCAAGTCGTCAAGAATCAACACGGTATCTTTAGAGCTGATGGCATCGACGTGAATCTCAATCGAATCGGTTCCATACTCGAGCTCGTATTCCTGGCTAACGGTCTTACGTGGCAGTTTTCCCGGTTTACGTGCAGGAACAAAGCCGGCGCCGAGTGCCACGGCAACAGGCACGCCTACCATAAAACCGCGAGCCTCGGGTCCTACAACCTTAGTGATGCCCATGCCGGAGAAATGCTCCGCTAGCGCGTCGACCATGGCTTTAAGCGCTTCGGGATTGCTAAAGAGCGGCGTGATGTCCTTAAAGACGACTCCGGGCTCGGGATAGTCGGGGATGTCGACGATGTGAGATTCGAAGTCGTACATGGTGTGACCTTTCATGGGAGGCTGGTTTGTAGAAGCGTTTATTTGTCCGCGCTGGCGGTGCCGGTGTGCGAGGGGGCGACAACCTTAAGCGGCTGCACGAGGGATTCCTCGCGCACGGGGACCGCGGAGACAGATGCCTCTTCGCTTTTGGCTTTGGTTGATTCGGAGCGTGCGATCTCCTCATCGAGGGCATCGATATCGGCGTCCTCGACTACGGCGTTGAGTGACTCAAACACGCGGTTCTTGAGCAGCGCAGTATGCACGCCCTCGGTGAGGTCATGTAACTTCTTAAACGCGCGTTCGAGCTTGGCATCGCGTTCGTCATCGGAGGTGTCCATGCCAAGCATGCTCACGAGCACTTGCTCGAACATCGAAGACTCGCGGTTGGCGGATGATACGTACTGACGAAGGTTTCGCGGCTCGATATGAAAGCGTGACAGCTCAGAACAGTAGCGGATAATCGGAAAATCGCGCCCGTCGACGAGCTCGCGGTTCTGCGGACTCTTGATAATGCGAATAAGGTCGTTTTCGGCCAAGGAGCGAATAAACGAGATCTCGACGCCCAACATATCCGGAATGGTCTCGATGGGGTGCAGCTTTTGCTTGGTTTCCTTTGGTTCCGTCTTGAGCGGAACATCGGACAGCAGACCCACCTCGTAGGCAAGCGTGGAGAGATCTGTAGCGTTTTCCAGACGTTGCTTGATCACGTTGAGCGGCATGTAGCGAGTTTTCTGCAGGTGCAGAATGACCTCTAGACGGTCAACGTCCTCCTTGGAGTATTGGCGATACCCCTTAGGCGTACGATGAGGGGTGATGAGCCCCTCATCTTCTAGAAATCTAATTTTTGAGTTCGAAAGATCGGGGTATGCGCCTCGAAGTAAATTGACGACCTGGCCGATACTCAGATAGTTGCGTTCGGCCATGCCCTACTCACCGGTTTCGATGCGCTCCGGCGTGCTCTCGTGGTAGATGAGCGTGAACGTACCGATCTGGACGGAAGATCCGTCGTGCAGCGGGGCGGCATTGACGATAGCGCCGTCAACCCACGTGCCGTTGAGCGAGCCTAAGTCCTCGATGCGAGCAGCCAGACCCTCGCGAATAATGCGTGCGTGGCTACGCGATACGGTCATGTCATTGAGGAAAATGCCATTTGCCGGATCGCGGCCAATGGTGGTCACATCATCCTCGAGTTCAAAGGCAGCACCGGTCTGCGGCCCTTTGACAATAGACAGAACGGGGGCAGTGATGCGAACGTTCGCCATAAGATCGGGGACGGTAACGTCGCTCGAAGGCACACGGAAGACGCAGGTTGCGTCGGCAGTCTTATCGTTTTGAGGCATATTGTTAACCATGTTGTCCATGACAACCCCTAACTTAACGCGGACATGCCGCAAAGAATGAACTGTACGTAATAATACCCCAATGGCTTAGTCTTCGATTTCGGGGTTAAGAAAGTCGACGTCTTCGTCCTCTGGATGCGCGACAGCCTGTTTAATGGCCGCTCCACCCTTAATGGAATAGATGACAGCGGTGAGCATGGAGAAGATGACGCCGCCATACACAAAGAAGATGCCGAGCGGTACCGAACTGCCGTTGAGGCCCGGGAAGGCCGTGAACGTGGCGGGCAGCAGATGCCAGCCGTCCACGGTGGGAAAGCCCAGCAGCATGAGCGAGAAGCCGGTCATGAGCAGCGCCGTTGCAATCTTGCCGGGAAACACTACGTCGATGGGGCGGCGGTGGTAGTGGCGCACGATGAGCGTGCCGATGCCCAGGTAGATATCGCGACCGATGATGAGCACGCAGACCCAGATGGGAAGCTCGCCGCGAACCACGAGGCCTAAAACGCCCGTAAATAGCAGCGCACGGTCGCAGATGGGATCCATAACCTTGCCGAGCCACGAGACCGTTTTAGTCATGCGGGCAATCTGACCGTCCATCCAGTCGGTGGAGGCCGCGATGGCATAGATGACAATGGCGACGACACGGTTGTTGTCCGTCACAAACAGGTACAGGAAGACCAGCGTGAGGATCAGGCGCGTGAAGGTAATGAAATTGGAGATCGTGAAAATCTTATTCGACGGGTAATCGGAGGTGCCGATAAGCTCCTTTTTGATCTTCTTTTTGATGCCCACAGGACTCCCCCGCTGGTAAACGACAAAACTCTCGATACTATACCCGTTCTGGCGATGTCTATCCAGCGCGAGCATAGAGAGTCCAGACATATGGAGGACGCTGCTGGGTGCCACGAGGACTCTCGCGCCGTTGCTTTAACAAAAAACTCTCACAGGAAGTAGCCGCGAGGGCTATGTTGGTAGTTGCAGCTACAGTTATTGTTGAGGGTGAGCAGCGCGTCGCGCACGCCGTAGAGGTAGCCGCTGATGAGCGCCCAGCGCACGCGCTCGTCGAGCACCGGCGCAGAATAGCGATGCTTCCCTTTGTACATGGGCACACAAGGGGATACAGCAAAGGCGACCGGAGGTCGCAATGCCCTCCTGGTGAATAGCTACCAAGGTGGGTAAAACCACATCGAACGCCGCTCACGCCAGGGCGGCGTTCACCTTTTGGTTCCACCCGCCAGCACCTCCCCTCTTGATACTGCAAGGGTTTCATTGTGGTGATAGACCGACACCGTTCATCGTTGTTTCGGGTTCGTTCGCAAAGTCGTGAACGCACTCCCCTCTTGTTCAGCGCATAATGGCGCACCGTATGCGGCTGAGCGGCCGCACGCTAAAGGAGAGGTGCCCGCATGGGCATCGAGAGAGAGGATGCAGTATGAACCTGAGGGAAAAGTACGGTGAGTGGGGCCTGATCCTGGGCGCGACCGAGGGCGTCGGCAAGGCGTTCTGCGAGAAGATCGCCGCCGGCGGCATGAATGTCGTCATGGTCGGCCGTCGCGAGGAGAAGCTGAACGTGCTCGCCGGCGAGATCCGTGAGACCTACGGCGTGGAGACCAAGGTCGTGCGCGCCGACTTTAGCCAGCCCGACGCTGCCGAGACCGTCTTCGCCGCGACCGAGGGCCTGGACATGGGCTTCATGAGCTACGTGGCCTGCCTGCACAGCTTCGGCAAGATCCAGGACACTCCCTGGGAGAAGCACGAGGCCATGATCAACGTCAACGTCGTGACCTTCCTCAAGTGCTTCCACCACTACATGCGGATCTTTGCCGCCCAGGACCGCGGCGCCGTGATCAACGTCTCGTCGATGACCGGCATCAGCTCCAGCCCCTGGAACGGCCAGTACGGCGCGGGCAAGGCCTTCATCCTCAAGATGACCGAGGCCGTGGCCTGCGAGTGCGAGGGCACCGGTGTCGACGTCGAGGTCATCACCCTCGGCACCACCCTAACCCCCAGCCTGCTGTCCAACCTCCCCGGCGGCCCGCAGGGCGAGGCCGTCATGAAGATCGCCCTCACCCCCGAGGAGTGCGTCGACGAGGCCTTTGAGAAGCTGGGTAAGGAGCTCTCCGTCATCGCCGGCCAGCGCAACAAGGACTCCGTCCACGACTGGAAGGCCAACCACACCGAGGACGAGTACATCCGCTACATGGGCTCGTTCTACCGCGACTAGCAGCTGCCGCGGCGCGTGCGCGAGGGCGCGTGCGGGTTCGCAGGAAGAGATGCGAGTGCGAGGGTTTCTTTGCGGGGGCGTGCGGATGCGGCGCCCGCAAAGAAACCCTCTTTTCATGGGTGGGCGCGACGGCACCTCGGCGCTCACCGTCTAGGGCGACCTGCCCGGCTCCCCCGCGATCTCCCTGCACGGGACCCTGCGCTCCGGCATCCTCTGGACCGTGTCCCGCTCGTGCCTAGTGGGCCGGCCGATCCGGCCCTCAGGGTATCGGATTCCCGCATTCATCCGTACATGTTCGTGTGAATGCGGGAGGTGTTCGGATGAGGTTGATATTCAAGGTGTAGACCGTTTTCTTGGTACTCCTCAAATGCGGCAGGGTTTTTCGAGTTTGTAGATGCTAATATAACCCTGCTCTCGAAAGAGGGCTCAGTCCCGGCTGGTAAACCTGACGTTTGGCGTGGTGTGCGTGACACGCATAGCGGGCATGGCCGCGATAGAATTTTCCATGCGGAGGGGTTCGACCCCACAGCGCCCCGAGGGTTTCGGGGGGCGAACTGGCAGGCAGGGAACCGGGGTGCAGGCTGTCCAGAAGGAGGGGTGTAATGCCTCTTCTTCTTTTTTGCCACATCAATCTTCTGGCTTGATAGGTTTTTCGTGCGTGTGATTGGGTTGCGGAAGGGATTGGCATGAGAGTTGCGGAAATTGCGGAAAGGGTCGGTTGCGATCCTGAGTCTGCGTATTCGAAATTCGCCGACACACGTGAAGGCACACGCTTTCACAACATGCAGTGGCCCACTTTCGTCACTGACGAAAACTATCGCTTGTTTTGCAAGGCGCTGGCAGATTATGCCAACTCAGAGGAAGGCCCCCAAAGCAACGGCCGCCATGAATTGTTCCTGAGCGTGCACGAGCTGTTCGAAAAGGGCAACGAGATCGGCGGCGCCCCAAAAAAGCGCCACTACAACCTGGACAAGTCGTTCATAGGCACGGACGAGGCAAATCTCATGCTGCTCAAAGCGGCGCATAAGGGAATGACCCAGCAAGCGATCGCCGCGTACCTGGGCTGCTCGCGCACGGCGGTGCAAAAGCGCCTGAGCGCCCTGGCAGGCGGCGTGCGTTTTGGCGACTCCTACATCAAGGCCGAGCCGACAAGCCGCGGCGGCCTGAAGTCGACGGCTCACCCGATCTTCCTGCCGCTGCGATTGCATGAGGTGTACCTGATACTGTCGGCATTAGGCGAGTTTCGAGCGGAACGGTCAGGCGGGGACCCAGAGCGCGTCTTGGCCGATGATCTCGCTGGCAGAATCTATTCCCAGCTGAGCGACTACGCAAAGGGCGGGATCGACAGGGCATTGACTGAACGAGGGATTCGCCGCGGTGGGCAAAGGCCCGACTTCGACTCAAGCAAGGGCGTGGACGATTCGGATCGTATCGTTATGTATGAGAAGATGGGTCTCAATCTTGAAGTCGTGCTTGTAAATGGAGATAAGCTCGACGGCCGCTACGCGCGCCACGCCGATCTTCAGAAATGCGTAAACGCCGCCGAAATAAGCAAAGACGGCAGCTATATCGTGTTTAAACTTTTGGATGGCAGATACTGGGCGGTCGACGATTCTCAAGTAGTGAGCGTAGCAGCCGCACCCGGGGATTAGGTTGCGGCCAAGTCCCTCGTTCGCCCTCCCAGGCGGTACCGCTGCGGCCGATTTCATGTTTGCTTACAGGCGAAACAGCCGCCCTTGCGTTTTTCTAAACGCAACCTCTTCGTGCGCTCGTAAAAAATCGAATCGATAAAAACTGGCAACAACCCTTCTGAACGGGTATCCTTTCGCAGGATGCGCCTCGAACAGCACTTTCTGCCTGCGCGATTTCGTGCATGGCCGTCCTTTTCGTTCTATTTCTTAAAATGTCAACCTCAGGTTTTCACGCCTTTTCGGCTTCAGGTCGTATGCTGCAATCAGCTCGAGCGACCGAAGCCCATCGCAACACCGAAAGGCATGAACCATGAAGTACAACGAGAAGGGCAACAACGCCTCAGCCCGTCACCCCGAGACTGCACCCTCGACCATCAACTTCGCGTACGGTAGCAACCTTGACATCCATCAAGTTGAAACCCGCTGCCCCGGCGCGGTGCTGCTGGGCAAAGCGACCCTGAACGGCTATGAGCTGGCGTTCGATACCGCCGGATACCTCACCATCACCAAGCGCGAGGGGTCGCATGTGCAAGGCGCGCTGTGGGCGCTCGATAGCTCTCACGTGGCGTCTCTCGACCGCTACGAAGGCGTTGCATCTGGTTGCTACCGCAAGGAAACCGTGACCGTCGGGCGCGAAGGCGATGTGGTTCCCGCAACCCTTGAGGCGATGGTCTACATCTCTGAGCGCACCCCGCTGCGCAAGTACACCGAAAAGTACGATTACATCGACCGCGTGGTCGAAGCCGGCCGCGTGATGCAGCTTGATGAGGCAACCTTGGCGCAGATGTCCGACATGCGCGCCGACAGCCTGGACCGCTTGCGCGCGCAAGAAGAGTCGGCGGCGTATGGCGCAGCCAAGATCGACCTCCCCGCTGCACGCGAATACGCCGACTTCGTGTGCGGTGAAGGTCACCAGATCGCCGATTGCACATGCCGTTACACCGGTTACTACGCACGCCGTTTCCCCCGTGGCCTTCAGCAGCATGGACGCATCCTGCGCTCTAAGCGCTACCAGGTGATGGAAGCGAGTGAGGCCACCTTCTGCGGGTCTCACCGCATCTACTTGGCAATCAAGATTCCAGGCGAGTTCGGTTACAAGATTGACGTCCCCGAAGGGTTCCGCGCAGTGCGCAGCAGCGACCCTGCGCTGCAGGCAGACCTTAGTTACTCCCTTACGCTGGATGAGTTCGAAAAGCAGCGCAAGGCCCTGCTGCGCACCCTGCTCGGCTGGTGCAACAGCCTGCCTGAGTTTGACGTGCACAACTTTAATCGTCCCTCTGTCCCGGTGTTCAGCGCGCGCGAACACTCCGCCGACACCCGCGAGTATGCGGAAACCCCGTACTTCGCATATGGCTTTGACATCAGCCATGACCGCATTGCCAAAAAGCTCGAGGGCGGTCACCATGTTTATGCAACCAAGGCGAAGCTCTATGGCTACACGCTGGCGTGCGACGCGAAGGGCCGTCCCACCATCACGCGCATGGAAGGATCGTTTGTGGAAGGCGTGCTGTGGCATGGTCTCACGCGGGGTGAGGTCCAGGCGCTGGACAAAGCGAACGGCGTGCAGTACGGCACCTATGCAAAAGCCGGCGTTACGGTGAAGATTGAGGGCGAACCCACTGCGAGGGAAGAGAACGCATTCGTGTACATCTCTCGGCGAACCCCGCTTTCTGCAGTTACGAAAGACATCGAGGCGTTTGGCGCGATGCGCGACGAAGCCATCGCCCTGAAAATGGAGCGCGCCACCGTGGCGTGCATCGACGCCATTCTGCGTGCAAGCGGATGCCCCTGCGTGCAGCCCGAAGCCCCTGCGGCAGAAATCGCAGCCCTGGGAATCAGGGAGCTCACGCCCGAGCAAACCATGAAGTGCATGCTGTTCGTGTGCCCGAAGTGCTTTAAGCCCTTGGGCGAATGCGAATGCGGCAAGCGCCCTGATCACCTGGTAGCGATCGACCACGAGCTGCAGCCCCACGTGCGCATGCTGAACGATAAGGGTTATGAAACGCAGACCTGTTGTGCCGGGCATGCAGACGAGGGCTGCCACGGTTACCTGAGATTTAGGCGCCGCTTCCGCGCACTAGAGGAGGTATACGGCGGTCAGCTGCCCAACGAGTCTCTTATGGAAGCGCCGCAGCGCATTGGCAGCACGCGCCATGCAGCGCTGAACCTGCCCGGCACCCCCGAAAGCTATGTCGTGTACCTGGACAACAGGGGTTACGACATTCGCTTTGAGCCGCGCCGCGGTGTGAAGCGTGAGCAGTTCGTGCAAGACAAGCCCACTATGTTGAGCGCATTGCTGCAGTGGTGCGAGTCTCTCCCGCAGCGCGAATAGCCTGCAAACCGTCTGAACTGGTAAGAATCGCCAAGCGCGTGGGTCGATGTTCGAATCCTGACCCGCGACTTCCGAGCCCCCTTCTAGTCCCAAGCCCCGATCCTCAAGCCCTCAGCCCTGCCCCTCAATGCGCCCTTGAGCGTGCGCATGCGGCGTCTATGAAGTTCCTCCAGCGCTTCGGGGCGTTCTCGACGATGAAGTCGATGACGGTGGCGAGCTCGCCCTAGTCGAGCCCGCGCCGACGCACTCTCTTGAGGTCGCACGAGAATGACGGCGCGAACGCCGCCCTGAGCCGCACGCTCACGCCGTCGCCTAGGACTTCGCCGGCATGGCGGCCCAGATGGCGGACTCTGGGGCGATTACGCCGCAGGTGCCCGCAGCGATGGCCGGTGGCACCGTCGCGGTGTCGGCTTAATACCCGCGGCGTTAGCTTTTTGGAGCGCAGTGCCTTGTTTCGGCAGGCACGGAAGCCTTCCTCTCGCTGCCGAAAGAAATCGAAAAAGTATCGCGGCCCTTGGGCGGTGTCGGGGTTCCGTGCGAACGTGCGGGGAATTAGTGAAGCAGGGCGGGACAGTTGGCTTGGATGTCGTAGCCGCAGTAGCTAGGCACAGGTAGGTGATTTTCGCGTATGTAGAAAAATTTAGGCTAGATAGACTACAAATGTGGAATCAAAACGAATCAGTGAATTCAACAAATATGGAAAGAAAGTGAAGGGGGGATCCATTAAAACCGAGATTCTACAAAAGTGCAGGTAGAAGGGCGTGTCTTTATTGGCTAAAAAACAGCCGGTGATTCTCCGGTGATTCCCTGATGATTCCTGATAAAAAAAGGTCAGGCACTAGGTGCCTGACCTGCAAACTTCTGGTCGGGACGACTGGATTCGAACCAGCGACCCCTTGACCCCCAGTCAAGTGCGCTACCAAGCTGCGCCACGTCCCGAAGCATTTGTTTGTTGCTCTGCTCTCGCTCGCAACAGGGAGTATAGTAACCCGAAACTTTGTTCTTGTGCAAGAACTTTTTTACAAATTTTGAAGCAAGTCCAAAATTGTATCTGCAAGCTGGGGTTTTGTTAGAACGGGAAGTTCTTGCGTGCCCGCTGTACTCACTATCCAGGCCTTGTTGGTATCGGTCCCAAAGCCCGAATCGGCGCGCGAGACATCGTTGGCGATAATGGCATCGCAACCCTTGCGCACGAGTTTGCGCTGCGCGTACTCCACGACGTTATCGGTCTCGGCCGCAAAGCCGATCACACGGCGATCGCCCTTTTGGCGTGAGAGTTCGGCCAGGATGTCAACGGTCTCGACGAGCTCAATTCGATCCAGGCGCTCGTTGGCCTTTTTGAGTTTATGGTCCGCCGGGGCAGCAGGCGTGTAGTCGGCGACGGCGGCGGCACAAATGGCCGCGTCGGCCGTCTGAAAGGCGCTCAGCGCCGCCTGGAGCATTTCCGCGGCGGTTTGTACGCGCACGCACGCTACACCGCGGGGAACGTCGAGCGATGTCGGTCCCAGCACGAGCGTGACGGCGGCACCGCGGCGCGCGGCCTCCCCCGCCAGGGCGATGCCCATCTTGCCCGATGACCGGTTGCCAATGAAGCGCACGGGGTCGATCGGCTCGTGCGTGGGGCCGGCGGTGATCACGATGCGCTTGCCCACAAGGTCCTGAGGAGCGGGGTCGAGCAGCTTGCAGACGGCCTCGACGATGTCCTCGGGCTCGCTCATGCGTCCCGTGTCCACATCGCCACAGGCAAGGTAGCCGCTACCCGGACCCACAACGTGGACACCGCGCTCACGCAGCGTGGTCATGTTGGCCTGCGTGGCCGGCGCCTTCCACATGCCATTGTTCATGGCCGGTGCGACCACGATAGGACGCGGCGTGGCAAGCAACGTAGTGGAGATGAGGTCATCGGCGATGCCGTTGGCCATCTTGGCGATGATATTGGCCGTCGCGGGCGCCACGACCACCAAATCGGGCTCCTGCGCCAGCGAGATATGGTGGATGGGGTCGGAGGGGTCGTCGAACAGACCCACAGCGACCGGCTCGCCCGTGAGCGCGCGAAAGGTGAGCGGGCCCACAAACTCCGTGGCATGCTCGCTCATAACGACCTTAACGCGGGCGCCGCGCTTTTGCAGCAGGCGCACGATATTGCACGACTTATAGGCGGCGATCCCGCCGGTAATGCCCAGCAGGATCGTTTTTCCCTCAAGTTGCATTGAATTGTCGGGTGCCGTCGTCATTGTTAGGCTTCCTTATTGGGGAGCACGAGCAGGCGGTGGCAGTACGGGCAGTGCGTAATCTCACTACCGTCGTGGTTGAGGTCGCTCATGGACGACGCCTGCAGCGCGGTGTGGCAGACCGTGGGGATGTTGCCCTTGATGGTCTCGACGGCCAGGCCACGGAACTGCTTGAGCAAACGCTCGTAGTCGGTGAGCACGTCGGTCGGCAGCGTGGCGGCAAGCGCGGTGCGCTCCTTGGTGGCGGCATCAATCTGGGCCTGCAGGTCGGCGGCCTTGGAACGGGCAGCCTTGGTGTCGGCCTTCACGCCCTCCTCGAATTTGGCGATGATGACCTGCGCGCGAGCCTCACGGTCGAGCGCCTCCTTGTGGGCGACAACGACATCCTTGCGGGTGTGCTCAATCTTGTCCAGTCGCTTGGCCAGGGTGGCGAGCTCGTTTTCCAGATCCTGGACCTCGCGGTAGTCAGAGCCGTCGAAGTGGCGTTTCTTGGCGGCCTCGATGGCGTTGTTGGTCTGGATCTCGGTGGTGTTGAGATCGTCCAGCTCAATGTCGAGGTCCTTGCGCTGAGCATAGAGCTTGGTCATTTCGGACTTAAGCTTTACATAGGTTTTGCGCTTTGAGGCGAGCTCCTTGAGCTCCGGCATATTGGCAAGTTCGCTCTTGTTGCGGGCGAGCTCCAAATCGATCTGTTGCAGCTTGAGTAGCGTAGCGCCGGCGCTCATAAGTTCTCTCCTTTTGTCACAGTCCACCATTGGCAAGGGTTCAGTATTTTAATCGCATGACGGGGGTCGACCCCGGCGTCAACCGCAGAGTTCATCAAGATATCCACGAACGGCTCCTCGGAGCGGTCGTGGCCGAGCAAGATCACGCTCAGCCCGCGCAAGGCAAGATCTTGCGCCACGTGATAGCCTGCCTCGCCCGTCACGATGACATCCGCACCGGCGGCGATGGCAAGCTCGCCAAAGTCGCCGAGGGAGCCGCCCAGAATGGCGACGGTGCGGCACGGGCGCTCGGCATCGCCCCATACGCGTGGGTCGCTGCCAAAGGCCGTGGCAGCACGGGCGGCAAGATCGCGCAGCGTGTACGGGTCGTTGAGTGTTGCAAAAACTCCCAGGCCGCAGGCCTCGGGGTCGTCCACGTGCTCCAACGAGCTTGCAGGCGCCGCGTCCAACAGCTTACTTAGGCAGATGCGTGCCTCGTGCGAGCGGTCCAGGTTGGTGTGGAGCGAGATAATGCTCACCCCGCAGCGGGCCGCCTCGTAGAGCGCCGCGCTGCATTGGGGGCGCGTTGCGCTGGGCGGGCAAAACGACTCGGGCGCCTTGATGTAGACGGGATGATGCGTGAGCAACACGTTGGCTCCGGCTTCCAAGGCGCGCTGCACGTTGTCCCTGGTGGCGTCGAGCGCGCAGGCAACGCCGCGGATCTCGTCGTCGGGGTCGCCAACGGATAAGCCTACGTGGTCCCAGGGCTCGGCGTCCGTCTTGGGATAGCGTGCCAGCAGGGCGCGCTCAAGCTCGGCGACGATCATGCGGCACCTACAATCGAGAGCAGCGTCTGGGCAAAGTCGTCCAGATCGCTCGGATTCACGCGGTCATCGAAGGAGATGCGCAGTGCGCCCAGCGCCTGCTCGCGACCAATGCCCATGGCGCTGAGCACGTGGCTCGGGTCCATGCTGCCGCTCGAGCAAGCCGATCCGGCCGAAACCTCAAAGCCGGCGGCGTCGAGCTTGATGATGAGCTCCTCGGAGTCCATGCCGTCAATATAGATCGATACCATGCCTGGCAGACGGTCGGCCTGCGTGTAGTCGCCCATGGTGGCGTGAATGCGCGGATGGGCCGTGAGCGTGGCGTAGAGCTTGTCGGAAAGGGCTTGCAGCTTCTTGCGCTCCTGAGCCACATGGGGCGCCAGAGACGAGGCGGCAGCGGCAAAGGCCAGCTGCGTGCGCAGGTCCTGCGTGCCGGCACGACGTCCGGCTTCCTGTCCTCCGCCAAAGATGCGGGGGCGCAGCGGCGTGCGGCTTTTTAGGTATAACGCGCCGGAGGCTACGGGGCCGCCAATCTTGTGTGCTGCAACGGTCATGGCATCGACGCCCAGCTCGGTCACATCGAGCGGAATATGCAGATAGCCCTGGATGGCATCGGTGTGGAACAGGGCACCCGCGGTGTGCGCAGCCGCGGCAAGCTCGCGAATAGGCTGTACCACACCGGTCTCGTTGTTGGCGGCCATGATGCTCACGAGCGCGACGTCGTCGCCCAACAAGTCGCTCAGCGCGGCAGGCTCGATGTAGCCCGCGCGGCAGGGCTGCACCAGGTCGACGGTAAAGCCCGCGGCTCGCAGCAGCGATAGGTTGTCCAGGATCGAATCGTGCTCGATGGCCGAAACGATCACGCGCTCGCGCTTACGATCGCGCTGACGAGCACCCTCGGCAAGTCCGAGGAGCGCCAGCTGGTTGGCCTCGGTACCGCCGTTGGTTAGGACAATCTCGGACGGGCGAACGCGCGCGCCAAAGCTGCGGGCGATCTCGCGGCGTGCAACCTCCAGACGTGCGGCAGCCTTGCGGCCGAGCGAGTGCAGCGAGTTGGGGTTGACGCCGGCGAGCTCGCTGTCGTCATATTCGCGCTGCGCAAGGAGCGCCTCGGCGCGCATGGGCGTCGAGGCGGCATAGTCAAGATTCACGGGTATGCGGTTTTGACCTGCGGTCATAAGGGTTTATGCCTCCTGTGCGGCCTCGTTGCCCAGCTTCTGCAGCAGCGCAACCTCGGCGGCGGGATCTTCGGACTTAAATACGGCGGAGCCGGCTACCAGGACATCGGCACCGGCCTTGACGACCTCGGCAATGTTTTTGGAAGAGATGCCGCCGTCGACCTCGATCAAGGGCGACACACCGTGGCGCTCGCACATGGCCTTGAGCTCGTGGAGCTTATGCAGCGTGCCCGGGATAAAGCTCTGGCCGCCAAAGCCGGGGTTCACGCTCATGAGCAGCACCATGTCGACGACCTCGATGATGCTCTCGAGCACGCAGACGGGCGTGGCGGGGTTGAGCACCACGCCGGCCTTGACGCCGCGCTGCTGCAGATGCGTGAGCGTGCGGTGCAGGTGCGTGGAGGCCTCATAGTGCACGGTGATCATATCGGCGCCGGCGTCGGCATACCAATCGACGGTCTCGTCGGGGTTCGACACCATCAGGTGCGCGTCGACCGGCACCTTGGTGGAGCGCTTGACGGCCTTGAGGATTTCGACGCCAAAGGTGAGGTTGCCGGTAAAGTGACCGTCCATGACGTCGAAGTGCACAAAGTCGGCGCCGGCGATCTTGTCGAGCTCGCCCTTAAGGTTGGCCATGTCAGCCGAAAGGACGGACGGAGCGATTTTGATGGAACCCATGGTAGTAGCCTTTCTGCGCTAGTCGGTGAGTCCGTAGAACTCTTGAGAGGGGACGCGGTCGGTAAGGATCTCGAGCGCCCTATCCAAAGTAACACCGTTGTAGAGCGTTTGCTCCACGGCAAAGGTGAGCGGAATGTCTACGCCCAGCGAACGGGCGAGCTCGCTCACGCTGCGGGCGGCGACGGCGCCCTCGACCACCATATGCGTGCGCGCCTGGTACTCGTCAAGCGATACGCCGTGGGCAAACTCGTAGCCGAAGGTGCGGTTGCGCGAATGCTCGGAGGTGCAGGTGGCGATGAGGTCACCCATGCCGGCAAGACCCATACAGGTCATGGCCTGGCCGCCGCGGGCGTGCACCAGTCGGCTGATTTCTGCCAGGCCGCGCGTCATGATAAGTGCGAGCGTGTTGTCGCCTGCGCCGGTACCGGCGGAGATGCCGCACACGATGGCGATGACGTTTTTCATGGCGCCGCAAACCTCGACACCGGTCATGTCCTGCGACAGATAGATGCGGAAGGCCGTGGATAGGAGCAGGTCCTTAAAGGTCTCCCCTACCTGCGAGTCTTTGCTGGCGATGACGGCGGCGGAAAGTCCGCCGCGGCATATCTCCTCGGCATGGTTGGGGCCCGAGAGCGCCGCCACACGCATCTCATTGCCGATCTCGCTGGCGATGACCTCGCTCATGAGCATGCCGGACTCGGGCTCGATGCCCTTGGTAAGGCACAGAACCGGGGTGTCGGTATCGATAAACGGCGCGGCCCGATGGCACACGTCGCGCAGGTGCATGGAGGGCACGGCAAAGATGATCGCATCGGCACCGTCGAGCGCCCGCGACAGGTCCGTGGAGGCGACGACGTTGCCGGGCAGCTCGTAATCCACCAGATACCGGGGGTTGCGGTGCTCGCCGTTAATGCCGGCGGCCGTCTGCTCGCTGTGGGCCCACATGGTCACGCGCTCGGCTCGCGCGGCGGCAAGGCCGGCGACGGCGGTTCCCCAGGAGCCGGAGCCAATCAGCGCAACATTCATGACTCTCTCCTACTTATCGTCGGGCTCGGTGACGCGCTTGGTAAACGAGAGCTTGGATTCCTTACCCGTCATGAGCTTTTTGATGTTCGCGCGATGGGCCCACACCACGGTGATGCCGATCATCGCCATGCAAAACTTGAGGCCCAGGCTGCTGTACGGAAAGACCGCGCAGGCGGCGATGGGAAGACCGATGGCCGCGGCAAGCGAGCCCACCGACACATACTTGGTGATGGCGACGGCCACGATAAACATGCCCAGCAGCGAAAGTCCGATGGGCCAGTACCAGGCGAGTATGACGCCCAGCCCCACGGCAATGCCCTTGCCGCCACGGAAGTTGAGGTAGGGCGAGAAGATGTGTCCCCACACGGCAGCCAGGCAAATGACACCGAGCATCCAGTCGCCGGCGGCACCGGGAGCCATGATGCTCACCGGGAAGCCATAGCCCACGCTCGCGATGAGCGGACGCGCGATAAGGACGCAGATGGCGCCCTTCAAGCAGTCGAGCAGCAGCGTGAGCGCGGCGACCTTGGGGCCGGCTACGCGCAGGGCGTTGGTGGTGCCGATGTTGCCGGAGCCCGCCTTGCGAATATCCGTGTGGTTGAACACACGGCCCAGGATCAGGCCAAACGGAATCGCTCCGATAAAGAACGAGACCACGGCGCAGATGGCGGTCAGCAGAATCGGATTATGCATCCTTTTGCTCCTTCTTCCTAAAGAAGAGTCGAATGGGCGTTCCGGAAAAATCGAAGGTAGAGCGCATACGGTTCTCCACATAGCGCTGGTAGGTGTCGTTGACTAGGTCGCTGTGGTTGACGAAGAACGTAAACGTCGGCGGGTTGACGCCCGTCTGGGTCACGTAGTGCATGCGCAGGCGACGCTTGCCGTCCACTACGGTGTGGCCAAACTCGCGCAGGTCGGTGAGGAAGGTGTTGAGGCGCGAGGTGGTGATCTTTTGCGAGCGCGTCTTCTCGGCGGCGTCGACCATTGCCCAGATCTTCTCGACGCTACGGCCGGTCAGGGCCGAGATGCGCAGGTACTGGGCCCAGGGAGCCATGACGCCCAGACGGCGGTCGACGGTCTCCATGCAGGCCTCGCGCTTGCGGTCGTCGTCGAGCAGATCCCACTTGTTGAGCAGAACGACGATGGCGCAGCCGCGTTCGATGGCCAAGCCCATGACCTTCTGGTCCTGCTCGGTAACGCCCACGGAGGCGTCGACGACGAGCAGTGCCACGTCAGCACGGTCGATGGCGCGCAGGCCGCGGACCATGGAGTAGTACTCGATGTTCTCGTACACGGTGCTCTTCTTGCGAATACCCGCGGTGTCGACCATGCGGTAGTGCTTGCCGTTGCGCTCCACGACGGTGTCGATGGCGTCGCGCGTGGTGCCGGCTATGTTGGACACGATAGAGCGGTCGGCGCCCAGGATACGGTTGAACAGCGACGACTTACCGGCATTGGGGCGGCCGATGATGGCGACGTTCAGCGCGTCGGGGAACTCGTCGGCGACCTCGTCCTCCTCCTCGGGCAACAGGGCAACGATGTCGTCGAGCAGGTCGCCCGTGCCGTGGCCGTGCAGGGCCGAGAGCGGCGTTGGCTCGCCGATGCCGAGCGAATAAAACTCCCAGATGCTGTCGTTTTCGCGATCGGGGTTGTCGAGCTTGTTCACCAGCAGAAAGACCGGCTTGTCACAGCGCTTGAGCATGCGGGCGACCGACTCGTCCTCCTCGGTGACGCCGGTGCGGCCGTCGACCACAAACAGGATGACGGCGGCTTCCTCGGCGGCGGCGAGGGCCTGGTCGCGGATGGACGTGGCAAAGACGTCATCGCTCTTGAGCGGCTCGATGCCACCCGTGTCGACGATGGTGAACTCGCGGCCGTTCCAATCGGCCGTGTGGTAGGAGCGGTCGCGCGTTACGCCGCGGGACTCATGGACGATGGCGTCCGAGGTCTGGGCCAGGCGGTTAACGAGCGTGGACTTGCCCACGTTGGGGCGTCCGACGACGGCGACGATAGGTTTCATCTGCACTCCTTTAATGGGTAGGGTCAGCGGAATTAGAAGAGCCTGCGGGCACAATGCCAAGGATATGCTCCAGGGTATCGAGCAGCTCATGCGGCATGGTCGATACCACATGAACCTCGGCGCCGCGAGCTTCAAGGCTTGCGAGTAAATCGTCACGATGATACTCGTCAAGCGTCATGCCGTCAGCGTTGAACATGAGCTTAGGCACAAAGAGCATAACCCCCGAGAGGTCCTGCGGCAGCTGCTCCAGAATGTCGCAGGCGACGATGAGGCCGGTCACGTCCACGTTGCCGCCAAAGTAATGGTTCTTGATGGCCGTGACGGTGCCGTCAAGGCCGTGTGGCGACTCCACAAAGCGCGCCACGGTGTCGCGCGCGCTGGCGCCGGAGAGGCACAGGAGGCGCTGGTTGCGCCCGGCGATTGCCTCGCGGACGCGGGCCAGACGCTCGGCGTCGGCGGCAAGCACATCGTCAGTCTCGTCCAGATACGAGCGAATCATACCGATGCCGTCGTAATACTGCGGGTAGCCGTCGTAAAAATCGGCCTGGGGTGGCTCGATGCCGGCGTCCAGATAGAACTCGTCGCTCATCTGGAAGGTGTGGCGGCCAAAGCGCTTGTAGGCACGATCCTGGAAGGGACGGATCATGGCAATGGTCTCGCGCGCGAGCTCGGGCTTGTCGCTGTATGACCAGGTAAAGCGCCTCTGGTGCTTGGTAAAGCCCAGTGGCACAATGCCCAGGCTCGTGATCTGCTCGTGTTCCTCGCAAAAGCGTAGGGTCTTTTGCAGCTCCTCGCCGTCGTTCATGCCGGGGCACAAAACGATCTGCGCGTGAATCTCGATGCCGGCGGCCATGATGGTCTCGAGCACGTCCATGCCGCGCTGGGCGTTGCGGCCCATCATACGGCGGCGGACATCGGGGCTCACGGCGTGGACCGACACGTTCATGGGGCTCATGTTGCGGTCGATAACGTTTTGTACGTCCTCGTCGGAAAGGTTCGTGAGCGTGACAAAGTTGCCCTGTAAAAAGCTCAAGCGGTAATCATCGTCGCGGATGTAGAGCGTGGAGCGGCCGCCCTTGGGCAGCATGGTCATAAAGCAGAACACGCAGGCGTTCACACAGGTACGCATGCCGTCGAAGATGGGGCCGTCGAACTCAAGGCCCCAGTCCTCGCCGGGAAAGCGATCGAGCTCGACGGGGGTGACGGTGCCGTCGCGCGGGTCGAGAACCTCAAGTTCGACGGTGTCCTCGTCGGCCTCCCAGAGCCACACGATCATGTCGGTCAGCTGCTCGCCGTTGACCGTGAGCACGCGCATGCCCGGCTCGATACCCACATCCCATGCGGGCGATTCGGGACGCACGTTCTTTACGAGCGCGCCCTCACCCGGCTCGGGGTCGCGGCTGCGCCCGTAATCGGCCACCTCGGCGGCGTATGCGGGTACGGTCTGGTCCATGATTAGCGACAAAGCTCCTTGATGCGCGCAACGGCGCGTTCGATGTGTTCTTGCGGAGTTGAGGCTCCGGCGGTGATGCCGATGTGGCGCGCGTTGGCAAACCATGCGGCCTCAAGCTCGGAAGCTTCCTCGATGTGATGGGTGTGCTCGCAGACATTGGCACAAATCTGTGCCAGGCGGCGCGTATTTCCCGAATTTTTGCCGCCCACGACGACCATGCAATCACAGCGGTTGGCGAGGGTTGCCGCCGCCTGCTGGCGCTCGCTCGTGGCAGCGCAGATCGTGTTAATCACGCGTAGTTCCTGCACGCGCGGGGTGATGGAGGCCACTACCTCGGCCAGGTTCTGCGCGGTTTGGGTGGTCTGCACAACCAGGCCCACCTTGCCCTTGAGCGGCAGCGCGTCCGCATCGGCGGCGCAACTCACGACCTGCGCGTCATCGCCGGCGTGGCCCAGGATGCCCTCAACCTCGGGGTGGCCCGGCTCGCCCACGACGATTACACGGTAGCCCTCGCGCACCAGGCGCTCGGCGGCCACGTGGACCTTCTTGACGTAGGGGCAGGTGGCATCGACCACGGTAAGGCCGCGCTCGCGAGCAGCCTCGATGACCTGCGGCACCACGCCGTGCGCGCGGATAATCACGGTGCCCGATGCGGCGTCGTCCAAGGTGTCTGCCAGACCGACGCCTGCTTCGGCGAGCTCGCGCACCACGATGGGGTTATGGATGAGCGGACCCAGGGTGTGGACCTGAGCGCTCTCCCCTGCCTGCGGCGCGGCGGCCAGAGCCATATCGAGTGCACGCTGCACGCCGTAGCAGGTGCCGGCATGCGCTGCGATTTCGATGGTGGGGGCGTCTGCCTTGCCGGGCGCAGCCTCGACAGTGTTCATGACGTTCTCGCCCATGGCTAGAACCTGCCGGGGTGCTCGGCGCACAGGTCGTCGCGCATGGCGTAGACGCGGCTCATGGCCTCGGACTCAAACCATGCCAGGCGCTCCTTGCGCTTGAGCTCGGCCGGTGCATCGGATAGCGAGATGGCCTTGCCGGCACGAATCCAGCACTTTTTGGGGCGCATAAGCTTTTTGCCCGCAGGCGTGATATCGGACCAGCCGCAGATGGCGAGCGGGTTGACGGGTGCCTTGCCCATCTGGGCAATGAGCGCAAAGCCGCCGTGGACCTCGGGCTTGATCTCGCGCGAGCGGATGCGCGTGCCCTCGGGGAAGATCAGGACGTCCTCGCCGCGCTGCAGCGCATGCTGGGCGGCACGCAGGCACTTCATGTCGGCGGTGCCGCGCTCGACGGGAATGCCGCCCACGCGGCTAAAGGCCCAGCGCACGATTTTGCTCTTGGCAAACTCGGACTTAAAGATGGGGCGAACGCGGCGGCCGCCAAAGAACAGTGCCGTCTCTACAGCCAGGAGCTCGGCCATCGAGGTGTGGTTGCAGATGACCACGCTGCCGCGGCCTTCCTGGCGCTCAAACAGCAGGTCGCTGTCCTCTACCTTCCAGCGCCACATGAGCTTGGAGAAGACCCACAGGATGCCCATGACCACAAAGACGGTGCCGCGGATGAGCACGGGGAACTCGGCGTAGGGTGCGTTGTAGTAATCCTCGGGCGTCTGCTTAAACAGGCGCATGAGCTACCTCCTTTGGTTGATGAGGTCCTCGATTATCGAGACGACCTCGTCGATGGTGTGTGCGGTGGAGTCGACATGCACGGCGTCCTCGGCGGGCACGAGCGGCGCGACCTCGCGGCTGCTGTCGAGCTTGTCGCGCTGCTTGAGGGCGTCGAGGGTCTCGTCGACCTCGGCCTCGAGCTGCTCTTCGGTGGGCGGCTGGGCGTCGTTTTGGTGGCGCTGCAGCACGCGGCGACGGGCGCGCTCGCGCGGATCGGCGGTCAGGAACACCTTGACCTGCGCGTTGGGGAACACGACGGTGCCGATGTCGCGGCCCTCGGCCACGATATCGCGGTCCTCGGCGGCGCGGCGCTGATGGATGAGCATGGCGGCGCGTACGCCCGGGTAGGCCGAGACCTTGGAGACGTTGGCGTCCACCTGCGGGGTGCGAATGGCAGCCGAGGCGTCCGCGCCGTCGATGGTCAGGCGCGTGTCTTCGCCGGTGCCGTTGGTAAAGCGAATCTCGATTTGTTCGGCGAGGGCGTCGATGGCAGCCTCGTCGTCCAGATCGATGCCGCGGTCGAGCGCGGCGAAGGTGACGGCGCGATACATGGCGCCCGTGTCGAGCTTGTTAAAGCCCAGCTGGCGGGCGATCTCCTTGGCGATGGTGGACTTGCCGGAACCGGCGGGGCCGTCGATGGCGACGATCATGCAATGCTTCCTTTCGGTGGTTGACGTGCTGGTATGGGACGCGGGCGCTGCTTGCTGGCGGACTGGCTAGCCCGTGTAGCGCTCGCGGTAGGTGTTGCGCTTGGGCGCGGAGCCGTGGCTGCCGTGGTGGCGCGTGCGGGTCGCGGGGTTGGCCGCCGGCGCGGCGGCGCGCTTGGCGCCGGCCTGCTTGGGCGGGATGCCGCCGGCCTTGAGGATCTGCACCTCGCGGTCGGTGAGCTCGCGCCACGAGCCCTTGGCCACGTCCTTGAGCTCCAGGCCGGCAAAGTTGCAGCGGTGCAGGCGGATCACCGGGTGGTGGATCTTGCTCAGCATGCGCTTGACCTGGTTCTTGCGCCCCTCGCGGATGATGACCTCCACGGCGGTTGTGCCGGGCTTCACACCCTGCGGAGCCACCGCCTCGGCCTCGCGCGCGGTAATGACGCGGCAGATCGCCGGCTGGCACAGGCCGTCGTCGAGCTCGATGCCGCGGCGCAGCGGTTCCAAGTCGCGATCGGTCAGGTGGCCGTCCACCAGCGCCTGGTAGGTCTTGTAGACGTGCTTGCTGGGGTGCAGCAGGTCCTGCGACAGGTCGCCGTCGGTGGTAAAGAGCAAAAGGCCCGTGGTGTCGCGGTCCAGGCGGCCCACCGGGAAGAGCCCCGGAAAGCGGTCGCGCGGGACAAGGTCGGCCACACAAGGGCGCTCCTGCGGATCGCTCATGGTGGTGAGATAGCCGGTCGGCTTGTAGAGCATCAGGTACACGGCACCCTGGTTGAGCTTGACGGGCATACCGTCAACCTCGATATGGTCGCGGTCCACATCGACCTTGGTGCCCAGTTCGGTCGCGACCTGGCCGTTGACAGTCACGCGGCCGGCGGTCATTAGGTCCTCCGAGCCGCGGCGGCTCGCCACGCCCGCGCGCGCCAAAAAGCGCTGCAGGCGCATGGTGTGCGGGTAGACGGGCTGGGCGTCGGTCGCGGGTGCGCCCGTGGCACCGGCGGCGCGCGTCTCCCCTGCTTCGCTAGTCCTCGTCATGCGTATCCTCCGCAGCGTCGTTGGTGGCAAGTGTTTCCTCGCCGCCGGCTGCCTCGACATCCTCAACATCGGTATCCAGCAGCTCGCGCTCTTCGTCCAGGTCCTCGACCTGCTCCTCGAGCGTAGACTGAATGCTGCGGCCGCTCAGGCGCTCGCGGATAAACTGGCGCGACTGCTCGTCGGGGGCAAACTGCTCCAGATCGGGCAGGTCGCGGGTGGAGCGCAGACCAAACTTCTCCAAAAAGGCGTTGGTCGTGCCGTAAATGATGGCCTGACCGCGCTGGGGGTCGCGACCGAGCTCGCGCACCAGACCCTTGTCAACGAGCGACGCGATGACGCCGTCGGAGTTGACGCCGCGGATGCCCTTGACCACCTCGCGCGTGACGGGCTGGTGGTAGGCGATGACGGCCAGGGTCTCGAGCGCCGCCTGCGACAGCTTTTGCGTGTCCCAACTCAGCACATAAGCTTCGACCACATCGTGGTAGGCGGGATGCGTAAACAGGCGCCAGCCGCCGGCGACCTCGCGCAGCTGAAAGCCGCGATTGGCCTCCTCGTACTCAACTTTGAGCTCGGCCAAAAGCGACGCACACTCGCCCGGGGCGATATCCAGCGCATCTGCCAGCGCGGGCGCGCTCACCGGATCGCTCGAAACCAGCAGGAGCGCCTCGAGGGCGCCTTTGAGGCTGTTTGCCTCTAGCGTGGAAAGGGTTGACATGGTTGCCGCTCCTATTCGGTGAGCTCGGGGCCCTCGCCGGGCACGTAGGCCTCGGCGCCCTCGACGCGGTTGATACGGATGGTTCCAAAGATCTCGTCCTGGCTCAGGGTGAGTGAGCCGCGCTTCGCGAGCTCCAGCATGGCCAGGAAGGTGACGACGAGCTGCTCGGTGGTGGCGTCGCCGTCTAACAGCTCGCGGAAGGTGCAAGTTTGGTGCGCCATGGTAAAGCGGTCGACCGAGGCCACCGTCAGGTCGAGCGGTACGCGATGCGGCGCCACGTGCTCGGCCTCCAGCAGGAAGGTCTGGCGCTTGCCGTCAAGGTCGGCGCAGATGACGGCGAGGCCGCGCAGCGTGATACCGGCCAGGTAGTCGGGCATAAGGCCCAAAAACTCGGGGTCGGGACCGGCCACACGCGGATGCATGCGGCTTTCGGCCTGCATGCGCGCGCCAAGGGCCGCCGCCGCGCCCTTAAACTGCTTGTAGGCGATCAGGCGCTGGATCAGGACCTCGCGCAGGGCGTCGCCGTCGAGCGCGCTGAGCTCTTCGAGGTCTTCGTCAATCTCGTCATCGTCGTCGGCTTTGTGCGGAGCCTCCTGCGGCACCAGCGAGGCGGCCTTGATGTCCAAAAGGGTTGCCGCGACCAGCAAAAAGTCGCTCGCCACGTCCAGGTCCAGCGCCTCAATACGCTCGACCTCGGCCAGGTACTGCTCGGCCACCTCGCTGATCGAGATGGCGCCGATATCAACTTTTTGGCGGGTTACCAGCTGCAGCAGCAGGTCGAACGGTCCGCTGTAGACCTGCGTCGACACGCGATACGACATCTTCGACCTCCTTTGACGGCGCCTTCGCGGCGCGGTTTGGGTGCATGTTGCGACCGTTTTGCACGGTCGACCTGTAAGTTTACCCTAGATGCCGGCGATTGCGAAGTTGAGCAGCTGCCCAGCGAGCGGATACACGGTAACGTCGAAATACCGGCCGATCACATCGATGCCGGTCCACATGGGCAGCAGATACAGCACAATGATGAGTATGGGCATGGCGTATTGCTGCAGTTGGTAGTAGTTGGCGAGTGCCTTGCCTTTGAGGAACGGCACGATGATCGACGAGCCGTCAAGCGGCGGGATCGGGATGAGGTTAAAAAACGCGAGCGACAGGTTGACCACGATAAAGGTGGCGCCAAAGTTCATGATTTGGGACGCTACGGCAAAGGACATGCCGGCGTAAAGGTTGCCGTATGCTGCGTGCATGAGGGAGGCCGCAAGGCACGCCAGTGCGATGTTCGATACGGGGCCTGCCGCGCTCACCAAGACCTCGTCGCGCTTGGGGTGCTTGAGGTTGTTGAGGTAGACCGGCACGGGCTTAGCGAAGGCGAACACCGGGCCACCGGCCGCGAGCATGAGCAGCGGTAGGATGATGGTGCCAAACGGGTCGATATGGTTGAGCGGGTTGAGCGAGACGCGGCCGCGCGAATGGGCCGTCTTGTCGCCAAGCGCCCAGGCTGCGGCGGCGTGTGCGCTCTCGTGGATCACGATGCCCACGATGACGGCGACGGCGCTGGCGAGCAGGTTCATGAAGTAGCTGCTGGACATGGCGCTCCCCTAGCGGACGCGGCGCGAGGCGCGCGTGAGCAGGTAGTCGGCCACAAACAGGATGACGGCCACGATGGCGTAATCCAGGCGGAACACGCCGCCAAAGGGCGATGTGATGACGCCGTATCCGGCGATGGCGCTCGGCAGCGCGCGAGAAAGCTCGACGACAAAGCCCACAATCTGCAGCTTGGCGGTCAGGCCGCTAAAGCACAACAGCACGGTCATCGCGCTCATAAAGATGCCGCAGATGCGACAAGCGATGGCGATGATGCTCATCGCCACGGCAGCGGCCTTACGAGAGTTCACGCGCGGTCTCCTCTTCGATCTGGGTGGAAAGCTCCAGCCATTCGTCCTCGAGCTTGGGCAGCTCTTGCTTAAGCCCGTTATATTCCCCCAGGGCGGCGTTGAACTTATCCTGATCGGCATAAAGCTCTTCGCTCGCCATCAATTCCATAAGCTCGTCATAGCGGGCGCGCTTTTTGTCGAGCTCTGCCTCGATCTTCTTGAGCTGGTTGCGCACGCCCTTGAGCTTTTTGTTGAGCGCAGCGCGGGCCTGGGCCTCGGCGCGCTTTTGCTCCTTGGTCTTTTTGCCCTCGGCCGGCTTAGGCGCTGCGGCGGGGGTATCGGCCTGGGTGGCGCTGGCTTTGGTGGGCTTGGCCGCGGAAGGTGTGCTCTCCCCTGCCGCCTCGGCAGCGGCGCGGGCCGCGAGATCCTCGCGCTTGTAGAGGTAGTAGTCGTAGTCGCCGTCATAGACCGTGACCTTGCCATCGCGGATGTCGATGACGCGGTTGGCCACGGCTCGCACCAGGTGCTCGTCGTGACTGATCAGCACGATGGTGCCGGGGAAGTTTTGTAGGGCGTTCTCGAGCATGTCCACCGAGTCGATGTCCAGGTGGTTAGTGGGCTCGTCCAGGCACAGAAGTGCCTCGGGGGCCACGAGCATCTTAGCCAGGGCCAGACGCGCCTTTTCGCCGCCGGAAAGAACGCGGACCTGCTTTTCGATAGAATCGTTGTCGCTAAACAGGAAGGCGCCCAGCAGGCTGCGCTGCTGCGGCACGGTCCACTTGGGCGTGACGGTGTCGATTTCTTGCAGGACGGTGTTGGACTCGGTCATGCCTTCGAGCGCGTGCTGGGCGTAATAGGCCACGCCCACGTTGGTACCCAGGTCGCGCGTGCCGGTAGTGGGCGGCTCCAGGCCGGCGATGATCTTCATGAGGGTGGACTTGCCGGCGCCGTTAGGGCCGACGAGCGCCACGTGCTCGCCGCGATAGAGCTTGAGGTCGATATCGCTATAGATGTGCTTGTTGCCGTAGGACTTGGACACGCCCTCTAGGCCCACGACCATGTCGCCGGAGCGCGGCGGGTCGGGGAACTTAAAGTCGATGTGCTTGTGGCCTTCGGGCAGGATGACGAGCTCCTTTTTGATTTGCTCGATCTTGCGGATGCGCTCCTGCGCCTGGGCGGCTTTGGTGGGCTTGTAGCGGAACTTGTCGACGAAAACCTGCATGTGGGCGATGTCGCGCTCCTGGGCGGCACGCTTGGCGCGCATCTGCTCCAGATTGTCCTCGCGCTGCTTGAGGTAGCTGCTGTAGTTGCCGGTGTAGGTGGTCACGCGGCGGTTCTCGAGCGCGGCGACGTGGTCGACGCAGGCGTCCATAAAGGCGCGGTCGTGGCTGACGATGAGCACGGCGCCGTCGTAGTTGGCGATAAAGCCGCGCAACCACTGGACGCTTTCGAGGTCCAGGTGGTTGGTGGGCTCGTCCAGAAGCAGCAGGTCGGGATGGCGCAAGAAGAGCTTGGCCAGCGCGATGCGCATCTGCCAGCCGCCCGAGAACTCGGAACACGGGCGCTCAAAGTCGGTGACCTTAAAGCCCAGACCGGACAGGATCTTGCGGGCATTGCTTTCGAGCTCGTAGCCGCCCAGATGCTCAAAGCGGTCCTGGACCTGGCCGTACTCGTTAAGGAGCGCGTCGACGTCCTTGCCCTGCTCAGAGAGCTCGGTGATCTGGGCCTGCAGCTCGTTGGCGCGCTCACCCATGCGGCGGATTTCCTTGGCGGCGGCCATGACCTCGGCGAGGATGGTCGTATCCTTGTGCTCCAGGTTGGTTTCCTGCTCGAGGTAGCCCACCTGACAGTCCTTGGAGTACTGGACCTGGCCGGCGTCGGGGCTGTCGATACCCATGATGATTTTGAGCATGGTGGTTTTGCCGGCGCCGTTGGGTCCCACGAGCGCAAAGCGTTCGCCGGGGTTGATCTGAAAGGACGCGCCGCTAAAGAGGACGCGCGCGCCGAAGCTTTTTTCGATCTTGTCGACCAGGAGGATCATGGTGCCGCCTTTGACCTTGTGTGCCTATATGAAAAAAGGCCCCAACTTGCGTTGGAGCCTCATTCAATGCTCGGGTGGAGACGAGGGGGATCGAACCCCTGACCTCTTGACTGCCAGTCAAGCGCTCTCCCAGCTGAGCTACGCCCCCGTGCGAAGAAGTACTATACGGGAACTCCCCCGCCGATGCAAGGACAATCTCGGAAAAATCTTTCGGCGGCGGGGCCGGGGATGCGGGACGGGCTCGGGAGCGAGGGGCCCGCGGTGCCCGATCCGGCCCGCGGGGACGCGCCCCGCGGGCGGCGGCGTAGCCGCCGCCCTCCCTCCCGGCGCCCTTGGGACATCTCGAGTCCCGCCGGCCGCCGTTCTTTCGCTTCCGCGGCGCGGGCCGCCATCCGCCCAACGGCCATCCTGCCGGCACCAGGCCCATTATCGGGACCGATCGCGCCCCCGCCCACCCGGCGATCTCAAAACCATGCCGGTTTACGGGGCCAGGCCGGGAACCCTCGGGCATGCCGTAATCGGTAAAATCAAAACCGCAGGTAGACGACTTGCGAATTTCGTAAAATGCAGGGTATGGACGGCCGGTCCGGGTCCAGCCCCGTAATCCGGCATGGTTTTGAAATGGCATCAGTTCGTCGATGGTTAACTCTATTTGCAGTCTTGGGATAATGGCTTGAACAATTCCCATCCAGTGATATTTCTTGTGATGCATCTTGATTGTCAGGGAATACCGGGTGTTAAAAACATGGCTTGATCGTGCGTTGTGCGACATGCTTGTGCATGGTAGTATTTCAAATCGTGATTTAACCCAATGGGAAATGAATTTCCATTGTTGAAATTATTATCACAGTACATAAGGGCTCTTGGCGCAACGGTTAGCGCAGGGGACTCATAATCCCTGGGTTCTGGGTTCGAATCCCGGAGGGCCCACCAGAGTATTTCGAGGCCGGGCAACACGCCTGGCCTCTTTACATTGCGTTGACGCCTTATTTTGGCCTGCAATGGCGTAGGGCGTTTATTTCATTCATATTTGCAATTTAGGATGGATTTACTTCAACAGCCACTAAGTAAAGATAAACTGCAGGACGATTGATATGAAAAAAGGCCCCAACTTGCGTTGGAGCCTCATTCAATGCTCGGGTGGAGACGAGGGGGATCGAACCCCTGACCTCTTGACTGCCAGTCAAGCGCTCTCCCAGCTGAGCTACGCCCCCGTGCGAAGAAGTACTATACGGGAACTCCCCCGCCGATGCAAGGACAATCTCGGAAAAATCTTTCGGCGGCGGGGCCGGGGATGCGGGACGGGCTCGGGAGCGAGGGGCCCGCGGTGCCCGATCCGGCCCGCGGGGACGCGCCCCGCGGGCGGCGGCGTAGCCGCCGCCCTCCCTCCCGGCGCCCTTGGGACATCTCGAGTCCCGCCGGCCGCCGTTCTTTCGCTTCCGCGGCGCGGGCCGCCATCCGCCCAACGGCCATCCTGCCGGCACCAGGCCCATTATCGGGACCGATCGCGCCCCCGCCCACCCGGCGATCTCAAAACCATGCCGGTTTACGGGGCCAGGCCGGGAACCCTCGGGCATGCCGTAATCGGTAAAATCAAAACCGCAGGTAGACGACTTGCGAATTTCGTGAAATGCAGGGTATGGACGGCCGGTCCGGGTCCAGCCCCGTAATCCGGCATGGTTTTGAAATGGCACCAGTTCACTGGCAGGCAAACAAGGTTGTTCTAGTATCTCGTTGCCGGCTAATTCCCGATTTCCAACCAGTTGCACAAAACATTTGCTCGCAGTCGCGTCTCGGCGCGCTTCATCGCCTCGGATTTGGCTTTATATCGAATCCCCAAACGACTGCAGACGCTTTTGACTATGGTGTCTAGCTGCTTTTTGTCGTTAAGCATATCGTGGGTTACCAGGAACACGTCGAAACCCATGCTCTGGAGCGCAGTCATACGTTCCGCATCGTGGTCAAGTACCGCGCCTGATCCATGGATGACTTCACCTTGAATCTCGATAATTACTGCCTTCATTAGCATTGGGTTTACAATCACGATGTCGCCGTAGCAGACTTTTTGACCTGCGATGCTTTGGGCTGCCTCGGATAGAGGGGTTAAATCGTTGAGGTATACGTATCTGAAACCTGAACCACCTAGACGTCGAGAACGACTTAGGAGCAGGACTCCCGCGACCTCGAGTGGAGATGCAGCAATGCCGATAACCTGTTGAGCGGCATCATAAAACTGCTTTCCCCACATTTGACTTTTGACCTTATCGGCGAATCGATGCAGGTCGCTCAGTTCGATAAGCGGCTTTCTCATCCAAAGAGAAGTACCTTTGAGTTTCGTAACCTCTCTTCCATCCTCACGCTTGTTCGATTGGCCTTCATTATCTGGGACCTTAACGGTTGCGTGGGCATAAACTCGTTTCCAAGGAACCTCGTCTTCGCCCTCTCCAAGTTCGAACAGATCCTGCGTGCAGGAATTGCGATTCTCCTCTTCTGCAATTTTTAGCTGCATTTCGGCAGCGGGAGTTGGCTCGAAAACAGAAAACCAGCCGCATAGTTCGTACATAGCCAGCACGAGATCTATTTGAGACACAAAGCGTGTCATAGTAAATAACGTGTTAAGCGGATTGGTGACACTAAAGCCTAAATGAGTGTCGATTGTTGTGCCTGCATCCGATGCCCCTTCCCAGCGAATAGTGGAGCGCAATCCCGAGTGGTGATTACAACAACCTGGCGAAGCTACAGCGATAATCGGGGTCTTGAGGACGTCGGTTACGAAAGGGGCTTGGGATAGAGCTCGCCAGCCGTCTTCAGAGTTGGGCAGGCGCGGGTAGAGATCGCGCACCTGCGGCGGGCAGCGCCAGTAGCGAAATGCGGTGTTTGAGCAGACGATTTCGTCCATTTGCGCCTCCCCTGGTTTCGGCCGCGGGCCGTGTGGATCACGGGCATGGCCGATTATCTACTGGGCCATCATGCGGGTAAGTACCGGAAGCAAACCAATAGCTTGACGAGTTCTGCCGAAAAACCCTCGTGTGATAGAAATCCGCTGGAAGGAGCCCTGGGCGTGTGGTCCCTGTCTCCACATTTGCGCGCGGATCACATGGGGAATTCAATGAATGTACGCATGCGTTTTATACAAAACATGCGATAGCATCAGCAAAAAGGGCGCGAAAATAATGACGCCTTAGACGACTACGATTTATTTTTGGTGTCAGTTTTGGTGTCACCCTTGGTGTCAAAAAGAAAAAGGCCAGAGGCTTAACACCTCTGACCTGTGCTTTTGATGGTGGGCGATACAAGATTCGAACTTGTGACCCCATCCGTGTGAAGGATATGCTCTACCCCTGAGCCAATCGCCCGTCGCCTTTCGGCAAAAGAGATACTAACATAGCCGCGCGCGGTTTACCAAGAACTTTTTGCCCTCGTTTTTAAATTCGTGGGCTCCAGCCAAACCAAAGCAACCAAGGTAACCGGCAAACCCACAGCTAAACCACCATTTATCGTTTAATCCACGAAGTCTCGGGGCGGCAAATGCGCCGCGCGTTGTTGTAAGCCTTGTAAGCCATGTCGAGCGTGAGACAGGTGCGCGCGGCGTAAAAGCCGTCCTCGCGCTGGATGGTCAGCGCCAGCTCGGGCTTGTCGCCGGTCAGGCACAACGGCAGCAGCAGCTGAATTCGGCCACAATAGAACTGTGGCACGGCGAGCGTGTAGCTAGCTGCGGCGCGGTCTGGTCCGCGTCGCGCTCGGTCAGGAACACAGCGCGGCTAAACGAAAACGACAGGTAGTTTTGAGGCTGCGGTTGCTGAGCCCCAGTCCTCGGGGTCGACAAGGTCGGCCAGGCGGTCGTAGCAGCGCTCGGGACAAAACGCAAAGTCGTAGGCATTGCTGCACAGGGTGCTAGGGAGTTCCATGCGACGTCCAATCCATTCAGTAACCAGCGTGCGGAAGGTTTGATTCTATACAGGCGAAGCGCAGTCGAGACACACAACGCAATTGCGCCTAAGCTCTTCCGCGAGATCGGCGCGAGAGCGGTTTCCGGATACAAGGTCTTGGATCCGGACGGTGACCATGCAATCTAAATAGATTTTTCTTGAGGCAATCAATCATCGCTGTCCAGGCGTCTAGATGCCAGGTCGAAAAACTTGCCCTTGTCCCATGCACCTATTGCGATGATTTGAACTACTTCGACGTGCCCATCGCGGATGCGATAAATTACGCGAATGCCATCAGTGCGAAACTTAAGTTCCCTACAACCTGCAAGAAGACCCGAAAGTGGCTTACCAATTTCATCGGCTCGAAGTGCAAGACGCGCAATACCTTTGTTCACCATAGCGCGGAGCGAGCCATCGAGTGACAGATACTCTTTCTCGGAAGTCTTGTCGTAAAACTCAACTTTAAACCTAGCCACGCTCACTCGAACAGCTCCTCGTCGGAAATGGGATCGGTCGCCTCGGCTTCTAGCATGGTCTCGAACCTCTCACGTCCCACGGTATAGGAGAACGGGATGCCCTTGCGATTCGAATCAGCGTCGCCCTGCGCGAGCCTTGCAGCGGCTATGGCGTGCAGGCGCTCCTCTCTGAGCTGTTCGAGTTCAACCGCCATCGCTTCGAACTCGTCGAAGCTGACGATAACAGTATCGATGCCATCGTTCCTGTCTGAGACAAATTGCGGCTCCCTTCGAGCGCGACGTCTCGCTTCGCCAAAATTTTTGCTTGCCTGCGTCGAAGTCAGCACCTGTTCGCGTCCGAAAACGAGTTTCTTGTCTATTACGGCAACCATAGCAACCTCCTTCAAAATGTGTTTCTAATACGTATTATAGACCCATTTAAATACGTACTGAAAGGAAAGATAAACAACAATTATCTTAGTATTTAGATTACGGATGAACAGGGTTTCGAATCGTACTCTATGGCGATCGGTTGCCAGACAAGGTCTTCGATGCTGCAGTGTAAGGTTTTTGCGAGCGCCAATGCCGAGGATATTGTGCTCGGCGGCCTCATCCTGTTCGATGCTTTTGCTGAAGGGCGGGCACATGTGCTCTGGTGGGTTGGTGACGATATCAACTTTTCGCCCAAGTTCCTTCTCGAGCTCATGGGAGAGTTCGTAAAGCGTGCCGAACGTCATGGTGTTGCCGCAGACTAGGCGCAAGCCAATATCGCTATCGGGCGTTTGCTCGCCTCGGGCGAAAGTGAGGGTATTGGCGTAAGCCAATACTCTCATTTAGGAGCAATTGAACGTACCTTAGGTCAAGTCTCCCACGACTTGAGACACCTTTTTAAGTTCTCCGGCATAGACGTCGGAATAATCTGCAAGTCCGTTAAAGTTGAGCTCATCAGAAAAAGCGCCGTGGTAAGGGTGGGCCACCATGCCATCAACGTGCTGGAATGCGACCTGCGCTATACCCTTAGACTTATCGAGCGTAATAGTGTTACCGCTTACGTTTGTAACGCGGTAGAACAGCCGTGTTCCATGCCCGGGAAAATATAGCGGCGCATCCAAAGAAAGCCCCTGGCGAATGCGCGAATTGCGCAGAAGCACGCTCGCGGTCAAATCGTTTGGCAACGCAACACATTCAACGCATGAGACGAATGCCGAATCTCCGGGGCCAAGCTCTACCTCGGATTGCTTGCTTTCGTTGATGTAGAATCCCTCGGTGCGCAAGTCATACGTAACCTGTCCGATGTTCGAAGCATCGGCATTGAGAAGCACCTTGCTGTCGATTAGCTCCTAAATCTTAGTATCGCTCAAGTACATACGAACCACTTCCTTAGGCCTCCGAGTATAGCACCAAGGCATAGCAACAGTGACTGCCCCCAAAGGGGGCATAGGAGAAGTGGACTTAGTTGGATACGGGATATCGGCCTGGACTATATCTAGCCACGGATATGTTGCTAGAGATCGGTTTGGGCTTGACGGTTCGATTTTCTCTTCGCCTCTGGAAATCGAGCGCTTTAGCAGCGAATCGCGGCGCATAGGAGCGCTATACCGAGAAAGATTAGCGTTAGGGATGCGGAGGTCCAGCAGTTATCACCGGCCTTGGGGAGCGAGGAGGTCGCGGCGGTGGCCTTGCGCTTGGAGGCCTTGACGGCCGTGGTATTGGCCACTGTGGTCGTGGTCACCGTCTTAGTCGCGGACGCGGGCTTTTGTGTGGGATTCGTCGAGGGATCCGCAGCTGGCTTGCCGTTAGCGGGGTCGGTGCCAGGGGCGGACGGGCCATCGCCCGGCGCATCGGGACCGGCGGTCTCCCCCGCCGGCGCCGTGGTATTCACGGGCTCGATCGTCACATGCGCTGCCACGTACCCGTCGGCATCCACGACACCGCCTGCGCCAAAGGCCCCGCCCGCAGGCGCCACAAAGCGCGCGGATGCAAGCGACCCGCCCAGGCAGGCGACGCCGCCTTCGGCGCCCGAAGCATCCAGCCAGGACGCATCGACGGCAAGCTGCCCAGCCGCGCCGCCCAGCAGACACACACCATAGGCGCTTACGCCCGCCCCGGAGCCCGCGCCCGCGGCGACAACGCGCCCACCGCGGCGAACGGCAAGACCGTCCGCGATCACGCCGGCCACCCGCGCATCCACGATTCCGGCGCCGTCGGCCCGCGCGTCAACCTTGCAGCCGTCCACCGCGAGCGTCCCCGACACGTAGATTCCGCACTGCGAGCCCGTGGCCGTCAGCGACCCGGCGCCGCAGAGCGTCAGATTGCCCCACACCTCCATGCCGCAACGCGAGATGTCCACGTCGGGCGCACTCGTCTCGACAACAGTGTTCTGCCCGGTCAGCGTCACCACCAGGTTGCCTTCGGCGCCGATGGCCTCGCCCGCGTAGCCGTTAAGCTCCAGATGGTCGGCATCGGTCCAGGCCCACCCGGGGCCCGAAACGCCCGGCTCGTAGTACGTGGCGCCCGCAATGAACAGGCTCTCCGCGCCCGCGGCATAAGAAGGCCCGCCCAGCAAAACGCATAGGCAGGCCATGACAGTAAACAGGATGTAGTGACGGCTAGTGTGGAACGCGGCAGCAAACATAACCGCTCCGATCTTCGCAAGAGCCAATGGAAGCCGCGCCAGAAAACCACCTGGTAGCAGCAGTTATTAGTGTAGCGAGATCGGGCTACAAGCGGGGAAAGAGCCTGTGATGAATTCCCAAAAATAGGTGTAAATCGTTTTGCCAATCGGTGAAAGGAGGCTTCCGCATTTGCATCGTGATGCACATCGGCTCCCCAATGTTCAAGTCCTTCAGTTGTTCCGTAAGACCTTAATCGTATTCCGGACCATGTTTCACGACTACATTAAAATAGGATCCGAAAGCTCAAGCGATTGGACAACATGACGGAATTCGAAACCGCACTTCAGTATTTAGTTACAGATAACGACATTCTCATATGTCTACTCCTGACGATAGCTTCCTTTAGAGCGTTGTGGCAGCTCCAGATTTGGCTGCACAAGAAACTGAAATCGCAGAATGGTGCGTATGCATATCGCTGTATCACTAGCTTCGTAATGCTAGCTACGCTTGTAACATTTGCATCTGCATATTATTTGAAACGATATACGGGACTGCTCACCCCTGCTTCATTACTTCTTCTCAAAGCCAGTGTTGCGCTGCTCATCGTCGGTATCATTGGTTCCGGCTTAATCAGTGTGCTTCTTCGTTTTTGTATCGATCAGACAAATGTCTTTGAACCTAAGATCCCCATCTATAAGATACGCTCCCTGCTCTCCAGGTTGCCTCGTACATTTATGACCAGGAAACAGTCAATCTATCTTTCACGCTGCCAAGCAAAGGTGCTTGTGGCAATGGGTGCTCTGAATAAGGCAAAAGCTGCAGCGGACACGCTTAGCAATGATTCCTATCAAATGTATCTACTGAGTGCCATTCACTTTTACCAAGGCAATCTGTCTAAGTCCATTGCTACCCACAATGACGGAGAGGTCCGTTATCGGAATAGCAAAGATGCGTTCGCGCTCGCAGAACAATATATCAATAAAGGTGTTTGTCACGTATTCGAGGGTAATTTACGAATTGCTGACTCAGAATTTGCCTATGCCCTCAATTACATGAAACAGCACAGGCATCGTTGTAGGCCTCTTGTCGAAGTTCTATTTGAAAATTATGTCATAAACAAGGCTCGTTTAAAGCGCATGGATGAAGCTAACGAACTTGTAGAAACAAGAACTGCATTGTGGAAGCCGCGAACGACTTCCGAATTAGTGGGATTAGCAAATCTAAAGCTGGCTCTTTTGAGGGAATCAAACTGTAAACCCGATGACATAACGTCCTTCATTAAGTCCGAGCTGGGGCCTAAAGGCTATATCTCAAAAATACGTAATAAAAGAAAGCAGCTTGTTGCTGCCATTAGCCTATTGGGAATTTCTTGGACGGCCCAGTGTGACCCCCAGGCTTGCTTGGATTATATAAATGAAAGGCAATCGTATATCGAAAGCCTAAATGGCAGACAAAAGTATTCTGTTCTAATGGGTCTTCATGAGCTATTCCGACGGATGAAGCCGGAGAAACGGGTTCTCTACAAAGATCTTGATACTCGTTCCGATGAGTATTTTGAAAAAGAAGCAGAACCCTATATTAGAAAAGAGCTGGCAAGACTGCCCCTTGATTGCATATATATGCGCTCTGCTTTAATGCGTGAGCTTATTAAGATTCTTCAGCAGAGAGTCGCTATCACAGGGATTGGAATAGAAGAGCCTGAGGCTTTGTTAAGAGAAACGATAAGTTTGTACAGGGAAAACAGTCTGAACATTGAAACTGTGCAGACTGAATTTATGCTAATTGACAGTTTAATTAGGCCATTGGGCAGAAATGGCAGAAGCACATATGAGCCATTAGCTGAAGCACTCGATCTAATGCATGATATTGAGGAGCGCCTAAGCGGTCTTATGGAGCATCCTTATTGTGCAAGCATCTTAATCAAATTGAGTTACTACCATGCCTTGCTGGGCAACGAGGATGAAAGTGTCTCCTACTTTAAACAGTACCAAGGAATAAATTCTTCGGTGAAACAGTATGAACCCGAATTGGTTGAACAAAGAGCCGTTGCAGCGGTCTGCGCCAGGGCGTTTTGGCTTAAAGACTCCATTTTAAGAATCAAGCATGGGCAAGCAGTAAAAGGACTGGAACATGCCTATCAATTTTGCCAATCGTTTCCTAGCGAACACGAAGGGTTTCTAGACGCTGCGCTCGTTGGCTGTTATGCGCTCAGGAGCGAGCGGTGCATGATCAAAACTGTCAGCGTCTACTATCCGAACGTCGAAGAGCCCCTGTTTGTTCATTCTTGGCTTTCGCTTGAGTTCCTCGACTTGGATATCGATTTAACATATTGTCAGTTTACTGAAGAGGCGGAAAGCAACAGATCTGTTTTTCATTACGAGCATCATCCAATGGAAAGCAAGCGGTCAAAAGTGATCCAACAAAAGATGTCTGTCCATGACGCCCGCCTAGAGATAGACGAAAGCGAATTTGGAGTAGAGCAATTATCGAGAATCAATTTAGCAAATGAGCTATATGTTGCACTGTCGGCGCTGTCGAACGAAGGACCCATTTCAATGGAACAGCTCATTCAATATTTATCTGAAGTCCCTCATTTGAGCCAGTAAATATTGAGTTTAAATTAGAGCCATAGCCATATTTTTCAAGGTCAGCATTAACAACGTTAATAAATAGAGCGGGGCATATCGGCGTTAGCCGATATGCCCGGTAGTGTTGAGAAAGTTGGTGTAGTGCCCGATCCGAAGCGAGTCGGCCCGGCGTCCCAGAATCTGGAATACGGTTGATATCCTATGCCGCCTCGACCCTGTCCGCAAGC
>NZ_JBQKLJ010000008.1:0-90938 GCF_052116285.1 Collinsella sp. Sow4_E3
CACGAGGAGGCGCCAGGTTAAACTGAAGGGACTGACCCCGGAGGAGTTCCGGAGACAGTCCCTTGCGGCGTAGTTCTTATTTAAGCCGTCCAGGTTTTGGGGTGCAGTTCAAATTAGCTGCCCCGGCCTGGGCGTGGGGGAGGGTCTGCTCCGCTATAATCGCCTAGGACATTAAATGGAAACGGGACGGGAGCCATACATGCGCCAGGGTTTCGACAACGCGAAGTATATCGAGCTGCAGGCTGCTCACATTAAGGAGCGCATCTCGCAGTTTGGCGGCAAGCTGTATTTGGAGTTTGGCGGCAAGCTGTTCGATGACTATCATGCGAGCCGCGTGCTGCCGGGTTTTGAACCGGACAGCAAGTTCCGCATGCTCAAGAGCATTGCCGACGACGTCGAGGTCATCATCGCAATCAATGCGAACCATATCGAGAAGAACAAAGCCCGTGGCGACTTGGGCATTACCTATGACGAGGACGTCCTGCGTCTGGTCGATCTGTTCCGCGGGAACGGATTTGCCGTTGCCGCCGTGGTCATCACGCAGTATGCCGGTCAGCCCGCTGCCGACGTCTTCCGCAATCGTCTAAACGCGCTCGGCATTCCCGCCAAGCTGCACTATCCCATCGAGGGCTATCCGCACGATGTCGACCTGATCGTTTCTGATGAAGGCTACGGCAAGAACGAGTTTGTCGAGACCACGCGTCCGCTCGTTGTCGTGACGGCGCCCGGCCCTGGCTCGGGTAAGCTCGCCACCTGCCTGTCGCAGCTGTATCACGAGCACAAGCATGGCACCGCTGCCGGCTATGCCAAGTTTGAGACCTTCCCGGTCTGGAATCTCCCCCTCACGCATCCGGTGAACATTGCCTATGAGGCTGCCACGGCAGACCTCGATGACGCCAACATCATCGACTCGTTCCACCTTGAGGCATATAACAAGACCACGGTCAACTACAACCGAGACGTTGAGGCGTTCCCGGTTGTTCGCGCCCTCATGGAAAAGATCTTGGGCGAGAGCCCCTATCAGAGCCCCACGGACATGGGCGTCAATATGGTCGGTTTTGCCATTACCGATGACGATGCATGCCGAGATGCCTCCAAGATGGAGATCGTGCGCCGCTATTTTGCCGCGGTTGAAAGCGTGCGCCGTACTGGCGTGGGCGATGAGCAGGTCGACCGTCTCAAACTCATTATGAAAAAAGCCGGCATCGACAAGAACTATTCGCCGGCACGCTCGGCTGCTCTCACCAGGGAGCAACTGACGGGCGGTCCCGTGGGTGCCATGGTGATGCCGGACGGTTCGGTAGTGACCGGAAAGACCTCAACGCGTCTGGGTGCCGCGAGCTCGCTCATCATGAACGCGCTTAAGCATGTTTCGGGCGTCGATCTTGAGCTCGAGGTCATCAGCGATGAGGCGATTGAGCCTATCAGCAAGCTCAAGACGCATTTCCTTGGCAGCAAAAACCCGCGTCTCCACACCGACGAGACGCTCATGGCGCTCTCTATCACCTCGGCCACGAGCGAGACGGCTACTCGTGTTCTTTCGGGTCTTGAGCAGCTGCGCGGCTGCGACGCCTTCTTTAGCGTGATTATCTCGCCTACGGACGAGACGGTGCTGCGCAAGCTGGGCATTAACGTGTGCTGTGAGCCCAAGTTTGAGCGCCGCGGCTTCTTCCATCGCTAAGATTGAGATGAGACGCCGCATCGGAGTGCGCACCCGATGCGGCGCTTAGGGGGTTTTAGGGCTATATTTGCCGAAATTTAGGCCGTTTACCTGCCCAAAAGCGATTTGCGCGGTATACAATTACCTCAGTGGATACATCCTTTGCGGGGCTACCCATGATGGATGTTGCCGGCCATCGAGGGATGCGCCGGTCATGCGCGGTGCTTTTGATGCTCGTGCTCGGTTTGAGGAGGCTGCCATGGCGGGCAAGGGTCGTGCGAGTGTCAACGATATGAAGCGTGTCGAGGTGCTGGTGCTGATGGAGATCGCTCGGCAATCTAAGGGAAACGGTGTGCCGTACGGTTTCTCGCGCAAGACACTCTCCGAGTGCGTAGGGGTTTCGCCGTATCGTGCCCGCGCTGCAATCGACCGTTTGGATTCTGATGGCCTTATCGAGGTCGTTTCTCGTTATAACGATGATGGCGGCCAGCTTGCAAACGGCATATGCCTGACCGGGCGAGGCGAGTGGTACCTTAAGGGTGTTCGTGCCGGCATGCTTGTTCAAGATATGTTGAAGGATGAGACTGCCGATCGGTAACAACACGGTAGTTTCGACGAGCCTGCACCGCCCAAGGCTACTTGGGCGGTGTTTTGTTTCGAGATGGAGAAATGCGGGCATGCGGGTGAAAAATAGCGAGCGGCTTGCTTTTCGAGTATTACAATGAAGACCCGTAAGATGTGAATGGAAAACTTCTACGGGAAGCGCAGGTAATTCAATATGACCAAGCATGTGTTTGTAACCGGCGGCGTAGTTTCGTCCTTGGGTAAGGGCATCACCGCGGCCTCGTTGGGCCGTCTGCTCAAGTCACGCGGCTACAAGGTGACGATGCAGAAGGCCGACCCGTATCTGAACGTCGACCCCGGCACCATGAGCCCGTTTCAGCATGGTGAGGTCTTCGTGACCGAGGATGGCTACGAGTCCGACCTGGACCTGGGCCATTATGAGCGCTTTATTGACGAGAATCTTACCCGTGATTCCAACTTTACGACCGGCGCTATTTACAAGAGCCTGATTGCCCGCGAGCGTCGCGGTGACTTTTTAGGCGGCACCGTTCAGGTGATTCCGCACGTCACCAACGCCATTAAGGATAAGTTCCGCCGCATCGAGGAGCAGACCGGTTCCGACGTGGTCATCACCGAGCTGGGCGGCACGATTGGCGATATCGAGTCGCAGCCGTTCGTGGAGGCCATCCGCCAGTACCGTAAAGAGGCCGGCCCCGAGAACGTCTGCTACATCCACGTGTCGCTCGTTCCCTATATCGCCGCCGCGCATGAGGTCAAGACCAAGCCCACGCAGCATTCGGTCAAGGAGCTTCGCAGCTTTGGCATTCAGCCCGACATCATTGTGCTGCGTTCTGATCACCATATCGACGATGCCATCCGTGGCAAGATCGCAAGCTTCTGCGACGTCGATACCGACTGCGTCTTTACCAACGAAGATTGCGCGAGTATTTACGACGTGCCGCAGCTGCTCGCCGAGCAGGACTTTGACCTGCGCATTTGCGAGCGCCTGGGCTTGGACCCGCGCGAGCGCGACATGAGCGAGTGGAACGAGTTCCTGCGCAAACAGAATCATGCCAACCACCATGCCGACAAGGTCAAGATCGCCGTTGTGGGCAAGTACACCCAGCTCCCCGATGCCTACCTGTCGGTCATCGAGGCCCTGCATCATGCAGGCGTTTTCTATGATCGTCATGTGGACGTGCAGCTGGTCGACGGCGAGAGCCTCGACGAGCAGAACGTCTCCGAGGTGCTGGGCGACGCATCGGGCATTTTGGTGCCCGGCGGCTTTGGCAAGCGTGCCCTGGAGGGCAAGATTCTTGCTGCCGAGTTTGCTCGCGAGCATAAGATTCCGTATCTGGGCATTTGTCTGGGCATGCAGGTCGCCGTGTGCGAGTTTGCCCGCAACGTGGTCGGCCTTGTCGGCGCTAGCTCCTCCGAGTTCGATCCGGACGGTCCGTTTAGCGTAATTGACCTGATGAGCTCGCAGGAGGACGTGACCGAGAAGGGCGGCACCATGCGCCTGGGCGCCTATCCGTGCAAGCTCGCTGCCGATACCCTTGCGCGCGAGGCCTATGGCGAGGAGCTTGTCTATGAGCGCCACCGTCATCGCTTTGAGTTCAACAATGCCTTCCGCGACCAGCTCGAGGACGCGGGTTTGGTTATCTCGGGTCTTTCGCCTGACGAGCGTCTGGTCGAGATGGTCGAGCTGCCGCGTGACGTGCATCCGTGGTATGTGGCCACCCAGGCCCACCCCGAGTTTAAGAGCCGTCCGACCAAGCCGCAGCCTCTGTTCCGCGAGTTCGTGCGCGCCTCGATTGGCCAGCACGAGGGTGTCGATCGCCTGCAGGTGACGCCCATGAACCTCGCGACGGACTAAGGGTGTCAGCGAACGAAAGACATACCGAAGATACTCCCTCGTTGCTCGATACGGTGACGGGGGAGTATCTTGATTACCTTGCGGTCGAGCGAGGCTTGGCGCGCAATACGATCGCGGCATATCGTCGTGACTTGACGACTTACTGTTCCTACCTGGAGCGGGCCGGTGTTGAGTCCTTTGAAGGCGTGAACCGTCAGATAATAGAGGGTTTTGTCGGTGATCGGCGCGACGGGGGCTACTCCGATGCCTCGGTGGAGCGTGCAGTTGCGGCCGTGAAAGGTTTGCATGCCTTTTTGGTTCGCGATGGAATCGTCGCCCAAAACCCGACGGCTGCACTGCGCCTGCCCAAAAAGGCGGAGCGCCTTCCGGAGTGTCTCTCGGTAGGGGATGTCTCGGCGCTCCTCGACCAAGATTTCCCGGAAGGGGAGATGGGTTTTCGGGACCATGCCATTTTGGAAGTGCTCTATGGATGTGGCCTGCGCGTGAGCGAGTTGGTGGGGCTCGATGTGGGCGACGTCCATTTTGACGACGGCTTTGTGCTGGTGCGCGGCAAGGGCTCGAAGGAGCGGCTTGCCCCACTCGTGGGAAGTGCCGCACGGGCTATGGCTCAATATATTGCTGATGGGCGTCGGCGCCTGGCCGCTCATGCCCGCGGGTCAAAGACGCCGGCAGTCTTTTTAAATAAGAACGGTGGTCGCCTGTCGCGTCAGAGTGTTCATGTCATATGCGAGCGATACGGGCGTCAGGTGGGACTGGTGGGACTTCATCCTCATACCTTGCGTCACTCCTTTGCGACCCATATGCTTGCGGGCGGTGCCGACCTGCGCGTGCTACAGGAGATTTTGGGACATGCCGACATTTCGACCACACAGGTCTACACGCATGTCGACCGCACGCAGCTGACCGAGGTCTACCTGGCGGCTCATCCGTTGGCGCATCGCTAGCGACTCTTTGACCTGCATATTTACAACTAATGGGGGACGGACCCCAGGTTGTCGTGACGCGGTTTTGTGCGCGTATCGGCAATCTGGGGTCCGCCCCATCTTTTGTCTTGCGCCGATGCGCCGGTGGGTCGCGCGTGACGTTGGTGGGGAAGTTTGGGGGGCGATGTGAACGGCGCGCAAAGGGACACAAAATTCGCCTCAAGGTCAACTTGAAGGTTGAGGTTGAAAGCCGGGCTGCTACAGATGGCATCCCGGCTTTGCTGTAAACACAACATATTGTGTTTTCGAACATATGAACGAGGGTGTTTTACAGGATATAGAGGGTGGAGTGGTGGGGTATTGTGGGGGAAGGTGTGGGGAAAGATGTTGAAAAATGGGGCAGTTCCCCATATTATTAATGACGTCGACAGGCGGGGTGGTTCCCCGCGTACGTGCCATCTGAGTAACCGAGGGGAGGGCGCACATGGGAATGACGGGTGCATACGAGCGCAATCTCGATGCAAAAGGTCGTCTGTCCCTGCCTGCACCCCTTCGCGAGGAGCTTGGAGAGCATGTTCGCGTGTTCAAAGCCCTGGATGTCGATGCTCTGTACGTGTTCTCTGCCGAGGCCTTCGATAAGTGGGTCGAAGGACTCTTCGCGGGTCGTGAGGGCCACGAGGGTTTTAACCCGCGTGACATCAACGACCAGAAACTCATGAGGGCGATCAACAAGCGCACCACCTCGATGGATGTGGACAGCGCCGGTCGTATCGGTCTTTCTGAGTCTCTCCGCAAGCAGGCGAACCTCGACCGCGAGGTCACGGTTGTGGGCAACTACGACCACCTCGAGGTTTGGGACCGTGCTACGGCCGATGAGGACGATGACGATGAGGCTCTGCTGGACCTCTTCTTCTCGTAAGGGCAAGGCATGAGTAACGGATGGAGCGTGGGATCTTGACACAAGAATATCGGCATGAACCTGTCATGCTCGGCGAAGTGCTTGAGTCGCTGCAGCTAAAGACCGGATCTGTCGTCTGCGATTGCACCCTTGGCGGTGCCGGTCATTCGGTAAAGATGGCCGCGCAGGTGGGGGAGACGGGTCTTTTGCTTGGCGTCGATCAGGACGACATGGCCCTCGAGGCCGCTGGTGCCCGTCTGGACCGCGAGGTCCCCGGCGTCCCGCATCAGCTGCTGAAGGGCAACTTTGGCGACTTGGACGAGCTGCTTTGCTCGGCCGAGGTGCCCGGGGTCGATGGCTTCCTGTTCGACTTGGGCGTTTCGTCACCGCAACTCGATATCCCTGGCAGGGGCTTTTCGTATAACGAAGATGCCCCATTGGACATGCGGATGGATCCGGGTAACAACACCCTAAACGCAGCTGAGGTCATCAACACCTATAACGAACACGACCTCGCCCGGATTCTACGCGTCTATGGCGAAGAGAAGTTCGCCTCGCAGATCGCACGCGAGATCGTGCGTCGACGCGAGTCCGAACCGATTGAAACCACCGGTCAGTTTGTCGAGATCATCAAGGCTGGCATTCCGGCTGCCGCTCGTCGGCATGGCGGACACCCGGCCAAGAAAAGTTTCCAGGCCATTCGCATCGAGGTCAATCATGAACTCGATGTGCTCGAGAGAGGACTTGACGCCGCCACCAGGTGGCTCAACCCGGGCGGACGCATCTGCGTCATCTCGTATCACTCGCTCGAGGACCGTATCGTAAAGAACCACTTTAAGGAGATGAGCCAGGGGTGCACGTGTCCGCCGGAGATTCCGGTGTGCGTGTGCGGCAACGTGCCGATACTCAAGGTCATCACCCGCAAACCCTTGGTTGCCCAACCCGATGAGGTTGCGCGCAACCCTCGGGCGAGATCAGCCAAAATCCGCGTGGCGGAGCGCTTGTAGCGTTACGCGCGCGATATTGGACCTCCCGCTCGCACCATAAACGAAGCTTAAACACACTACCAACGTACTCGGGATGGGAGGCGGCATATCATGGGCTACAACACCTCAAACGCAGCACTCGCCTATGATATGAACGCCATGCCCGCCTACCGCGAGGCACCGCAGGCGCCCGCTGCTCCTCGTGAGCAGCGCACACCGCGCTTTGATGTCTACACGGGCGCGGGCCGTCAGGCAAACCAGGCGGTAAGCCCGGTTTTCATGAGCGTTCTTAAAACGTTTTGCATCATTGCGGCTATCTTCATGACGATTGGCGTCGCCCGCGTGGCGCTTGCAAGCGTTACGGCCCAGGTGCTCAACAGCAACGCCGAGCTTACCAACACGCTCGAGAAGGCGACCGATGAGAGCTCTGACCTTGAGGTCATGCACTCTGTTTATGGTGCCGATACACGCATTCGCGATCTTGCGGGCGCTTATGGCATGGTGGAGCCCAGCGAGAGCGTTACACTTGATTTTTCGCAGGATGCAGCCGCGGGCGCTAGCTCGGTTGCGGCTGTCCAGTAATAAGACGGTAGCTGAGTATGACAAATGATTATCGCCGCGGTCCAGACGGGAGTCGCGGGCAGGGACGTCCCTCTTCGCAGGGACGTTCTGGTTATCAAGGATCGGGTCGGTCATCTTACAACTTGGGGTCGAATCGTGGCAACGACCCAACGTCGCGCCTTCGCGGCTCGGATGACCCTCAAGTACGCAATAGCAGATCGAATAGACGATCTTCGACCGAATGGCTTACGGGGACGCCATTGCCTCGCCGTAATGTCGTCATGGGTTGTATCGGTTTGGGCCTGGCTGCGGGCGCCATCCGCCTTACCGACTACCAGATCGTAAATGCCGATGAGTTGCGCGGGCGCGCCGATGCTCGACGCCTGCTTGCGGAGACGCTTTACGCCAAACGCGGCACGATCTACGACCGAAACGGCAACGTGCTGACGTCGTCGGTCGAGTGCAGCAATGTCGCCGTGAATCCACAGTTGATCGAGGATGTCGATAAAACGGTATCGGCCTTGGTTAAGGCGACTGGAATCGATAAGAAGACTTGCCGCAAGCTGGTTCAGTCCGATGGCACCTGGGTGTATATCAAGCGCCAGGTGGACGAGGACGATGCCGCGGCATTGAAGAAGAAAAATCTGCCCGGCGTGCTCTTTGAGCAGGCGATGAAGCGGGTGTATCCATACGGCAATCTGGCTTCGCAGGTTCTAGGCGTGGTGAGCGTTGACAACGTGGGCCTAACGGGACTTGAAAAGCAATATGACAAATTGCTGACCGGAACAAACGGCACGCTGGTACGAGAGCGTGCGAGGGACGATAGCTATATTGCGGGTGGCGCCTATAAAAAGGTTGCCGCCATCGATGGCGTTGACATCGTGACGACGCTGGATGTCAATATCCAGCGTGCAGCAGAGGACGCTCTGGCGGAGGCGGTCGAGAAGACCAAAGCCAAGAACGGTTCGGCTTTGGTGACAGACCCTACTACCGGCGAGATTCTGGCCGCCTGTTCGTATCCGACCTACGACCCGACCAATTTGGAGAACGCCAAGACCGAGGATATGAACTTGCGCTTGGTCACCGATGCGTATGAACCCGGTTCGGTCTTTAAGACGCTCGTTGCAGGTGCGGGTTTCGACTTGGGCGTCGTGCGCTCGAGTACGTCGTTTGAGGTGCCGGCGAGCATTAAGGTCGGCGACGATACCGTCACCGATGCCGATAAGCGTGACTACGCCATGACCATGGATGTGCGCGAGATGATGCGCCGCTCATCCAATGTTGGCTTTGTATTGGTCGGGCATAAGATCGGCGCGGACGATTTTGCCGCGTACGTGGACAAATGGGGCGTTGGACACAGTTCGGGCATCGATTTTCCCGGCGAGAGCCTTGGCATTGTCAAGGAGCGTGACCAGTATGACGGTGCCACGTTGGGCTCGATGAGTTTTGGCCAAGCGCTGTCTGTCTCGCCGATCGAGATTGCGCGCGCCGTGGGCGGCATTGCCAACGACGGCGTGATGATGACGCCGCACTTTTATAAATCCAGCAAAGGAGAGGAGAAGGACTGGGGTGAGGGCGAGCAGGCGATTTCTGAGGATGCCGCCGCCCAGGTGACATCGTGCATGCAGACGGTCGTTTCCGAGGGCACGGGTGTCGGGGGCGCCGTCGATGGTTACGACGTGGCGGGTAAGACCGGTACGGCCGAGCGCGCCGATGAAAAAGGCGGCTACCTCAAAGCGAGCTACATGTCGTCCTTTATGGGGTTTGCCCCGGCGCAAGCACCCAAGGTTTTGTGCTATATCACGCTCGACGGAACGCCGAGCGGTTCGGATGCCGCCGCCGTGCCGTTCCAGGTCATTATGGCTAACGCGCTCGATGTGTTGGGTATCCCACGCACCAAGTAGGGGGTTACAATCCTGAAAAGGGCTGTCGATTAATCTGGAGGGTGTTCACATGCCCTGCACCACGCATGCGCGGCGCTGGGATACAATACGCCGATAGCATTATTAGGTTTACAGGGGAGCTGCAATGATAGAGATCGCCGTCAACAACCTCGCGGCCGCAACAGGGGCCCGGACCGTGACGGGAGAAGCCGATCGGGTATGCCGTGGGTGCGTTATCGACTCGCGCCAGGTTGAGGAAGGCACGATTTTTGTTGCCTTTCCGGGTGAAAAAGTCGACGGCAACGACTTTGCTTCCCGCGCCATCGAATCGGGCGCCGGCGCTGTTGTGATGACGCGCGAGCCCAATGCCGAGCTTGTATCGCTGGCTCAGCGTAAGGGCTGCGCCATCCTACACACCGATGATCCCGAGGAATTTTTGCTGCGCCTGGCACATGCCTATCGCACGCAGCTTGGCTGCCTCGTGGTTGGCATTACCGGCTCTATCGGTAAGACGACGACCAAGGATGTCCTTGCGGCAGTGCTTGCCAAGCGCTATCGCGTTTGGGCCACCAAGGGTAATTTCAACAATCTGATCGGTATGCCGCTCACGGTTTTGGCCGCTCCTGCCGACACCGAGGTGCTGGTTCTCGAGATGGGTATGAACCATTTTCACGAGATCGAGCGCCTTTCTCGGTCCGCCAATCCCAACCTTGCCATCGTGACCAAGATCGGCACCTCTCATATTGGAATCCTGGGAAGTCGCGAGAATATCGCCCGCGCTAAGTCCGAGATTGTTGGGGGGATGTGTGCCGCTGACGACCTTCTCCCGTTGCTGGTTTTGGGCGGCGAAGACGACTTCACCCCGTTCATTCGTGAGACGTTTGCCGAGCCCGCGGGTATCGACGTGATGCTGGCGGGTGTTTCGGATGTTGATGAGGTTTGCGCCCGCGGCATTCACATTGATGACGAGGGCCGCCCGGTCTTTACGCTTGACTTTGGTATGGGTGAGTCCGTTGACACCATGCTCGCCATTCCCGGCGTCCAGTCCGTTCCCAATGCCGTTAAGGCCGCCGCAGTTGCCTATCGTTTGGGTGTGACCCCCGAGCAGATCGATGCTGCCTTTAGGGGTATCGCGATTACCGGTCATCGTCAGGAGATCAAACACGCCAAGGGCGGTGCCCGCATTATCGACGACTCGTATAACGCCAGCGCCGAATCCATGGCTGCTGGCCTTGACCTGCTGTGCTCGCTTTCGTGTTCTGGCTCCCGAATGGCGATTCTGGGCGAGATGGGCGAAATGGGCGACGAGGCCCCCCGCATGCATGAGCTGGTGGGCGCCTATGCCGCGGCTAAGAAGCTCGATATGCTGGCGTGCGTGGGCGGTGAGCTGGCCGCTCGTATGGCCGAAGCCGCGCGCATGATGGGCATGGACGAGGACCGCATCCAGGTGTTCTCCGATTATCAGCAGGTGCTCGACCGTATGGCCGGCGCACTTGAGAAACATGACGTTGTGCTGGTCAAGGGCTCTCGCTTTGTCGAGCTCGACCGCTTTGTGGAAGGTGTGTGCTAGCCCATGTTCGGGAACCCCGCGTATCCTACATACCAGGCCTTTTTGGGACTTGGCATCGCCGCCGCCATTGCGCTGCTGCTCATGCCGTGGTGGATCAAGCTTCTTAAGGTCGAGGGTATCGGCCAGCAGGTCCGCGCCGATGGACCCAAACGCCACCTGATTAAGCAGGGCACGCCCACCATGGGCGGCGTTGTCATTCTCGTAGCCGTTTCGCTGACGTGCCTTTTGATGGGCAAGCTCACCACCGAGCTTGTGCTCGTGCTGCTTGCCACGCTTGCAACCGGCGTTCTGGGCCTTATCGACGATTTGACCTCTGTCACGCACGGTCGTTCGCTCGGCCTGACGCCCCACGCCAAGATGATCGGTCTCACCATCATCTGCGTTACGTTTACCGTGCTTGCCGTCAGCTGGTGCGGCGTTGCCCCCGAGATTCGTTTTCCCGGCGGTCTGACGATTGACCTCGGTATCTTCTCGACCACCATTGGTGGCCTTACCTTTCCGTGGCTCTATATCGTCTTTTGCTGGCTGATGATCGCCGGTCTTTCTAATGCCGTGAACCTGACCGATGGCCTGGACGGCCTTGCCGGTGGCACCTCCATGATTGCCATGCTTGCCATGGCTGCCATGGCGTTTTTGCACGGTGACGTAAACCTGTCTATCTTCTGTACCGCATGTGCTGGTGCTTGCCTGGGCTTCCTTTGGTTCAACTGCTATCCGGCGAGCATCTTTATGGGTGATACCGGCTCTCTTGCCTTGGGTGCGGCCTTTGCCTGCACGTCCATTATGACCAACACCGAGGTCGTCTCGCTCATCATCGGCGGCCTGTTTATCGTCGAGACCCTGTCGGTCATGATTCAGGTCGTCTACTTCCACTTTACGCATAAGCGCGTCTTCCTTATGGCGCCCATTCATCATCATTTCGAGAAGAAGGGATGGGCCGAGACTAAGGTCGTCATCCGTTTTTGGATTGTCGCTGCCGCTTTTGGCGCTCTGGGCCTTGCCCTGTTTTTCCAGTTGGGATAGTGGTCTTTCATGCCTCTTGCAGATTCCTTTAGCCTGCTCGTCTTGGGCCAGGGTAAGTCCGGTCTTGATGTCGCTCGCTGGGCGCTTGCGCACCCCGAGCGCGTGAGTACCGTTACCGTGTACGGTGGCGGCACGTCCGAGCCCAATGATGCCACGCGCTCGCTCGAGGCGCGCGGGGTATCGTTTGTCTACGGAACCGAGCAGGTCGAGGGCGCGTTTGATGTATGTGTGACGTGTCCGGGCATCTCGGAGTTCTCGTCATTCTTTAAGGCTGGCCGCGATCACGCTGTCCAGATCATGGGTGAGCCCGAGTTTGCCTACCGCCTGTCTCCCCAAAATTGGATCGCCATTACGGGCACCAACGGCAAGACAACCACCACGTCGCTGACCGACTACCTGCTTAAGGCAGCGGGCGAGGCGAGCGTTGCTGTCGGTAATATCGGTGAGCCTCCGGTGAACGAAATCGACGACCGCGCGCATAACGAGTGGTTTGTAGCTGAGCTTTCGAGCTATCAGATCGCAACGACGACCGAGCTTCACCCCCGTGTGGCGGTGCTGCTCAACATTACCCCCGACCATCTGGGCTGGCACAAGAGCCATAAGAACTATGCGCTCGCCAAGATTAAGCTCTTCGAGAATATGGTCGATGATGACCTTGTGGTTATCGACGTCGAGGATGCCGGTATCCATGAATTCGATGAGTATGTCTACACGCCGGGTCGTCGCATCTGCAAGGTCGCCTTTGACGAGCCTGCGGGCGAGGACGCCGCATTTGTGCGCGATGGCAAGATGGTCATTCGCCTGAAGGGCGTCGAGACCCCGCTCATCGCCACGTCCGAGCTCAAAATCTCCGGACATCACAATGTCATCAATGCCCTGTGCGCTGCCACGGCTGCCCTGGCCGTCGGTGCCGATGTCGACGGTGTGTGTCGCGGCCTGGCCTCATTCCAGCCGCTGGAGCACCGCGTTGAGCCCTGTGGCGAGATCGATGGCGTGCGCTACGTCAACGATTCCAAGGCAACGAACACCGATGCGGTCGAAAAGGCCCTGACGGCGTTTCCCGACGACGACGTGATCTTGCTGCTCGGTGGTCACGATAAGGGCACGCCACTCGAGTCCTTCGCCCGCGTTGTCATGGACAACGTGCGATCGGTCGTCTGTTTTGGCGATGCGCGAGAGCGCTTTACCGCCGCTATGGACGAGGCCGATGTCGATGGTGACGTTGATATCGCTCAGGCTGACGACCTGCGCGACGCCGTCGACGTTGCCCGTTCGCTGTCGAGCCGAGGCGATGTGATCCTGCTTTCTCCCGCCTGTTCTTCGTTCGATGAGTTCTCGGGCTACGAGGAGCGCGGCCGCGTGTTTAAGGACTACGTGGCCCAGCTTGCCGCCGCAGCGAAATCGCAAATGGAATAGGGGCCGCCGGTGAGAGAGGAGAGCCCCCGACAAGATATGAGGAGGCCCGACTCGGACCGTGCTTCCTCGCAGCGCAGTACGCCGCGTTCCGGTCGCGGCGGGCAGACGCTCAGCGAACGCTATATTGCCGGCGTCCCCGCCCGCATCATGCGCCCTCGTTTGATATTCATGGCGTGCCTGTTTACTTTAGTGTGCTTTGGTCTGCTGATGGTGTACTCGGCGTCATCGGTCGAGGCATTGCACGAGAACGGCTCGGCGACGTATTTCCTGGTTCGACAGGCTACCTTTGCCGGGGTTGGCGTGCTTGCCATGGTTGCGATCGTTCGCGTCTTGCCGGACAGCTGGTTTGGGGAAAATGTACTTAGGATCTTCCTTATCGGCATGATTCTCTTGCTGTTTGCGGTATTTCTTGTCGGCAGTGGCAGCCGTGGCGCCACGCGCTGGCTCAACATCGCCGGTATTCAGTTCCAGCCGTCTGAGTTTTTAAAGCCGTTTGCCATCGCGTATTCGGCCATCATACTCGACCGTTTCTTTTCGCCCGGTGGCAACATCAACGAGTTCCTTCGTAAGATGGTCGTCTACTTGGGCATTTCGCTCTTTTTGATCTTTATCCAGCCCGATTATGGCACCGTCTTGATCATCTCGCTGACCCTCATGTGTATGGCGTTATTTGCGGGCCTAGACCCCAAGTTTATCATCGGCGTGATCATTCTCGTCATTGTCGTGAGTGTGTTTGCGCTTGTTGCAGAGCCGTACCGCATGGTGCGTGTTCAGGTTGCCCTGAACCCTTGGGCCGACGAGTATGGCGATGGCTATCAGGCAACGCTTGCCATCATGGCGTTTGCTTCGGGCGGCTTGTTCGGCCGCGGCATCGGTAACTCCACCATGAAGTATTCGTATCTGCCCGAGGCACACAACGACTATATTCTGGCCATTATCGGCGAGGAGGTCGGTTTTGTCGGGACCGCGCTGCTCTTCCTGGTCTTTGCGATGCTGATTTACTCAGCGTTTCGCATTGCCGAGCAGGCTGCGGACCGTCGCGGAGCGCTCATGGCATCGGGTTCCGCAGTCATTCTCGCGGTACAGTTTTTGATCAATGCGCTGGGCATCCTCAACGTGTTTCCCATGACGGGCAAACCGCTGCCGTTTATCAGCTACGGCGGTTCGTCGATTATCGTATCGCTTATGCTTGCGGGGCTGATCTTGCGCGTCTCGCACGAGAGCGCCCGTCGTGATGAGTACGACCGTCGCCGCGAGAGCTTTGCCGTTATGGACGAGAGCACCGCCGGCGTGCCCCATGTGCGCGGCGATCGCCCTTCGCGCAACGGTTTTACCGTCTTGGATGGCTCTGCGTCCGAGCCGGCGGCTCGTCCGCGCCCGCGAACGGCTCCGCAGGGGCGTCCCCAACGCCCGAACCCCCGAAGCTCGGGCGGCGGATATAATCGAATCAATTTGAATTCGGACCCGTCGGCGCGTCTGCGCACCGACGATCAGGGACCGCGCGTACGAAGGGATTATCATGACCGATAGGATGACCGTTGCTATCGCAGCCGGCGGCACGGCGGGACATATCAACCCTGCGCTTGCCTTGGCTGAGGAGTTGCGCGACCGCGGACATCATGTTGTGTTCGTGGGCCAGTCGCACAAGCTCGAGGGCCGTTTGGTTCCCGAGGCCGGGTTCGATTTTGTACCTATCACGGTCACGGGCTTCGACCGCTCCCGTCCTTGGACCGCGCTGAGCTCGCTGTGGCGCGTCAATAAGGCCAAGCGCTCGCTCGCCAGCCATTTCTCAAAGGTTGGCAAGCCCGATGCTGCTATCGGTTTTGGTGCCTACGTCGAGGTCCCGCTGCTGGGCTGGTGCAAGGATGCGGGCGTTCCGTATCTGCTGCACGAGCAGAACTCTGTTCCGGGCCTGGCCAATAAGATGATGAGCTCCCATGCTGCCCGCGTGTGTATCTCGGTGCCGGCTGCGCGCTCTGTCTTTGAGCGCGGGGGCGACCCCGAGCATGTGCTCATGACCGGTAATCCGGTGCGCCGCTCGGTCATTGAGGGCGATCGCGCCCGCGGCCGCGAGGCACTTGGCGTGCCCGAGGACGCTGTGCTGCTGCTCGTCTTTGGCGGTTCGCTCGGTGCCCAGCATCTCAACGAGCGCGTAGCCTCGCTCAAGAGTGAGCTGCTGACCCGCGAGAATCTCTACATTTTGCATTCGACGGGAGCCGACGGCTTTGAGGACACCGAGCGTGCTTTGGCGCTGACGTCCGATGAGATGAAGCGCTATCGCGTCCAGCCCTACATTGACAACATGGGCGACATGCTAGCTGCAGCTGACCTGGTGCTCTCGCGCTCCGGCGCCTCGAGCGTGGCCGAGATTGCCGCCCTCGCCGTGCCTTCGGTACTCGTGCCGTATCCGCATGCCACGGCCGACCACCAGACGACCAATGCGCGTTATCTGGTCGATGCCGGTGCCGGCGTGCTTTGTGCCGATGCCGATATCGATGCTCCGGCGTTTGCCGAGGAGCTGCTGCATCTGGTCGATGACGCCGCAGCGCGCGATGCCATGCGTCAGGCGGCGCGCGGGTTGGCTCAGGACCGCGCCGCCGCACTTTTGGCCGATGCGGTAGAGGGTTTGCGTTAGTTGGACGGGATATCGAGCTTGCGCTCGCGCGGATGAGGTAGGTGCGGTACAGTTAACGGGTTACAGGCAGTGTTTACGCAAGGAGTACACGAGCACATGGCTGATTCCCAGACTGCAACCTCCGCGCCCGAGTTCAAGAGCGCCCACTTTATCGGTATCGGTGGCGCCGGCATGAGCGGCATTGCTCTCGTTTTGCACGAGCGCGGCTATGCCGTTACCGGTTCCGACCTTAAGACCTCGCGCTACATTCGTCAGCTTACCCGTGCTGGCGTGAAGGTTCATGTGGGCCACGAGGCCGCCACGATCGATGAGGTCAAGCCTGACGTGGTCGTGGTCTCTACCGCTATTCCCGAGTCCAACCCCGAGCTTGTGCGTGCTCGCGAGCTCGGTATTCCTGTGTGGCCCCGTGCCAAGATGCTCTCGGCTCTGGGCCACGGCTACACCACCATCGCTGTTGCCGGTACGCACGGCAAGACCACGACGTCCTCGATGTGTGCCACCATGCTCGACCGCATGGGTCTGGATCCCAGCTTTTTGATCGGCGGTATCGTCGAGGGTTACGATACCAACGGAAAGAACGGCTCGGGTGACTACTTTGTCGCCGAGGCCGATGAGTCCGACAGCTCGTTCCTGTTCCTGAACCCCAACGTGGTCATCGTGACCAACGTCGAGGCCGACCATCTCGACCACTACTCGGGCATCGAGGAGATCGAGGCCACCTTTGCCAAGTTTATGGGCCTGGTTGGAGAGAGCGGTACCGTCATCGTTTGCGGTGAGGACCCGCATCTGGTCGAACTCGCCAAGTCGACGGGCCGCCACGTGCTTTCCTATGGCTTTGCCGAAACCAACGACGTCGTCTGCGTGCATCCGGATGTCAAGGGCATTCAGAGCGACTTTATCGTTCGCTTTGAGGATGGGACCGAGCATGCTGTCGAGATCAAGAGCAACCCCGGTCGCCACAACATGCTCAACGCAACGGCAGTGCTAACCGTTGCCCATGTCCTGGGTCTCGACGTCGACGCCGCAGCCGAGGCGCTTTCGAGCTTTGAGGGCGTCCGCCGCCGCTTTACCCATGTGGGCGATATTGACGGCATCACCGTGGTCGATGACTACGGCCATCATCCCACCGAGATCAAGGCGACGCTTGCCGCCGCCTCGTCGCTGGGCTATAAGCATGTTGACGTCGTGTTCCAGCCGCACCGCTATTCGCGTTTGCAGGCGCTGTGCGATGATTTTGCCGATGCCTTCGCCAATGCCGATAAGCTGCTGCTCATCGATGTGTTCTCTGCCGGCGAGATGCCGATTCCGGGCGTTACCTCCAAGATGCTCGCTGATACTGTGCGCGCCAAGCACCCTGGCAAGGAGGTCGTGTACTGCTCCAGCCGTCTCGAGCTCAATCGTGAGCTCGAGAAGATGGTAGGTGAGGGCGATCTGCTGCTTACTATGGGCGCCGGCGACGTTACGACCGTTGGCCCTGAGTTCATCGAGTATCTGACTGCCAAGAAAGACGCTTAGCCCCTATGGGTCTGTTTAACGCCGTCATGGCGCTTTCGGGCATGATTGACACGGATGTAGTCGAGGATGAACGCCTTGCGCGTCATACGAGTTATCGTATCGGCGGCAAGGCCGACCTCTTCGTGACGTGCCATAGCTATCATGCCCTTCGTCGTGCCGTGGCAGTACTCGACCGTGAGCAGGTGCCGTGGGTCATTATCGGCAAGGGATCTAATCTGCTCGTTGCCGATGCGGGCTATCGCGGCGCCGTCATTTCGCTGGGGCGTGAGTTTCAGCGCACCGTTGTTGCCGAGGACGGTTGCACGCTGACCGTTGGCGCGGGCGTTATGTTCGCACGTTTGGTCAACGATGCCCTGTCGCGCGGGCTTTCGGGCCTTGAGTTTGCGGTTGGCATCCCCGGCTCGGTCGGCGGCGCCGTATCTATGAACGCCGGTACGCGTACCGAGTGGATAGGTTCGCTTGTCGAGGATGTGGTCACGTTTGACCCGGCATCCGGCATTAAGCATTATGCGGGGTCCGAGATTGCCTGGGGCTACCGTGAGTGCAGCCTGCCGCGCAACGAGATTATTCTCGAGTGCGTGCTTAAGCTCAAGCCTGCGCCTAAGGCCGACATTCGCGAGCGTATGGAGCGGTACCTGACGAGGCGCAAACGCACGCAGCCCATGGGTCGCGCTTCTTGCGGGTCGGTCTTTCGCAATCCACCCGACGCGAGCGTTGGCAAGCTGATTGAGGATTGTGGATTAAAGGGTTTTTCGGTTGGCGGTGCGGAAGTTTCGCCCGTACACGCTAATTTTATCGTTAATAACGGTACCGCCTCGGCCGATGACGTGGCCGCGGTTATCAGGCATGTGCACGGAAAGGTAAGGGAGGCGTATGGCATCGAGCTCAGACCGGAAGTCAAATTCCTCGGCTTCTAGAGCATCGAAACCTACCTTCCGCCGCGCCGGAGGGCGTTCCGGCGCACCCGTCCAGCCTCAACGCAAGCCCCCTGTGTCCCCCAAGCCCGCTGGATCCGTACGGTCCGCCAAACGTCCGGTCGTCGGCTCGCAACTTGGTGGACGCCCTGCCGCAAAAAAGACGGTTCACCCGGCTCCGCGCCCCTCGGTGACGTCTAAGTCGGCGATGGGTGCCAAGCCCTCTCGCCCCATAGTGACGCCCAAGCCCTCGCTGGGGGCTAAAGCGACGCATCCCGGTCGTACGTTGGGCGCTGCCAAGCCGCGCTCGTTGACGTCGGTGCCCGCCACTAAGGCACCTGCGACCAATAAGGGTATCAATCCGCTGTCGTCGCTTGGCGCCATGGCGAGTAAGACGTCCGAGGCCGCCTCTGCCGTTAAGGGCAAGGGCAAAATCGTGGGCGGTATCTTGGCGGCTGTGGCCGTGCTTGCCGTCGTTGCCATCGTCGTTATCAATTCCGGCCTGTTTGCCGCTACCGATATTCAGATCGAGGGCAGCGAGCATGTGACCAAGCACGATGCCATGCAGCTGATCAGTCTGCCCGAGAACACATCGCTCTTCAACGTAAATCCCGACCAGATTACCGAAGATCTCAAGCAGAACCCGTGGGTTTCGGGCGTGGACGTTCAACGGCAGTTTCCCCACACGCTCGTCATTACGCCGACGGAGCGCAAGGTCACCGCGATCGCTTATATAAGTTCCGACGATCTTGCCTGGGCCATCGGAGACGATGACACCTGGATCGCACCGCTTTCGACCTCTGTGGAGGTGGACGACCAGGGAAATGTCGTCACTTCGGGTGAGGGCGCCAACACGTTGAGCGGTATCGATGCTGCGTTGGCGCTGGCCAAGCACTACGGGGCCGTGCTGCTTACCGATGTCTCGGCTGATGTCGAGCCGGTCTCGGGGCGGGCTGTTTCTTCCAAGGCCGTTAAAGCGGGCCTGGATTACGTGCGTGGTTTTTCCGGCGAATTCTTGGCGCAGATCAAGGATATTTCTATACCTTCGGTCGAGGCCATCTCGGCGAATCTTGATAATGGCGTTGAGGTCTCGCTGGGCGATTCTGATGATATCGCCAAGAAGGAACGCGTCGTGACCAAGCTTCTGTCGCAGGTAGAGGGCGTAACCTACATTAACGTTCGGTCTCCCGGCAACTATACGTTTAGAAACGCACCGACCGCTTAGCGTCGGTGCGTGGCTTTGTTGAGGGGCCATACCACGCCGTTTATCTGGTTTGTTTGGTTTTCACGGTCAATTATTTGACTGATACGTTCATAATGTGCAAACATAATACGGTTTACCTTTGCATTTACTTTCAACCTGAAGGTTAATGTGCGCAGGGGTCAACCCATGCTATGGCTATAACCTTTGTTCGGAGGACCGACATGCACGAGACAGAGATCAACAACTACCTTGCCGTCATTAAGGTGGTCGGCGTCGGCGGCGGCGGTACCAACGCGGTCAATCGAATGATCGAAGAGGGCATTCGTGGCGTCGAGTTTGTTGCCATCAACACCGATGCTCAGGCGCTCGCGATCTCTGATGCCGATATCAAGGTCCACATCGGCACCGACCTTACCCGCGGCCTGGGCGCTGGCGCCAACCCCGAGGTTGGTCGCAAGGCTGCCGATGAGTCCCGCGATGACATTGCCGAGGCACTCGCTGGCGCCGACATGGTGTTCATCACCTGCGGTGAGGGCGGTGGCACCGGCACCGGCGCCGCTCCCATCGTTGCCGATATCGCGATGAACGAGGTCGGTGCGCTGACCGTCGCCGTCGTGACCAAGCCCTTCACCTTCGAGGGCCGCAAGCGTAAGAAGAGCGCCGAAGAGGGCATTAAGACCCTTTCCGATTGCGTCGACACCATGATCGTTATCCCTAACGACAAGCTGCTCGACATCGCCGAGAAGAAGACCACCATGCTCGAGGCCTTCGCGATTGCCGATGGCGTCCTTTCCCAGGGCACCCAGGGCATTACCGACCTCATCACCGTCCCGGGCATCATCAACCTGGACTTCGCTGATGTTAAGACCATCATGAAGCAGGCCGGCACCGCCATGATGGGTATCGGTACTTCTTCTGGGGACACCCGTGCCGTCGACGCCGCCCAGCAGGCTATTTCCAGCCCGCTGCTCGAGAGCTCTATCGATGGTGCTACGCGCGTCCTGCTCTCCATCGCCGGCTCCAAGGATCTGGGCATCCAAGAGATCAGCGACGCTGCCGACGTTGTCGCCAACGCCGTCGATCCCGAGGCCAACATCATCTTTGGTACCGTTGTTGACGAGTCCCTGGGCGATCAGGTGCGCATCACCGTTATCGCTACGGGCTTCTCCGACTCTAATGTCAACCGTCAGGACGAGCTCTTCGCTGCCCAGCAGTCCCAGAGCAAGGCTTCCGTTGCCGAGCCTCAGCGTACCGCTCCCGCTGCAAACTCGGCTCAGTCTGCCCCGACCCGCAACGTCGGCGGTACGGAACTTCCCAATTTTGGTAACGACCAGTTCGAGCTTCCCGACTTCCTTAAGCGTGGTAGCTTCTAGTTCGTTTTTCTCAACGACCTGCACGGGGTGTATCCATTTGGATGCACCCCGTTTTGTTTCTCGTTTGTAAACGAAAGCCTCCAATCTCTTTACGTTCCCCTTACGTTTGGTCCCTACCGCTGCGGGTATCCTTTTGTAGAAGTATGGCAGCCGTATGGCACGGACTGCTGCGGCTTGGCCGCGATACTTGTGTTATTAGGAGGCTTTAGTATGGCAGCACGTGCGGACAACGTTTCGCGTGTCGACCATGATGGAGTTACGTTGGTAGAGGGCGCGACGCACGATGTCCGCTTTGCCTTCACCGAACGCACTGGCGGTGTTTCCGAAGATGCGTACTCCTCACTCAATCTGGGCTCGCATGTTGGCGATGGCCCCTTTGCCGTTCAAGAAAATCGTCGCCGCGTACTCGAGGCCATGGGTGCCGCCGAGTGCGAGCACAACCTGCTTGTCCCCAATCAGGTACACGGTGACAATGTCGTGACGGTGACCTCGAACGGCGCCGATGATCTCGAGAACATTCGCGAGCAGATTGCCGAGGGCTGCGATGCCCTCGTCTGCACGGCGCATGAGGTGCCCGTGATGCTTTGCTTTGCCGATTGTGTTCCCGTTGTGCTGGTGGCTCCCGGCGGCTTTGCCGTGGTGCATTCTGGCTGGAAGGGCACGATTGCGCGCATTTCCGCCAAGGCGTGCCAAGCGCTCTGCGAGGCGGCTGGCTGCAAGCCAGACGACATCTCTGCCTATATTGGGCCTCATATCCTGGGTGACGAGTACGAGGTGTCCCAAGAACTTATGGACCGCTTTGCCTCCGAGTTCGCGTGCATCGATGCTGCCGCTTCTCGTATGCTCGATCTTTCCGCCGCCATTCGCGAGGCGCTGATGGACGCCGGCGTCGAAGCGAACGGCATTGTGGACGCCAAGCTCTCCACCGTTCGTCATAACGACCGCTTTTATTCCTACCGCAACGAGGGCGGCACCTGTGGGCGCCATGCTGCGATCGGCGTGATGCTATGAGAAAGATCGCATCGGTCCTAAGCGCGGCAGTGCTCACGCTTACGCTGTGTGCCTGCTCCTCGGGATCTTCCACGTCTTCTATCACCGTGGCCGGCTCGACCACCTGCCTTCCCATTGCCGAGATTGCGGCCGAGGGCTTTAAGGAGGAGACCGGCACCGACGTGCTCGTCTCTGGCCTTGGCTCTTCTGCCGGTATCGAGGCCGTCAGCAACGGCACGGCTGACATCGCCAGCTCGTCTCGTGGCCTCAATGCCGACGAGCAGAACCTGGGCCTGACCCCGATTGTAATCGCGCACGACGGCATCGCAGTCATCGTGAACGACGATAATCCGGTCGACAACCTCTCGACCGAGCAGCTTCGCGACATATACGCCGGTAAGATTACCAACTGGAAGGAAGTCGGCGGAGAGGACCTGAAGATTCAGGTTATTAACCGCGATGAGGCGTCCGGTACGCGCGAGGCCTTCCGTACCATCGTGATGGACGGCACGCCGTTCGATCGTCGCTCTGCCGTTCTTTCGGGCACGGGCCAGGTGCGCGATGTCGTGTCCCGTTCGCGTGGTGCCATTGGCTACATCTCGCTGGGTTTTGTCGAGAGCCTCAACGCTAAGACTTCGGTTAAGGCTGTTTCGGTCAACCATGTCGAGGCATCCGAGAAGACGGTCGCAAGTGGCGGCTACCCCATCTCGCGCGACCTTTACTTCTTTGTGAAGGGTACGCCTTCGCAGCGTGCACAGGACTACATTGACTATGTGACGTCGGAGAAGATGGACAAGCAGATTCGCGAGGCGGGCTTTATTCCCGTCACCAACGACGGAAAGGGGAGTGAGTAGCATGGAAGCACAGGAAACCCCCCAGATTGAGCGAGAGGCTCAGGCGCCAAAAAAGCGTGAGTTGGCGTTGGTGTCGCGCAGCACCTATCTCAAAGAGAAGGCGCTGCAGTGGATCTTCTTTGCTTGCGCGTTCTTGGCGGTCGTTACCGTCATCCTGATTTTTGTCTTTACCACGTACTCGGCGTTGCCCGTCTTTACCGACATCGGTCTGGCGGACTTCTTTAGCTTTACGTGGGCGCCCTCCGAGGGCCACTACGGCATCATGTCGCTGCTGGCGGGCTCTGGTCTGGTGACGGTCGGTGCGCTCGCCATGGGTGTGCCCCTGGGTGTGGGCACGGCCGTGTATCTGGTCGAGATCGCCGGCAAGCGCGTGCGCAGTCTCATCAGCCCCGCCGTCGACCTGCTGGCGGGTATCCCCTCCATCATCTACGGTTTCTTTGGCATGGTCATCATCCGTCCGTTTATCGCGCAGCTGACCGGCGGTCTTGGCTTTGGTGCGCTGACGGCGTGGTTCGTGCTCGCCATCATGATCGTTCCCACCATCACCACGCTCACCATCGATGCCCTCAATTCCATTCCCATGGGCATTCGCGAGGCATCCTATGCCATGGGTGCCACCAAGTGGCAGACCATCTACAAGGTCGTGCTGCCTGCAGCCAAGTTGGGCATCGTCGATGCGATTGTCTTGGGCATGGGTCGTGCCATCGGTGAGACCATGGCCGTGCTCATGGTCGTTGGCAACGCTCCGGTCATCCCGGACAGCATCTCGAGCCCCATCTCGACGCTCACGAGCCAGATCGCGCTCGACATGAGCTATTCCTCGGGCCTGCACCGCTCGGCTCTGTTTGGCATGGGCGTGGTCCTGTTTATCATTTCCGCCGCATTGGTGGGCATCGTCCGTCTGATTTCCAAGAAGAAGAGGGGGTAGGCTATGTCCGATTCCGTTGACACGACGGTCGATACGACCTCGTCGCGCGAACGCATCAAGCGTGCCCTTTCCCATGGTAAGAAGGGCCGCATCAACAAGGATCTGTCCAACAAGATTATGCTCGGCGTGTTTCGTGCCGCGGCCTATATCACCACGCTGGTGCTGGTCGCCATCATCGCCTATGTAGTTATCAACGGTCTGCCGCACATCTCGCTCGACTTTATCTTTGGCTGGCCGCAGGGAGTAAACGCCGAGGGCGGCATTTGGCCCACTATCGTCTCGACCGTCTACGTGACGGCGCTCGCCATGCTCATCTGCACGCCGGTTGCCGTCTTGGCTGCTGTCTATCTGGCTGAATATGCCAAGCAGGGCAAGGTTGTCGACATCATTCGCTATGCTGCCGATGCCCTGGCCTCGGTGCCCTCCATTGTTATGGGCCTTTTTGGCTACGCCTTGTTTGTCGAGGCCATGGGCCTGGGTCTTTCGATGGTTTCGGCCGCCCTGGCGCTCGCACTTCTGATGCTGCCCATTGTCATGCGTACCACCGAGGAGGCAATCCGCGCCGTTCCGCGCTATATCCGTTGGGGCGCATATGGCCTGGGTGCCACCAAGTGGCAGGTCGTCTCCAAGATCGTGCTTCCTTCGGCTTTTGGCCGCATCGCCACCGGCATCGTACTTGCCATCGGCCGCGCCATCGGCGAGACCGCCGTGGTGCTCTACACCATGGGCCAGGCCATCAACCTGCCTATTTCGCCGCTCGATTCCGGTCGCCCCATGACCGTTCACCTTTATCTGCTTGCCAATGACGGCATCAACATGAACGCAGCCTACGGCACCGCGCTTTTGCTGATGGCGATTATTCTGGCCTTCAACCTGTTTGCGCGTTATCTGTCGCGCAAACGCCGCTAGTTAAGGAGTCCCATGTCCGTCTATCAGTCCGCTCCCACGCTGGAGCAAGCGGCCATCACGGCCAAGGATTTCAACTTTTGGTACGGTGACTTTCATGCGCTGACGGGGCTCGACCTCAACATCGCCAAAAACGCCATTACCTCGTTTATCGGCCCTTCGGGCTGCGGCAAATCGACGTTTTTGCGCTGTATCAACCGTATGAACGACCTTATCGAGGGCACGCGCGTCGAGGGCACCATGACGCTCGACGGCAACGATATCTATGCCGAGGGCGTCGACCCGGTCGACCTTCGCCGCCGCGTGGGCATGATTTTTCAGCAGCCCAACCCGTTCCCTAAATCCATCTACGAGAATGTTGCTTTTGGCCCTCGTCTGCAGGGCGTGACTAGCAAAAGCGACCTCGATGACATCGTGGAAGAATCGCTCAAGCGCGCCAACCTCTGGAAAGAGGTATCCAATCAGCTCAACAAGGATGGTTTGGCGCTTTCGGGCGGTCAGCAGCAGCGTCTGTGCATCGCGCGTGTGCTCGCGGTGCAGCCCGATGTCCTTCTGATGGACGAGCCCTGCTCCGCCATCGACCCCACGTCCGTCTCCAAGGTCGAGGATCTGATGGCCGAGCTGGCGCCCGAGATGACGATCATCATCGTCACACATTCAATGCAGCAGGCAGCTCGCATTAGCGACTACACCGCCTTCTTCTTGCAGGAGGTTGCCGGCGAGCCCGCCACGCTCATCGAGTATGGTCAAACCGACGCGATCTTCACCAGCCCGGTGGATTCGCGGACGGAAGACTATATCACCGGCCGCTTTGGCTGATCGGTGCGACTAGTCCCAAGCCGATCGGACCTGGTCCGGTGCGTATTCACTGTGCGGGCGGCATGACCGCACCCAACTGATTGGAGTGAACCATGCGCAAACTGTTTTCCCGTCAGCTCGTCGAGGCTCGTCACGAGATGTTGAGCATCTACGAGGCTGTAGACCTGGCTCTTCACGACGCCGTGAAGGCCTATGTGACCGACGACCGCAAGCTCGCCACCAAGACCAAGAAGCGCACGCTTTCGATTGACGCGCGCTGCGCCAACCTGGAGGCCGTGTGCTACAACCTGATCGCTACGCAGTCGCCGGTCGCCTCCGACTTCCGCTTGCTGCAGACAATCATCTACGTCGACTTTAACCTGCAGCGCATGACCGATAAGGTTCGCCAGATCTGCCGCGCCACGCGTCATATGGTCAAGGCCGATATCTCGCTGCCCCAGGAGCTCGTCGGTACGGTTGAGGCCGAGGCCGAAGCCGTATACCAGGTGCTGGGCTCGTCGCTTTCCGCGCTCGTCACCAACGACATGTCCATCATCTGCAACCTGGCCGTCGAGGACGAGCCGGTGCATGCGGCCTATGAGAAGTTCTTCCGTACCTTCAACCGCATGGACGCGGGAGAGTTTATGGACGACGACAGCAACTATGACGATCTGCGCCGCGCCATCATGGTTTCGCGCTACCTCGATCGCATCGCCTCGATTTCCATCGATGCCGCCTGCCGTCTGACCTTCCTTTTGACCGGCCAGCGCATGAACGCCGGCGATATCGCCCGTACGGACGAGGATGAGCTCGAGAGCATGCGCGTGCCTTCGGGCGAGGGCGTCATCATGAGGCCAGCTGTCGATGCGCGCTTTGTTGCCAAGGTGCCCGCTAACGAGGTGAGCGAGGGTCTTCGCTACCTGCTCGAGCACCTCGAGGACGAGGACGATACCGAGGATGACGAGGAGTAGGGTAGCTCCGTTCGTCGAAAGATTGTAAATACCTAAGTGAGCGCGGCCTTGCACATGCAGGGCCGCGCTCTTGCGTTAGCATGGGACTACTTGTATGGCTGTTAGCGGAGGCGATTGGCAATGGATAATTATTTGGACTTGATGCGCGCTCGCCGCGAGCAGATTCTCGAACGCTTTTATGCCGCACTCGATCGCGCGGGGCGTTCTCACGATGCCGCCCGCCTGATTGCCGTCTCCAAGACCGTTGGCGTCGATGAGACCGTTGCCGCCATCCAGGCAGGGTATCGTCATTTTGCCGAGAACCGTCCGCAGGAGCTTGTTCGCAAGCTTGCGGGGCTGGCGGAGCATCCGGAGCTGCCCGAGGTGCGCTTCGATATGATCGGTAATCTTCAGACCAACAAGATCAATGCGGTGCTGGGTGCGGCCGAGCTGATTCATTCGGTGGGGTCGCTTCATTTGGCGCAGGCTATCTCGAGCCGTGCCGTCCGCAAGATTGAGGCGGGCGAGCTTGCCGGTCCTCAGCATGTGCTGATCGAGGTCAATGTAAGCGGCGAGGAGTCCAAGGGCGGCTTTTCGCCCGATGAGGTTCGTGTCTCCGCCGGCGAGCTTGCGGAGCTTGAGGGAATTTGTGTGCAGGGGCTTATGACCATGGCGCCCCGGGGGAATAAGGATGTGGCGCGCCGCACCTTTGCCGGGCTGCGTGAGTTGAGGGATGAGCTGGAGACGGCACACCCCGATCTGTGCCTGCCTGAGCTTTCTTGCGGCATGAGCGAGGACTTTGAGCCTGCCCTTGAGGAAGGCTCGACGCTTGTTCGCCTGGGCAGGGTAGTATTCAGCCCGGAGTTTGAAGTAAAATAAGAGCCTGAAGTGCGCGCTGATTGTCAGAGCGCCTGCATTAGACCGTGAGAGGACACAACCATGGGTTTCCTTGACGAAATTAAAAATAAAATGCACCTAGGCGGCCAGCAGGGTTATGACCAGGGTTATGGCCAGGATGATGACTACGGTTACGATGACGGCTATGACGACGGCTATCAGAACAACGGCTACAGCGGTGCTTCGGGCGAGGGCTTCTACACGCAAGATGAACCGAGCAATGGACTGCTGGGGCAGACACGCCGCGGAGAGGCTGAGTCGGTTGCTGTGTACACGCGTTCCGGTCAACTGATCGGTGACGACTCCCGTCACGCTACGACGTACAATCCGCCTTCGCGCTCTCAGGATGCCGCTGCGGGCGGTTATCGTCCCGGCGCCTATGACACGCCGTCAAGCTACGCCGAGAACGCTCGGGTCCGCGCTGCCGCTGTGCCCGCTCCTGCTTCAACGCCGAGCGATGCCTCTGCCTATGCGAGCAATATCATCAACGCCACGCCTCAGTTGCCGGCCTACGTTCTTCGTCCGGAGAGTTATGACGACGTGGAGACGGTCGTGCGCCGCGTGCGTACCAAGCAGCCTGTCGCGCTGATCTTTGTGGGCGTTCGCACCGAGGTCGCCAAACGCGTCCTGGACTTTAGCTATGGCTTTGCCTGCGGCCTGGGCGCTTCGGTCAAAGAAGTGGGCGACCGCGTGTTTATGGTGCTGCCCGCCGGCTGCGAGGTCAAGGATTCCGACCTCAAGAAGCTCCGTGCCGACGGCTACCTTAAGTAAAGACAAGACGAGGAGATTCCCATCAACATCTACACCATCGTTCAGCTTGTCAACACGCTGTTTAATTTTTATTCCACGTTGATTGTGGTCTACTGCTTTATGACGTGGATTCCCATGAAGCAGGGTGGTTTGCTACAGGATATCGCGGCGGTGCTCGACAGCGTTTGCGGCCCTTGGCTCAACCTGTTTCGCCGGTTTATGCCGCCGATGGGCGGTATCGATTTTTCACCGGTCGTTGCGATTATTGCGTTGCAGTTGGTGCAGAAGCTCATTCTGCAGCTACTTATAGGTATACTCGTATAGGACTGGCTCAGTAACCTATGTCGGGCGCTTAGCGCCAAGGCGATGATAAAGGAGAACTTGTTATGGCTATTACCCCTGCTGACATCCAGGCTCAGACCTTCTCTGAGGCCAAGCGCGGCTACGATCCCGCCGAGGTCGACGTCTTCCTGGAGACCCTGTCCTCCGAGGTCGACGCTATGCTTGCCAAGATCGTTGATCTTAAGGGTCGCCTGACCGCCACCGAGCAGCAGCTTGCCGATACGCAGGCTCAGCTTGCGCAGGCCCAGGATTCTGCCGCTCAGGCTGCCCCTGTCGCCACTCCCGCTCCCGATTTCTCCGCTCAGGAGCGTCAGATTTCCGCCGCTCTCATTGCGGCTCAGCAGACCGCCGAGGCGATTGTCAACGACGCTAACGAGAATGCTGACCGCATCCGCAACGAGGCCGACGCCAAGGCCCGCGAGGTCATCCGTCAGGCCCTGACCGAGAAGCAGGCCGAGCTCGAGGAGATTGACCGTCTGAAGGCTTCCCGCGAGGAGTTCAAGGCCGAGTATCTCAAGCTCATTCAGCACTTTATGGACGATGCTCAGAATTCCTTCCCGGCCGATCTGCTGGCTTCTACGCCGGTCGGTTCCGCGGCTTCTCCTGCCGTGACCATGCCTGCCGCCGAGCCGCTGCCTGTCGCTGATCCGGTTGTCCCCGTGGCCGACCCCTTCGCCCCGATTGACAACTTTGCCGCGGACGACCTGGACTAGCGCCAAAACTACAATCTAGCTCTTAAAAGGAGCTCGCGCTTGCGAGCTCCTTTTTTTAGCTGTATACGGGTTGGGAAACATAACGCCGAGCTCTGCGTGCGATAGGGCAGAACTCGGCGAACGTTTGAGCGGTAAAAGGTAGATTTTAGGGCATGGGCCAAAAAACTACTTGAGGAGGAAATTGGATAGGGGAATGGTGCGGGCCTCGCGATGCTCGGGGTCGGCGATATGGTCGGCGGGATAGCCGCAGACGAGCATGTGGTAGGGATAAACGCCCTCGGGCAGGTTGAACTGCTCGTGGGCTAGCTCGGGCTTAAAATGGCATACCCAGCACGTTCCCAGGCCCTGTTCCTCGGCCTCCATCATCATCTGATCGCAAACAATCGAGGTGTCGATAGCGCTGGAGTTCATCTGGTCATAGGGACGCACCCAAGCATTGTTGGTAACGCTGCAAACGAGGAAGATGAGCGGAGCGCCAAAGATGGACCCATCGCGAGCAAACCGAGGCTGACAAGCAGCTGCCTTTTCCAGAAGCTCAGGCGTATCCAACACCATCACACGGGTCGGATGATTATTGCAAGCAGAAGGAGCAATGCGCCCAGCCTCAACAATGGTATCCACCACAGCCTGCTCAACAGAACGATTCTCAAACAAACGACAAGAATACCGAGACCGAGCCAGATCCATATACGACATACAAGCCCTCCAACAATTAAAAATCAAACAAACCCAAAGTAACCCAAAGAGTACCCAAAGCAGCAATCAGTCAAACGCTCACCAAGGGCCAAAGTGTCCGAGCGGGTACCAAAGGTCCCTTCAGCCAAACCCCCATTGCGCTAAAACTATCAGCCAAAGTTCCAATGGTGATACGTAAGGCGAAGGGCCGGCACCTGTTTACTTTCGAACGACTCTGCTACGCAGCCGGAGTGAGAAAGCAAACAGGTGCCGGCCCTTCGCCGCCGGGACGCGTACCCCCAATTAACTGTTCTTCATGACAATCGAATCCACGACATCGGCCACATTCTCGCAGCAGTCGGCGCAGTACTCCAAGAAGGCGTACACGTCACGCCAGGCGATGACCTCGAGCGGGTCCTTGCCGTTGACGTGCAGGTTACGCATGGCGTTGATGTAGAGTTCGTCGGCCTCAGACTCGATGGTGTTGATCTGGATGACGAGCTCGCGCAGCGTTTTGGACTTGCGGTAGTTGGGCAACTCGACCATCAGGTCCTTCATGGCGCGGCAGGCGTCGGTCACCTTGTGGGCGATCACGATGGCATCGGGGTGGATGCTCTGGATGTTGGTGAAGTAGAGGCGCTGCACGACGCCCTCAATACGGTCGAGCACGGTATCGAGCGAGCAGCTCATTAGGTTAAGGTCCTCGCGCTCAAGCGGGGTAATAAAGGCCGTGAGCAGGGCGTCTTCGAGCTCATGGTGCTTCTTGTCTGCTGCATGCTCAATCGCATGCATCTTCTCGAGCATGTCGTGGATCTGCGCGGGGTCAAAGTTCTCAAAAATCTTGGTGAGCAGCTCGGCTGCCTGAACGGCGAAGTCGGCGCAGGCGACGTAGTTGTCAAAGTAGAACGAATCGGGTTTCTTTGCCATGAGTGATCCTTTCGGGGCGAAGACGGGTGGGCGAGGTAATGCGGTCCGGATGGACGTTCGGTTTGACTAGAGGAACATCATGAACAGCCTGGCCATGACAAAGCTGATGAGTCCACAGGCGGGGAAGGTGAAGAACCACGTGAACATCATGTCCTTGACCACGCCGAAGTTGATGGCCGAGAGGCGCTTGACGGCGCCGACGCCCATGATGGCGCAGGTCTTGATGTGCGTGGAGGACACGGGGATACCGGTGAGCGTGGCAAGCAGCAGGTTTGCGGCTCCTGCCAGGTCGGCAGAGAAGCCCTGATACTTTTCGAGCTTAACCATGCTCTGGCCGACGGACTTGATGATACGCTCACCGCCCACGCTGGTGCCGATGCCCATGGTGGCCGAGCACAGCAGCATGATCCAGATGGGGATGCCGGCGTCGCCGACGCCGGTCTGTCCGTTGGCAAAGGCGACACCTAAAAAGAGCACGCCGATGAACTTTTGTCCATCCTGCGCACCGTGCATAAAGCTCATGGCCGCGGCGCTCGCGATCTGAGCATATTTAAAGAAGACGTTGGCACGTCGCCTGTTGGCGGCAGCGAAAAGAATCGAGACGAGCTTGCACAGGACCCAGCCCATGACAAAGCCCAGACCGATGGAGAGCGCCAGGCCGTAGATGACCTTCATCCACTCGTGGACATTGACGCTGCTGGCGCCGCCGAGGGCGATGGCAGCGCCGGTCAGACCGGCGATGAGGCTGTGGCTCTGCGAGGTGGGGATGCCAAAACGCGATGCCGTGGCGCCGTAGACGACGATGGAGAACAGGGCCGCGCAGAGGCACGCGAGCGCCATGGTGCTGTTTCCGCCAAAGTCGACGATATGGGAGATGGTGTTGGCAACGCTGGCATTAAAGTGCGTCATGATGAGCACGCCCAAAAAGTTGAACGCGGCACTCATGAGAATGGCGGCGCGGGCGGGCATGCAACGCGTGGTGACACAGGTCGCGATGGCGTTGGGCGCGTCGGTCCATCCGTTGACGAAGATGGCGCCGAGCGCGAGGAACACGGTGACGGCAAGGACTGGGTTCGAAACAAGTTGGCCGAGGAAGGCTGAGAACGTTACGTCCATATATGGGCTTTCTCGAAGTTTGCAGAAACGTTACAAAAACATGATAAATCGTATCACCTCCTGCGGGTTTCTTTACCGAGTTCTGACGGGAGAAGTGAATTTTTTGGCACTAAAATTGAATATTAGCCCTGTTGACCGCGGGTGTTCTTTTTGCTAACACGCCGTGAGGACACGTGTGCTCGCTTCGACACCCCAAAACCACAGTCTGTTCGCTTTACAATATGCAAACATGCGTTCGATAATAGGGGCATGGAATATCGACAGACAGATGGCAAAACTCGGCGCGTGCACAAGCAGTATGTGGACGTCGTGGCCCGCATCCTCGCGGGCGGACAAGTTGTGCCGGTTACCGTCTGCTGGGTCGACGGTCGCTGCTTTACGATTGACGAGATTGTCTCGTCTACCGGTTTTGGCCTGACGGTTCACGGCATTCGTACGGCAACCTATAAGGTTCGTTTTGGCGGACATACGACCGAGCTGTATCTGGAAGACCAGGCGCGTGAGCGACCGGATGGCTCGCAGGCTCATCTGATGCGGTGGTGGGTGTGGGCGTTCGACCGCACACTCGAGAGTGAGCGCCGCGGGTAAGAGCGCGCGCCATTCGGGTACAATGGCAGGAATCTTGTCACCTACGGCGCTGTCGCGGCGCTTTTTGAAAGGACGAAATTATGAACGATATCCAGGGCTATCAGAACGGCCCCATCGAGACCGGAGCAAGCCGTGCCAAGGAGATGTCGCCGCGCGCGTACAACCTTGCCATGTCTGCCCTGATCTTTTTGGGTTTTTGCGCTATGGGCGCTGGCGCCTACTTTACGGGCACCATGTCGTTTGCGCGCATGATGATGAGTGGCGCCGCCCTGCCGCTGGTCTTTGGCTCGTTTATCCTGACCATTGTCGGCATCGTCATGATGTCGGCCGCCGCCAGCAAGCAGTCCGTGGGCCTGTCGCTCGCGGGTTACGCGATCTTTGCGAGCACCTTTGGTCTGACCGCGTCGTTTGGCCTTGCCAACTACGACCTGCCCACCATCAACACCGCCTTTATCGCCACTGCCGCCATCACCTTTGTCTTTGGCGCACTGGGCGTGACCTTCCCCAAATTCTTCCAGCGTGTGTATGGCATTGGTTTTGGCATTCTGCTTGCCACGATTCTGGTCGAGATCGTGCTGATGTTCATGGGCGTCTCGCAGACCATCACCGACCTGATCGTGATTGTGGTGTTCGCCGGCTTTATTGGCTACGACACCTATGTGGCCACGACGGTGCCGCCCACGCTGCCCAACGCCGTGCTCATGGCGTCCAACCTGTTCGTGGACATTATCAACGTGTTCCTGCGCATCCTGAACATCCTTGGTCGTCGCGACTAGTGCCAGATTGCAGCGGTGCTTGCCGCGCGCAAATCGATGCGAAAGGCGGTCCTTCGGGGCCGCCTTTTTTGTACGCGGCGGGGTATCATGGATGGGAAAAGCCGATAGCGGCAGCGACCGAGAAAGGTGACCACTTATGGCAGACGTCGACAACAGGAACCGTAACCGTAGGCCCAACCGCACGGGACAGCCCAATCCCAAGCGCGAGGCCCGTGCCAAGGCCGCCGAGCGTCACGTGGCGACTGTGTCCGAAGCGTGCGCAAAGGATATCGAGCGCTCGCTTGCCGGCGTGCGCGAGTTCGAGGGCATGCCTGCCGGATTTGTCGCGGCGATGAAGGCTAAGGCCCAGGTGGCTGCTGCCGAAGAGCAGGTTGCCGATGAGTCTGAGGCCGCCGAGGTTGCGCCTGCCGAGACCGAGGTCGTGGCCGAGCCTGTGCCCGCAGAGGAAGCCACGGAGACCGAGCCCGCGCCTGCTGCCGAGGAGCCCGCTCCGGTCCTGCCCGAGGTCACCGTGCTCGACGCCTCTGCCACGCAGGCCATTCTGGATAACGGCCGAGGCTACGCGCAGTTCTGCGACATGGCCGTGCTCGCCTTTGCCTCGTTCACCAACCCGGGCGGTGGCTACATCCAGGGCTATCTGGGTCAGGAGGCCACGCTCTGTGCCGATTCGTATCTGTACAATGTGCTCGATAAACAGCGCAAATGGTACGGCGAGAACCGTCGCCGCAACATCAACTGTGAGCTGTACCGCAACCGTGCGCTGGTGGTGCCTGCGGTGCGCTTCGACCGCAACCACGTGCATGCGTATGCCGACGTGATCGTTGCCGCTGCGCCCAACGCCAAGCGCGCTCGCCAGGAGTATCGCGTGGGTGACGATGCCCTGCTGGACGCCCTGCGCGATCGTATCCGCTTTGTGCTGGCCATCTGCGACGAGCTTGGTCGCGAGAAGCTCGTGCTGGGCGCCTGGGGCTGTGACAACAACGGCTTTGACGCCGAGGCCGTGGCCGAGCTCTTCCGCAAGGAGCTCTCATCGGGCGACTTTAAGGTCAAGCAGGTCTTCTTTGCCGTGCCCTCTACGCGCTGGGACGAGGATTTTGCCAAGTTCGAGCACGTGCTGGCAAGCTTCCCCGAGCGCAACGAGGAGTCCTATGCCCAGGTTGCCGCCCGTGCCGCGGCCGCCCGTGCCGCCGAGCAGGCTCATGCCGCTGCCGAGGACGACGAGGATGATGACGACTGGCGCAAGTATCTGTAATCGGTGCGCGCTGACAGATAGGTCGAGCCGGCGGGAGGGGCTGCTCCCGTCGGCTTTTTGCTGAAGGAGGGGTTTGCGATGAAAAACGTCCTGTGCTTTGGTGACAGCAAAACTGCTGGTGAAATCGTCAGCCAGGACAGCGACACGGAACAAGCGTACTTGGCGTTTATCTGCAAACGGCTCAAGCTGAATTTTAGGAAGCTGTCAGTAGAAGAACGGAAGTGGCTGAAAAAGATTGCGGAAAAATCCGACTTGCTGAAGAATCCAAAACCGCAGAGAGGACGAAGATAAAAAATGCCTGAACGGCGGTTCTGGTTTTTCAGAACCGCCATCCAGGCATTTTGTTTAGTAATAGAAAAAGGTGCAGTTGATTATTGCGTATTGTCAATCTCTCTCAAACCGGGTAGTAAAAATACGGCAAGCGCAACGATGATAATGCCAATTCCGCAAATGACAAACCATTTCTCAACTCCCAGCCGCTCCGCCAGAGGCCCGGAAATGACAAGGCCAAACGGCATGGCGAGGGAAGCGGCGCTTGTCAGTAGAGAAAAAACTCTCCCCAGATATTCTGGTTTGACCGTTTCTTGAAAAATCGCATTTTGCACACCGTAAAATGGAGCGGAAATTCCCATAACAGTACAGCACACAACAAAGACAAGAAATGCGTCTGGCGGCAAAAGCCCGGAGAGCATATTGCTAACGCCCATCAGGAGAACGGAAAGACCGATGGTGTACCGCCGTTTCTTAAAACCGCCCCAAATGCTCAGAATGACTCCGCCAAGCAGCATACCAACCGCAAAAGCAATTTCAGCGGCAGAGGCATGGGCCGGTGTTCCTTTGAAGTATGACATACAGATGAGAGGAAAAAGCGTACTGATTGGCATATAAAAGAACATATAAATTACACCAATCCAGAGCAGAGCAAAGAGGCCCCTGTTTTGCTTTAATACCACATACCCCTCTTTCATATCCTGTAAAAACTGTTGTCTTTTCGTTTCTGGACATAGTTCAGGCGTTGGTATGGACGAAATCGCAACAGTCACACAGGCAAGGATTGCACCCACAATATCTAACAATATAATTGCATTAAGAGGCCAAACAGCATATAAAAACGCTGCGGCAGCTGGACTGATAATCGCACTTACTGCTTGCATGGTCTGCGTGTAACCAGCGCATTTTGTAAGTTCCTCTTTTGGCACAATCATAGGTGTTGCTGCGCTGAATGCTGGAGAATGAAAAGCAGTTCCCGCACTTCGGATTAACAGGACAACCATAATAGACCATACGGGCAATTCCATGTAAAACGCCACCAGCGCCAGAATACCGCCAGCGGCGGCAATTATCAAATCCGCACCAATCATTACGCTTTTACGGCTGTGCCGGTCAACAAAAGCACCTGCAAACGGGCCTAAACAGGCTTGCGGCAAAAATCCAATCAGTGTTGCCGCCGTCAATATGATTGCAGAATTAGTTTTCGCAACCAAATAAAAGATAATGGCCATTTGCAAAATACCGCTGCTAATAAAGGATATTGCTTGTCCGGCAAGAAGTGTAAAATAAGTTTTTCTCCATGAATTGTTGTTTTGGGTCATAATGCGAACCTCCTTTTTTATTGCATTGTTCCTTTGTTTCTGCAATAAAAAGCAGGCGTTGTCCCACAGAGAGGGCAGACGCCTGCATAACAACAAAGCACGAAAAAACACCACGATACAGTTCAAAGACTGCTCGTGTCAAACCTACGTGTTCCTTTGCATACGCACGCAAAAAAAGCCCACCATCATGTGGAAAGGTACTTCTACTTTTTATTGCTTATTAGCGTACACAAATTAACACACGTAAGCCTCCTTCCAATCTCAAACTGTCGCACAGTACAACACACATCCGATAGACTTGTCAACCATTTTTAACCTTGTTTTCCATCTTGTTTTTCCATCTCTTACGGGCAGTAGCAAAGCCAGGCGAGCCAGTCAACGGTCAAGATGAACGGCGCTTTCAGCGCCGCCGTTGACAGTCTCGCCCGTCTTTGCTAATGGGTAATCAAGGCGGGAAAGCCATTTTAGGGCTTTCCCGCCCATTTCAATTTTGGGAGAAGAAAGGCCCCAAAATGAACGAGTGCGGCCAAACACTTTTAGGGATTGGCCACCTTGTCCACCCATCCAGCGGGGCGGCGGGGAACGGTCAAGGCCGGGCGTCAGCCCATTCATTTCAGCCTTGACGGTTTCCTGCCGTCCTGCTACTTTTCCCGGAGTGTGGCCACACATCTGGTCACGGTGTCCAGAGCTTTGGGACTTTTTGTCCCATAGGCCGGGGGCGGAGGACGAGGGACGGGGGCTTTCATAATACGCCCTGTCTGCTGCTGAAATCAGCCCTTTGTTTCCGGCTTACCAGCCCCAAACAAAGCCCTGCTTTCCTGCCGCGTCAAATGCCCTTGCCCTCCCCGGCGGCAACGGTATTTTCAGGGCAACGCCGACAGAGCGTATAACACACTACACTTTGCTCCGCAAAGTCGTGTGCCAAATGGGGCGCTGCCCCCCTTGGAAACCCCCGCAACAAACGGCGCTATGCACCCAGCCGGGAGCATAGCGCCGTTTGTTGTCAGCAGCCCGTTTCACGGTCTGCGTGTAGTTCCTTGTAAACTGACCTATACCTATGGCTACGATCCGGCGGGCATGCGCGATGGCACCGCGGTGCGCTATGCGCACGATGTGCGCTGGTGCGGCGTGGCCCAGCGCGACCTGGGCGATATCGATTATCTGCACATGATGCCCGAAAGCCACGAGAGCCTGGGCCACGCCGTGGCAGCCAAGCTCCAAGAGATGCTCGGTCAGTAGCGCGACCCCAAACCACCACAAAGGGACAGGCGCCTTTGTGGTGGTTTGGGCGGTGGTTTTGGCTGCTGGCTTTTTAGTACTGCCACATGTGGTTGACGGGGCCGGAGCCCTTGCCCATGTTCAGGCCGGCGGCGAGAGCTCCTGTTAGGTAGGCCTTGCCGGCGTTGACGGCATCGGCAAGATCCATGCCCTGGGCCAGCGCGCAGGCGATGGCGGACGAGAGCGTGCAGCCGGTACCATGCGTGTTGTCGGTCTCGATGCGTTTGTGACGGAACCACGTGGTGAGCGGATCGCCCAGGTGGTTGCCCTCGTCATCGAGCGGCGCGGGCTCTGCTAGCACATCGTTGGCCTCGTTGACAAAATGCCCGCCCTTAACGAGGGACGCGCAGCCAAAGCGGCGGGTGAGGAGCATAGCAGCGTTTTGCTGTGTGCGCTCGGAATCGACCTCGTAGTCGAGCAGCGCCATGGCCTCGGGAATATTGGGCGTGATGACGGTCGCCAGCGGGAACAGGCGGCGTGTAAGCGCTTCGGCGGCGTCCTCGGCGATGAGACGAGCGCCCGAAGTGGCGACCATGACGGGGTCGACGACGATATTTTGTGCGTCCCAGGCGCTCAGGCGGTCGGCTATGACTTCGATAATCTCGGCAGAAGAAACCATGCCGATCTTGACGGCACTGGGGCGGATATCGTCAAAAACGGCATCGATCTGCGCCGCGACAATATCCGGGGAGATGTTCTGCACGGCGGTGACGCCTAGGGTGTTCTGTGCGGTGATGGCCGTGATGACCGTCTCGGCATACAGGCGGTGCGCCGTGATGGTCTTGATGTCGGCCTGAATGCCGGCACCGCCGCTGGAATCGGATCCTGCGATGGACAGGACGGCAGGTACCTTACTACGATCCATGTTCGCTCCCTTGTTCGGTCGGATTCAAATGGGTCTCCTGCCCGCATTATAAAGTTGCCCGGGCCGGCTGTATGCCGATCCCGGGCGGGTGGCGCAATCTTTACGTAAATGTAAGAAAATGTTCACACGTCAACAATTGACGAACGCCTTGTGGCCGATTATGGGTCCGGTGACGAGTTAGTCCTCCATGCCGAGGTCGATCGTCGTGCCCTCGAATACCTTGTTGACGGTGCGGACGGCGCACATCTTGCCGCACATGGTGCAGGTGCCCTCGGTGGCAGCAGGGGATTCCTCGTAGCGCTTCTTGCCGGTGACCGGGTCGAGCGCGCACGTCCACATGGCGTCCCAGTCGAGCTTGCGGCGTGCCTGGCCCATCTTGTCGTCCATGTCGCGGGCGTGGGGCACCTTTTTGGCGATGTCGGCGGCGTGTGCGGCAATCTTGGTGGCCATGAGGCCGTCGAGCACATCCTGGGCGTTAGGCAGGCATAGGTGCTCTGCCGGTGTCACGTAGCACAAAAAGTCGGCACCCGAGCTCGCGGAGATGGCGCCACCGATGGCTGCGGTGATGTGGTCGTAGCCCACGCCGATATCGGTCACCAGCGGCCCGAGCACGTAGAACGGGGCGTTGTGGCACAGGCGCTTCTGCAGTTTCATGTTGGCGGCGATCTCGTCGAGCGCCATGTGCCCCGGGCCCTCGACCATGACCTGGACGCCGGCGGCCCAAGCGCGCTTGCACAGCTTGCCCAGCTCGATCATCTCGGCGGTCTCGGTGGCGTCGTTGGAGTCGTAGAGGCAGCCCGGGCGGCAGGAGTCGCCGAGCGAAATCGTCACGTCGTACTCGTGGCAGATCTCGAGCAGCTCGTCAAAGTACTCGTAGAAGGGGTTCTCGTTGCCGGTGACCTCCATCCAGCCAAACAGCAGTGAGCCGCCGCGGCTGACGATGTTCATGAGACGGCCGGTCTCCTTAAAGGTTTTGGTGACCGACTTATTGATGCCGCAGTGGATGGTCATAAAGTCCACGCCGTCCTCGGCGTGCGCGCGCACGACCTCGAACAGGTCGTCCTTGGTAAGCTTGACAAGCGGCTTTTCCATGTAGCCGATGGCGTCGTACATGGGGACGGTGCCCACCATGAGCGGCGTCTCGTCGATGAGCTGCTGTCGGAATTGGCGCGTCTTGCCCGAGTTGGAGAGGTCCATGATGGCGTCGGCGCCAAAGTCCTCGGCGATCTTGACCTTCTTCCATTCCTCGGCGGCATCGGCCTTGTCGCCCGAGATGCCCAGGTTGACGTTGACCTTGGTAGACAGGCCCTCGCCGACGCCAAAGGCACGCATGCCCTTTTTGATATGCACGATGTTGGCGGGAATGGCGATGCGGCCGTCGGCCACGCGCTCGCGGATGTACTCGGGGTCGCGATGCTCGCGCTCGGCAACCTCCTTCATCTGCGGTGTGATTTGCCCGGCGCGGGCGAAGTCGATTTGCGTGACGAGCTTGGGCTCGGTCTGTGTGCTCATTGGCACGGCTCCCTTCGTTGGCATTACCCATATCAGGTTTGCGGGTCAGGGCGGGCGCGCCCAGTCTCAGCCTGCCGTCTTGTCCTGCAAGCTCCCCGTTTATGTGGTGGGCTCAAGTATAGCTCGAATGGGTACGATTGACGCGACGAGCATGCCCGCGGGGAGGCGAACATGGAAGACAAGCATCTGTATCGAGAGACGCAGTGGGATGTGTCGGCCGAGGAGAGCCGCGCCCATCATGGGCTGGTCGCAATTGGTTTCGCGATTCTTGTCGTGATGGTGATTGCCTGTTGTATCTGGACATTTGGCGGGCGTGGGGGAGTTTCCTGGACGTTTGAGGCGGACGATAGCCTGCCGATTATGACGGCGAAGGTCGCGGGTGGCAATACCGTTGCCGCGCCGGGCGACTATTGGTATCCGCGCGACAAGTTTGTGCAACTGCAGCTGAGCGGTGGTTCCATTCCTGGTGAAGAGATCGAGCGTGTGACCTTCGATGCGTCGCTTAGGACGCTGTCGGTCGAGCTCAAAGATCAGGGGGATGTACCCACGACCATGGATATAGCCCTGACGGAATGGCGCCTGGAGCCTCCGTCGGGTGTTGAGGCGTCCGAGGTGGAGCACGTTAAGGTTACCTACCAAGATGGCTCGACGACCGAGATTGCAAAAGCCGACGGCCTGGCGGAATAGAGGCCGTGCCTAGGCAGCACATTCAAAAGTAGCGGTAGTCCTACAAGGCCTGTTCGTTCAGGAAGACCAAAGTGTTTTTATTTGAAAGCTCGGGAAAGTAACGATAACCAACGTCGAACGCGGTGAGCCCGCTTACATCCTCGAACTTGTTTTCTGCCATCCAGCGCACCATGGAGCCGCGCGCTTTTTTGCTGGCGGTCGAGCGTTGGATGGGCTTGCCGTTGCGGATGCCTTCGCCAAAGAGGCATGTGACGACCGTGGCGTCGGTGGTGAGGCGGGTCAGAACGGCTTTGGCGTATTCCGCGCTGGCGAGGTTGACGATCGTGGCGTTGGAGCCTGCCGGAGCGATGACCCGTGCGAGCTTGTCGCCCCAAAACGCGTAGAGGTCTCGGGCGTCGTCGACGGCAAGCTTCGCGCCCATCTCCAGCCGATACGGTTCAACGGCATGAAAGGGGCGTACGCATCCGTAAAGGCCCGAGAGGATCCACAGATGGTCTTGCAGCCATGCGAGCTGTGCGGAATCCATCACCTCGGGCGCCATGCTTTGGTATTGAATGCCGTGATAGGACATGACGGCAGGGGAGAGGTGACGGGCGAGTGCGGGATTGTCGAGATCGCCACTTTGCAAGATGGGCTCGAACTCATGCAGGGTGTTGAGGCAGGGCCCCAGCAGTTTGTCACTCACGTTCCACAGCGCCTGCAGGCTGCCGCTGCCTTCATTCCGCTCGATATCTAGCAGTGCGCGGTGGAGGCGAGCCGTCTCGCGCACAAAGGGTGGAATGCCCAGGACTTCAAAAGCATCTTGGGCCGCGCGCATCTGCTTGGCGGGCGAAATGATGACCTGCAGCATGGACTCTCCTCTGCCAAAAAGGAAGTTGCGGTGTAATACGGTCTGTTTTGGCCGTTTATGGGCCAGTTTAGTCCGTATCTCACCGCAACTGATGAAGGGTTGATTAGGCGCGCTCGATGAAGGCCTTGTAGCCGCGATAGGCCTCGTAGATATCGGCCTTGTTGGCGACCTCCCACAGGGCGTGCATGGACAGGACGGCAACGCCGGAGTCGATGACGTTCATGCCGTACTTGGCCATGATGTAGGCGATGGTGCCGCCGCCGCCCGCGTTGACGCGACCGAGCTCGCAGGTCTGGAAGTCCACGCCGGCCTCGTCCATAATGTCGCGGATGAGGGCCATATACTCGGCGTCGGCGTCGTTGGAACCGCCCTTGCCGCGGCTGCCCGTGTACTTGTTAAAGCACAGGCCGCGACCCATAAAGGCTGCATTCTTGGTCTCGAACTTGCCGGCGTAGCCTGGGTCGAAGCCGGCGGATACGTCAGAGGAGAGCATGCGGCTGCGGGCGAGTGCGCGGCGCAGGGCCAGCGGGCTGCCCTCGCCGGCGAGCGTCATGATCTCGGCGACGGTGTTCTCGAAGAAGCGGCTTGTCATGCCGGTGGCGCCCACGGAGCCAATCTCCTCCTTGTCGACGATGAGCGTGATGCTCGTGCGCTCCACGTTGGCCACATTGATCTGGGCGAGCATGGAGGGGTAGGCGCAGACGCGGTCGTCGTGGCCATAGCCCAAAATCATGGAGCGGTCGAGGCCCATGTCGCGGGCGGGGCCGGCGGGCACGACCTCGATTTCGGCGGAGAGGAAGTCCTCCTCCTCGACGTCGTACTGCTCCTTGAGGATATCCAGGAACATCTGCTTGACGGGCTCGGTGGGAGCGTCCTTGTCGTCCTCGTCAAATTTTACGGGACGGCCGCCCACGATCACGTCGAGGATCTCGGCGTCGACGGCGTCCTTGGCGGGCTTGGACATCTGCTCGCTCGAGAGGTGGATCAGCAGGTCGGAGATGGTAAAGACCGGATCGTCGGCCTTGTCGCCGATGTTGATGTCGACGGTGGTGCCGTCCTTTTTGCAGATGACGCCCACGAGTGCGAGCGGGGAGGCCACCCAGTGGTAGCTCTTGACACCACCGTAGTAGTGCGTGTCGAGGTAGGCCATGTCGCCGGCCTCGAACGCGGGATTCTGCTTGAGGTCCAGGCGCGGCGAGTCCACGTGGGCGCCCAGGATGTTAAAGCCCTGCTCGAGCGGGGCGGTGCCCAGGTTGACGAGCATAAGATCCTTGCCGTGGTTGGCGGCGTACACCTTGTCGCCTGCCTTGAGCGCGCGGCCTTCGGCGATCACGGTCTCCAGGTCGACGTATCCCGCCTCCTCGGCCATCTTGATGCCGGTCTTGACGCACAGGCGCTCGGTCTTGTTCTCGCTCAAAAACTGCTTATAGCCGCGGCAAAGCTCCTCGAGCTCCTCGATTTGCTGTGGCGTGTACTTTTTCCATGCGCAGGGACGCTCCATGACGCAGGCTCCTTTCGGATCGATCGTGCTGGTTGTTGTACCGTGAGCCATCGTATCACGCGCGGGCTCACGGTGGCGGGGGAGCTTGATGCGCGGTGGCCGCGGGGCGGGGAGCGTGTAAACTGGAGTGAGCAAGCCGTGCCCAGTCCAAAGCGAGGTATTCAATATGTCTGACAAGCGCCGCACCTTTGCCGTTATCGACGGCAACTCGCTCATGCACCGCGCCTTCCACGCCGTGCCGCCGACCATGAACGCGCCGGATGGTCGTCCCACCAACGCGATCTTTGGCTTTCTGAACATGTTTCTTAAGATGATCGATGCCTTTAGCCCCGACGGTGTGGTCGTGGCGTTTGACAAGGGCAAGCCGCGCGTGCGCATGGAGATGCTGCCGCAGTATAAGGCGCAGCGCCCGCCCATGGACCCCGATCTGCATGCGCAGTTTCCCATGATTAAGGAGCTGCTCACGGCGATCAACGTGCCAATTCTGCAGTCTGAGGGCTGGGAAGGCGACGATATCCTGGGAACCATGGCGCGCCTGGGTGAGGAGGCCGGCTGCGACATGCTGCTGGTGACCGGCGACCGTGACATGTATCAGCTTGTGACCGAGCACGTCAACGTGGTCTCGACTCGCAAGGGCCTGTCCGACGTGGCGATCATGACGCCCGAGAGCGTGGACGACCTGTATCACGGCATTACGCCGGCGCTCGTGCCCGATTTTTACGGTCTGAAGGGCGATACGTCGGACAACATTCCCGGCGTACCGGGCATCGGCCCCAAAAAGGCGAGCGCGCTCATCGCGCAGTACGGCAGCTTGGACGAGGTCATTGCGCATGCTGACGAGGTCAAGGGCAAGATGGGCGAGAACCTGCGTGCACACATCGACGATGCGCTGCTGAGCCGCAAGGTTGCGACCATCCGCACCGATGCACCTGTCGAGCTCGACTTTGACGCGACGTCCTTCCCATCGTTTTCTGCCGATGAGGTGTCCGCGGCGCTGGGCGCACTTGGCATTACGGCCATGCAGAACCGCTTCCTGGCGCTGATTGGCGGCGAGGGCGGGGTCGTGCCCGCTGCCAGCGCGTTCGAGATACCCGCGGTTTCGCGTGCCGCCGCCGGCGATGCTGAGGCACTTGCTGCTGTGGCGGCCGAGATCTCTCGCGCGATTGATGCGGGCGAGTGGGTCGCCGCCGTGGTGGACGATGACAAGGAGGAGGGTGCGCTCTTTGGTCTGACGCGTACGCTGTGGCTGGCGACGCCCAAGGGGCTCTTTGCGCTCGAGGAAGCCGATGACGGCACGCCTGCCGCTGTCGAGGGCTTCAATTCTGCCCACGGCGTGATCGCTGGCGTGCTCGCGCGCCTGTTTATGGAGGGCCGCGTGGCGAGCCCGGACATGAAGGCGTTGCTGCATGAGCTTTCGCCCATCGATTCTTCTGAGCCCGAGCTCATGGACCCGCTGGCAGTCGATTCCGTGCGCATCTTTGATACCGTGGTTGCCGCGTACCTGTTGGATTCCGACCGTTCCGAGTTTGACGAGGCATATCTGGCCGATACCTATCTGCAGATGGCGCTGCCTGCGGCGCGCGGTGCGGATGGTGCTGGCGAGGACGCTCCTGCTCCTGCTGCCCGTACCGCGGCGTTGACGCTGGCACTCGTGGCGCCGCTTCGCGACCGCATGGCCCGCGAGAACGCCGCCAACGTGTTCGATGGCATTGAGATGCCACTCGTGCCGGTGCTTGCCAAGATGGAGCGCGCGGGCATGCTCGTAGATTCCGACCGGCTGCGCAGCCTGTCCGAGGGCCTGGCGACCCAGATCACCGAGGTCGAGCGCTGCATTCGCGACCTGGCAGGTGATGAGACGTTTAACATCGGCAGTCCCATGCAGCTCTCGCACGTGCTCTTTGACGTTATGGGGCTTCCGACCAAGGGCCTCAAAAAGACCAAGCGCGGGTACTATTCGACCAACGCCAAGGTGCTGAGCGACCTTGCCCGTGACCACGAAATCGTGCGCCTGATTTTGGACTGGCGTGAGAAGTCCAAGATTAAGTCGACCTATCTGGACACGCTAGGTCCGCTGCGCCGTGGTGACGGTCGCGTGCACACCACGTACAACCAGACCATCACGGCAACGGGTCGCCTGTCCTCGAGCGACCCGAACCTGCAGAACATCCCGACGCGCTCTGAGCTGGGCCGTACCGTTAAGACGGCGTTTTCGGCAGGCGAGGGCAGCGTCTTTTTGGCGGTGGACTACTCGCAGATCGAGCTGCGTCTGCTCGCGCATCTCTCGGGTGACGAGCACCTGGTGCGCGCCTTTAACGAGGGCGAGGACTTCCATGCCGAGACGGCCGCGCGCGTGTTTGGCGTTTCCGTGTCCGAGGTAACGCCCGACCTGCGCAGTCGCGCCAAGGCCGTGAACTTTGGCATTGTGTATGGTCAGCAGGCGTACGGTCTGTCGCAGTCGCTACATATCTCGATGGCCGAGGCGCGCGACATGATCGATCGCTACTACGAGGCCTACCCGGGCGTGCGCACGTTCCTCGACAACGTGGTGGCGCGCGCCAAGCAGACGGGCTATGCCGAGACCATGTATGGCCGTCGTCGCCATATTCCAGAGCTCAAGGCCAAAAACCCGCAACTCCGTGGCTTTGGTGAGCGTACGGCCATGAACCACCCCATGCAGGGCACCGCCGCCGACATCATCAAGATCGCCATGGCCCGCGTAAGCCGCCGCCTGGAAGAAGAGGGCTTTGCCGCCCACATGATCTTGCAAGTGCACGACGAACTGGACTTTGAGTGCCCCGTCGACGAAGTCGAGCGCCTGACCGCCATGGTCCAAGACGTCATGGAACACGTCGTAGACCTCCGCGTACCCCTCATCGCCGAAGCCAGCACCGGCATAACCTGGGCCGATGCGAAATAGGAAAGCGCCCACAATTCCAAAGTAACTAAAGGCAGAAGGGGGCTCCTTGCCAACAAGGAGCCCCCTTCATTCCAAAAAATCAGCCAAGTATCTAGACACCCAAGACGCCATCTAGGCGGCAAGCAAGTCAACATAGCCATGCCCGGGGCCGGCCGTTTGATTTTTGTAGATTCCGCACGAGCCGGAAAGCACTTAATGTGCTTTCCGAGCGAGCCCAGGACCTGACCGAGCAAAAATCAAACGGCCGGCCCCGGGCGTGGCGGCGAGATAGATTACCGAGCCGCCAAGATGGCGTCGATGAGCGTCAGTACGCCCCCGTCGTTGTTGCTCGGAATGCGCCACTTGGCGTGCGCATTCATATGCTCTTCGGCATTGTCCACGATAAAGCTATGCCCGACGCGCTCGAGCATGGGGATGTCGTTGTAGGTGTCGCCCACGGCGGCGGCATCGGCGATATCGATGCCCAAGTGCTCGCACAGGTGCGCGACGCCGGCGCCCTTGTCGACGCCCAGGTTCATAAAGTCGATCCACTCGCGCCCGGCGTTGGTGACGTAGAGCTTGTCCGAGAACGCGGGGTTATAGGTCTCGCGGAACGCGGGCTCGGCGTCGTAGGCGGGGAAGAAGATCGAAATCTTGTTGGATTCGACGTCAAGACCCTCAAAGGTGTCGACGTAGTTGATGGCAGAATAGTAGATGCTGATCTCGTCGTGGTACTTGTGGTCGCGCGCCAAAACGTAAGCATCGTCATAGCAGCACAGGACGGGAACGGCGCGCGGGTCCTCCACGGCATGTGCCAGGACCTTGTGATACAGCGCCACATCGATGTTGCTCTTATAGATATAGTTGCCGCGATAGATGACGCAGGCTCCGTTGTCGGGACAAAAGGCGAGGCGGTTCTTGATGCCCTCGAACATCTCCTCGAGCTTGGGGGCGGGACGTCCGCTGGCGGGGCAGAATACGATGCCGGCTTCGGCGAGCTTGTCCAGGCGTTCGTCAAGGCCTTGCGGCAGCACGCGCTCGTCGGTCAGCAGCGTCTTGTCCATGTCGACGGCGATGAGCTTAATGTTTCCGATATTGGCGTCCGATTCGTAAGTTTGCATAAAAGCGAGCCTTTCGTTTCGAAATTGTTTCAGACGTTATAACCAACAACTCGTAACCAGGCGTATTTTCGCAGGAACGGAGCGTATTTGCACTGCATTTCACAAACTAATGAAAAAACTTTTCAGAAATTTGAATTTGTCGCTTGTGCAGCAGGCACTTTAGCGTAATATAGCGACCATCGAAAACGGAGACGGCAAAAGAGCCGCTTACCGAGGAAAAGGTACCGTTTGCGATATTAGAATTGCGCCCGGCGATAGGTGAAAGGAGAGGCAGATGCAGTTCGTACAGATCATCACCACTGCAGACAATGCCATCCGACGCCAGCGCGCAATTTCCCGACGACGATAACAATCGTCTCTGTCCGCATGGGGCGAATTGCCTCAACAGAGTCATTTTAAGGTCGTTGGGTTTTAGCACGACATTGCTGCATGTTTCTAGGGCATGTATGTGCTGATTTTTGCTATTTAACCTGATATTGCACGACATGTGACCTTGAAATGACTTGCAACTGACCGATGTTCTAACTAGCTACCAAGGGCGAAAGGAAACAGCCATGAGCAAGGAAAAAGTCGTTCTCGCATATTCCGGTGGTCTTGATACATCCGTATGTGTCAAGTGGCTCCAGGACGAGAAGAATCTCGATGTCGTTTGCGTCTGCGGCAACGTGGGCCAGGAGGAGACCGGCCTGGATGCCAAGAAACAGAAAGCGCTCGACCTGGGCGTTCTTGATTGCCAGGTGCTCGACCTGCGCGATGAGTTCTCCGATGAGTTCCTGACCAAGGCCATCGCCGCAAATTCCATGTACGAGAACAAGTACCCGCTGCTTTCCGCTCTGTCTCGCCCGCTGCTCGCCAAGAAGCTTGTCGAGGTCGCCCACGAGTTTGGCGCGACCTACGTCGCCCACGGCTGCACCGGCAAGGGTAACGACCAGGTTCGTTTTGAGGCTGCCGTCAAGGCCCTCGACCCCGAGCTTAAGGTTATCGCCCCGGTTCGCGAGTGGGATCTGAAGTGCCGTCCCGACGAGGTCGCCTATGCTCACGCCCACAACGTGCCGGTTCCCGAGGGTGCCAACGACAACCCCTATTCCATCGACGACAACCTGTGGGGTCGTGCCATTGAGTGCGGCCACCTGGAGGATCCCTGGAACGAGCCGCTCGACGACGCCTGGGTTATGACCAAGAATCCCGAGGACACGCCCGACACCCCGACCTACACCGAGATTGAGTTTGAGGCCGGCAAGCCCGTCGCCGTCGACGGCAAGAAGATGAAGCTCTCCGAGATCGTCATCGCCCTTAACAAGATTTCGGGCGATAACGGCTTTGGTCGTCTCGACCTGGTCGAGGATCGTCTGGTGGGCCTCAAGAGCCGCGAGTGCTATGAGGTTCCCGGCGCCCTGACGCTTATCACCGCCCACAAGGCGCTCGAGGATATTTGTGTCGAGGGCGATCTGCTCAAGACCAAGATTAAGCTCGAGCAGGATTGGGCCACCGCCGTGTACAACGGCCAGTGGTACAGCCCGCTCAAAAACGCACTCGACGCCTTTATGGCCGATACCCAGAAGTTCGTGACCGGTACCGTCCGCCTGAAGTTCTTTAAGGGCAACTGCCATGTTGTCGGCCGCAAGAGCCCCTTCAGCCTCTATGACTACGGTCTGGCCACCTACGACCGCGACACCACGTTTGACGAGAAGGCCAGCGCCGGCTTTATCGAGATCGACACGCTGTCGCTCAAGACGTGGGCCAAGGTCCAGGGTCCCAGCTCTGCTGCCGCCCAGGCTTAAGTCTTTCTCCCTTGGTATCCGCGCGGCCCATCCGCGTGATACATAACGGGCGCATGGGGTCCCTACCTTTCGTTATGCTTGCTGACACTTCTTAACATCGGTGGCCCCTACATTCCGCCCGCATATATGATGCCGCGCCTGCGGCTGAGTCCGAGCCCCGCCGGGGTTGTCCGGCGGGGCTCCTTCTATCAATTTGGCGGCTCTGCGCCTATTTATATGAGGAGTATCCATTATGTTCAATGCTATCGCGCATGCTTTACTTGCCCTCGCGCTCGAGTTCGATGCTGCAAAGGTCGAGGATGTCCCTATGAGCCCGAAGGCATGGATTGACGGCTCGGCAAGCAACGGCTGGCGGGAGTCGATGGGCGCCAAGTGCCTGGTGCGTCACTTCTTTGCAAATTAGCCACATGGTCTCGCGCTCGGTGGGGAATGTGCAAAACTAGCGGTTGATAAATCGCTTTAGCGACATGGCGCTTTGCTTTGGGCGCTTGTTTTGGTATTTAGAGAAAGGGGACGGTTCCATGGCTCTTTGGGGCGGTCGTTTTGAGGCAGGCGTGGCCAAGGTCACGCAGGAGTTTGGCGCGTCGCTGCCGGTCGACAAACATCTCTATAAGCAGGATATCGCTGGCTCTAAGGCACATGCCAAGATGCTGGCGGCCCAGGGCATTATCAGTGCAAAGGACGAGCAGGCGATTGCCGAGGGTCTGACCGCAATCGAACAGGATATCGATGCCGGCAACTTCACCTTCGATATCAACGACGAGGACATTCATATGTCCATCGAGAGCGAGCTGACCCGTCGCATCGGCGAGGCGGGCAAGCGCCTGCATACCGGGCGTTCGCGCAACGACCAGGTGGCGACCGATACGCGCCTGGGCGTCAAGGCGCTGGCCAAGGAGCTCATGGAGGCCAATCTTGAGCTGCGCCACGTGCTGGTGGATGCGGCCAAACAGTACAACAAGGTGATTCTGCCGGGTTACACGCACATGCAGCATGCTCAGCCCGTGCTGCTGTCGCATCATCTGCTGGCGTATTCTTGGATGTTCGCGCGCGACTTTACACGCCTGAAGGCCGCCTTTGATGCTGCCGACAACTGCCCGCTGGGCGCTGCCGCGCTTGCCGGTACGAGCTATCCGCTCGATCGTCAGATGACGGCCGCCGAACTTGGCTTTGCGGGCGTGATTCCCAACTCGCTCGATGCGGTTTCCGACCGTGATTTCCTCCTCGATCTGCATTACGCCGGCTCCGTCATGGCGATGCACCTGTCGCGTCTTTCCGAGGAGATCGTGCTGTGGTCGAGCTCCGAATTTGGCTTTATCACGCTTTCCGACTCGTATTCCACTGGCTCGTCCATCATGCCGCAGAAGAAGAACCCCGATTTTGCCGAGCTTATCCGCGGCAAGAGCGGCCGAGTCTATGGCAACCTGGTGCAGCTGCTCGTGACCATGAAGGGCCTGCCGCTCGCTTATAACAAGGACTTGCAGGAGGACAAGGAGGGCGCGCTCGATACCGCCCATACGCTCATGCAGTGCCTGTCCGTTATGGCCGGTATGATTTCGACCTGGACCGTCAACGAGGATGCCATGGCGCGCGAGTGCGGCGTGGGGCACCTTGCCGCCACCGATGTTGCCGATTACCTGGCCAAGCGTGGCCTGCCGTTCCGCGAGGCCCACGCCGTGGTGGGCCATTTGGTCCTGATGTGCGAGAAGCGCGGCTGCAATCTTGAGGACCTGCCGTTTGAGGTGTTCCAAGAGGCAAGCCCGCTCTTTGAGCACGACATTACCGAGGCGCTCGACATCCCGTCGATTGTCGCTGCACGCACGACCGAGGGCGGTACCGCCCCTGCCTCCGTTGCCGTGCAGCTGCAGCGTGCCCAGGCACAACTCGTTGCCGACGAAGGTGTGCTTGGATCGCTGACCAAGGTCGTCGAGATGGGCCACGGGGCAAAGTAAGGGTTTAGTTGAAGCGGCTTTGGCCATTTATTGATAAATCGTTTTTGCTTTTACGGGCGTCCGCTGCAGCGGACGCCCGTATTTTGTTGCAATGGGGAAGGGGCTTGTCGATAACTTCTGTAGGACCTTTGGGCAGGTTGTGAAGGGGCTACGTTCACGGGCGGCAACCGACCGTCCGCTCGGTTCGGTGCGGTTGATGCGCGGTCGGATGGTACTCTAATCGGGCTTCGAAACAGAAGTGACACATATGGAACGTTTTAATTAATTGTAGTGTTTCAATAAACAGTTTTTTGTTTAACTGCAGCTAAAACTCTGTTACGATGCAGTCCAGGCGGGTGCCGGAATGGGACTTGGGCACGCGCGAACCTACTTGAAAGGCTACCTTATGGCTATCGAGAAGACCTTCATCATGATTAAGCCCGACGCTGTGCGCGATCGCAAGATTGGCGAGATCGTTGCTCGCATTGAGCGTAGCGGCCTTGTCATCGAGCGCATGGAGATGACCACGCTCGAGCGTGCTACCGTCGAGGAGCACTACGCCCATCTGGCGGACAAGCCCTTCTTTGGCGGTCTCTGCGACTTTATGACGAGCGGTCCGGTCGTCAAGATGGTCGTTTCCGGTCTCTCCGCCGTCTCCAAGATGCGCACCCTTATGGGCGCTACCAACCCGCTTGACGCTGCCCCCGGCACCATCCGCGGCGACTTCGCTGTCGATGTCAACGCCAACGTGATCCACGGCTCCGACTGCCTGGAGAACGCCGAGATCGAGATCAAGCGCTTCTTTGGCTAAACCAGCTTTGACTCCTCAAAGCTGTTAGCGTGTGGCTTTGGCGCCGCGGAATTCCATCCGTGGCGCCCTTTTTATTCCAGTAGATTTCTAGGTATATCCCAAAAATCTACTAAACAGCCCCCGTCCGGATGTGTGTTCCGGACGGGGGCTGTCGTTAACGTATGGTGTTGTAAGTCTTTAGGCCTCGTCGACGACCTTGAGTCCGCGGGTTTGGTCGATCTCGTTGATGAGATTGACGCGACGCTCGTGGCGGCCGCCCTCAAACTCGGCGTCGAGCCACTCGTCGACAATCATCTTGGCGAGCTCGGAGCCCACGACGCGGGCACCAAAGGCGAGCACGTTGGTGTTGTTGTGCATGCGGGAGAGCTTGGCGCTGAAGGGCTCGGAGCACACGACGGCGCGTACGCCCTCGACCTTGTTGGCAGCCAGGCTAATCCCGACGCCGGTGCCACAGATGAGGATGCCCAGGTCGACGTCGCCGTTGGCAACGGCCTTACCCACCTTGTAGCCGGCGATGGGGTAGTCAAAGCTCTCGGAGGTGTCGGTGCCAAAGTTCACGACCTCGCAGCCGCGCTCCTTCAGGTGCTCGGAGATGATGTTCTTGAGCTCGACGGCGGCGTGGTCGTTACCGATACCGATCTTCATGGATGCTTCCTCTCTGGTCTGTGCGGCGAGATTGCTAAAGGTTTTACCGCGTTCGACTGCATGATAGCGCGACTTTTGTGTAAACGCTCGGGCGTTTTTTGCTCAAACGCTTTAGCATGCAATAAGACCGGCTTCTCATGAATAATGCCGCCAATTTGTGTTCGAGCGCCGTCCGCCGGAACCATGGTTGTGGTTTTTGATGCATTGTTATCAAATACAATAGCGAACTATTTTGAGAGCCCAGCCGTTATACAAGTAGGAGATACCTATGCCTGCCGATTCCCTTCGTGATACCGCGTTTTGCGATGTTTTGAACCGTGAGCTTGTCTGTGCGCTCGGCTGCACCGAGCCCATTGCCGTTGCCTATGCAGCGGCGCTGGCGAGCCAGACGCTCGGTTGCGAACCCAATCATATGGATGTTGCCTGCTCGGGCAACATCATCAAGAACGTAAAGAGCGTGACCGTGCCTAACTCGGGCGGTATGCATGGTATTGAAGCCGCGGCCGTGCTGGGTGCCGTGGGCGGCGACGCCAAGAGCGCGCTCGAGGTGCTCGAGAGTGTTGACGATAAAGACCGTGCTCGCGTGGCCGAGCTCCTCGCCGATGCCGGCTACTGCGATGTGTCGCTTGTCGAGGGCGTGCCCAACCTCTACATCAAGGTGACTGCCACGGCCGGGGGGCATACCGCGGTCGTCGAGATTACCGACCACCACACCAATGTCACGTGCCATACACTCGACGGTATTCCGGTATGCGGCAAGTCGGTGGGGGAGTGTGCCGCCTGCGCCGAGCGCGTGGTGGCCGAGCGCGCGGCAGATAGCGCCGACACGCCCATGTCGATCGAGACCATCATCGACTTTATTGAGGACGGCGATGTTGAGGGTGCTCGCGCTGCCGTTGAGCGTCAGATCGAGCTGAACGGCGCCATTAGCGCAGAGGGCTTGGCGCACGCTTGGGGTGCCGAGGTGGGCCGTACGCTGCTGGGCGCTCGTGCCGATGACGTCGCCTGCCGTGCCCGTGCCCGTGCAGCCGCCGGGTCCGACGCCCGCATGAACGGCTGCGCACTGCCGGTCGCCATTGTGTGCGGCTCGGGCAATCAGGGCATTACCTGTGCATTGCCCGTTATGGAATATGCCGAGTATCTGCGCTGCGACCACGAGCGCCTGGTGCGCGCCGTGATGCTGTCCGATCTTATTGCCGTGCATATCAAAAGCTATATTGGTGCACTTTCGGCGTTTTGCGGTGCTATTTGCGCCGCGTGCGGTGCCGGCGCTGCGATTACCTGGCTGTGCGGTGGCACGCGTGATCAGATCGGCGCGACGGTCTCGAATACGCTCGGCAACGTGGGCGGCATCGTGTGCGATGGCGCCAAGGCGAGCTGTGCCGCCAAGATTTCCGCAGCCGTTGATGCGGCGATTCTGGGCCACGATATGGCCATGCAGGGCCGCGGCTTCCGCGCCGGCGAGGGCCTGATCCAAGATACCGTTGAGCAGACGATCGCCAGCATGGGCTATGTGGGTCGCGTGGGTATGAAGGACACTGACGTCGAAATCCTCAACATCATGATCGGCAAAACCCAAGTTTGTTAGGACAATTCGTTGGCTACTTGGTGCTCGTAGAAGGCATCGATTACGGCGTTAAAGTCGCGGGCGAAGTCTTCCATGGTTCCGCGCCAGGTGGCTCGACTGGGTTTTCCCTGGCCAACATAGGCAGTTTGAATACCGCAGGCGGGGCTGGGGAAGTCGCGCTTGGGGTCGTTGCCCACCATAAGGACCTCGTGCGGTTCGAGCCCCATGGCCTGCAGCTGCTCCAGGTAATAGGTGGCATCGGGCTTGCAACGGGTGGCGTTTCCCATGTGCGTCACGAGCTCAAAGGGGGCGTCGGCCAGGTCACCCCAACCCATGCGGCATTCGATGGCCCCCTGGGGAAAGCTGGGGTTGGTAAAGAGTGCGCAACGCAGTCCTGCGTCCCGTACAGCCTGGAGTGCGGCATGTGCACCCGGCATGGCGTGGGCATTGATGGCATCGTCATTCTTGTACGGGAGAACTTCGCGTTCATAGTAGGTAAAAGCCTCGTAGATGAGTGGGTCCGAGAGGCAGATGCCGCACCTGCGCTCGACCTCGGTGCGGTAAAACTCAAGATTGGTGCGATTGTCCGTGCCGCTTCGGCGATTGGCGTTGAGGTCGACCAGGATGGTGCCGAGGCGTGCCATCGTGCCACCGCGGCTGCATCGTCCGATATCCGCGAGCATTGACGAGACATCCTTAAAATAGCGAAGGATAAACGCGTTGAGATTGATGCTGAGAAGCGTCTCGTCCATATCGAAAACGACTGCTTTGAGCACGCGGGCACCTTTCTCGAAAAATCGTTTAGAACGTTGGCTCCGGATACTTTACCCCAAAGCCGTATACTCAACTGCTTATCGTCAACTTATGGAGACGGTCGTTCACAAGATTGCGAAAAAGTCTCCATACGAGTAAAAAATCGCAGTTCACGCTTGAAATCGAAGTGATTTCCACGTAACCTATACGAACGTGATTGCATAAGCGTCACATTAGTATCTGTCGGCTCCCGAGTGTTCCTAAACGTTGTGTGCTTGTCGCACCCTTCTGTAGGTCCTAGCAATCGGGGCCCCGTAGTTCGAAAGGGGTCCACCTTTGAGTGAGATTCAGAACTCGTCCATTTTCTCTCTTGACGATGTCAACGAGGAGGAGATGAACAACCTCATCGACGGTACGATTACCGACTTTGATGAGGGCGATCTCGTTAACGGTACTGTCGTTAAGATCGAGCATGACGAGGTGCTCGTTGACATCGGATTCAAGTCCGAGGGCGTTATCCCGGTCCGCGAGCTGTCCATCCGCAAGGACGCTAACCCTGCAGACATCGTTGCACTCGGTGATTCCATCGAGGCCCTGGTTCTCCAGAAGGAGGACAAGGACGGTCGTCTGGTCCTTTCCAAGAAGCGTGCCGAGTACGAGCGTGCTTGGAACCGCATCGAGGAGAAGTTCAACTCCGGCGAGAACGTCGAGGGCGAGGTTATCGAGGTTGTCAAGGGCGGCCTGATCCTCGACATCGGCCTGCGTGGCTTCCTGCCCGCTTCCCTCGTCGACCTCCGTCGCGTCAAGGACCTCACCTCCTACATGGGCACCCGCATCGAGGCCCGCGTCATCGAGATGGACCGCAACCGCAACAACGTCGTTCTCTCCCGTCGCGTCGTGCTTGAGGAGTCCCGTAAGGCCGAGCGTTCCGAGATCCTGTCCAAGCTCAAGTCTGGCATGCGTCTCCAGGGCACCGTTTCCTCCATCGTCGACTTCGGCGCCTTCGTCGACCTCGGCGGTATCGACGGTCTCATCCACATCTCCGAGCTCTCCTGGAACCACGTCAACCATCCTTCCGAGGTTGTCAAGGTCGGCCAGGAGGTCGAGGTCGAGGTTCTCGACGTCGATCTCAACCGCGAGCGCATCTCCCTGGGTCTCAAGCAGACCACCGAGGATCCGTGGCGCGCACTGGTCAAGAAGTACCCCGTCGGCGCTATCGTCGAGGGCACTGTGACCAAGCTTGTCCCGTTTGGCGCTTTCGTCGATCTGGGCGAGGGCATCGAGGGCCTGGTGCACATCTCCGAGATGGCCAACAAGCACGTCGACCAGCCTTCTCAGGTCACCCACGTGGGCGACAAGGTTCAGGTCAAGGTCATGGAGATCGACCTCGACCGTCGTCGTATCTCCCTGTCTATGAAGTCCGCTGCAGAGACTCTGGGCGTCGAGATCGAGGTTACCCCGCTGCCTTCCGAGAAGAAGGACGAGGAGACCGACGCCGAGTAAATCGGTTTGACGATCACTTGCTTTAAGGGATCCGTCCGCAATGGACGGGTCCCTTTTTGCGTTTGCCGGTGAGGTGCGCAATGCTACTCGTGCGCAATGCTGTCCGGGCTGTTCACGGGGGCTATTGGGTTGTCGGTGCATGAAAATGCCGACATCCCGCCTCGGGGAGGAGGCGGGAACGCACCGAGTAGACGGAGGGGTGCGGAGCGCGGTCGCGTCTCGACTGGCGACGTTGCCCATCGACGACCCTATTGTACCGCATGGCATGGTTCTTGGTATATCGTGTCGAACGCTTGTGTTGTGCCTTTGCCTGCGGCAACGGTGTGTTACACTCTTGCACTGCTGAGTGGGCCAGACGGTCGCGCGATGTGCTGCTTGCGGCACGCGTGAGGAAAGTCCGGGCTCCAGAGGGCGGGATGCCGGCTAACGGCCGGGCGGAGTGATCCGACGGAAAGCGCCGCAGAAAAGAAGACTCCCACCTGCGCCGCAAGGCGTAAAGGGAAAAGCTGAAACGGTGGTGTAAGAGACCACCAGCGTCGTGGCAACACGGCGGCTTGGCAAGCCCCATCCGGAGCAAGCGCGAATAGGAACGCTATGGGCCGGCCCGGTCCGCGTTCGGGTAGCGTGCGTGGAGCTGCACGGTAACGTGCAGACAAGATAAATGACCGTTCATGACAGAACCCGGCTTATAGGCCCACTCAGCTTTCTTGTCGACGCTGCGACGGCGTCAGCTGGCCGATTTGGCGCTCATTCGTCGGTCGCCGCCATAAGGCGTGCTCCCTCCTCTTTCGGGCCAAATCGACTCAGCTGACGCCGTCTCGCTTTCTTTGCCTGGTCATAAACGCCCTCTTTTTTGTTGTAATCTCGTCTTTCAAGGCACCTTGCTCGCGCTGACGGGTTCTTGCTTTCGTTGGCGGAATCATCGGCGGTTCCGTTTTTGGCATCTCGCTGTTTTTGCCTGGTCATTGGCGTTGCCGTTCTATTTACCGGGATTATCGGTACGGCCTTTGCCGTATTATTGAGGCTGTTTGTTGCCGCGCTTAGTTTTGTTGAGGGGCTTTGTTGGACAGCTATTTTACTCTGCGATCGAATATTGAGGCTTCTGGCGAGTTTGTGGATCGCAAGAGCCGGTTTATTGCCCAGCTGGTCCATATTGAATCCGAGGATGAGGCGAATGCCTTCATCGAGATGGTTCGCAAGCGTCATTACGACGCTCGACACAATGTTCCCGCGTGGATTTTGGTCGATGGACGCGAGCGTCAGAGTGATGACGGTGAGCCGAGCCGCACGAGCGGCATGCCGACGCTCGAGGTGTTGCGCGGCGCTGGGCTCAAAAATGTTTGCTGCGTGGTGACGCGCTATTTTGGCGGCACGCTGTTGGGGCCCGGTGGCTTGGTGCGCGCCTATACCGCGGCGACGCAGGCGGCGGTGGCAGCTGCTCAGGAGGCAGGGCAGGTTGTTGAGATGACGAGCGTCGTGCCTGTTGACGTGCACGTGGCCTATCCGCAGTATGAGCAGGTGCTTCGTTTGGCGCAGGATTTGGGTGCCAAGGTTTCGGATACCGATTACGCGGATGCCGTGACGATTCATTTGGTGTTTAAGGCGGGGGAGCAGGAGCCGTTTTGCGCTAAGATGCGCGAGCTTATGGCGGGGCGCGAGGAGATTGAGGTCGGCGCTCCCAAATTTGCCGAGTTCTAACGGCGACGGCCGGCGTGCTTTTGGATGAATCCCAAGCACGCCGGCCGTCGTTTTCTGTTGCCGCCGTTTACTCGGCGAGCTGCTTTAGCACATCGCAGGCGATCTCGATGGCGTCGTCGATGCAGCCGGGGCAGCTGCGGAGCGGACCATTGTCCGATCCGATGCCCTTGAGCGTGCCGCAGACGGTCGTCGTGTTTTTCGTTTTAAAACGCTTGGCGATTTCGCGCGACAGCTTGTAAGTCTGGCCCTTGGTCTTGGGGTTATCCATGCCGTCGCTCATTACAAAGCCCATGATGGCCACGGCGCCCGAGATGGCGCCGCAGGTCTCGGTCATGCCGCCCATGCCGGCGCCAAAGCCCTCGGTGAGGATAAAGGCGGTCTGGGGGTCGAGCCCGACGGCGGGTGCGAGCGTGCAGGCGACGGCCTGTGCGCAGTTAAAGCCACGGGCGTGGTATTCGGCAGCCTGAGCCTGACAGGCGGTGATGTCGAGCTGGGCAGTATCGATTTGCTTCATCGTTGTCTCCTCGGTAACGGTGTACTCGCCTATGGTACCCTTGCCGACGCATTTGTTCATCGAAAGCCTCATGTATGCCTCATTTTTATCTATCGAATAAATGCCAAGATCTGCGATAAATGCCCCCGGTTGATTTGTCTCATAACCTACCTTGGGGATGGGTTGAGAGGGGTGCGGGGTAGCGGTATCGTGAACCGGATAAAAATGTAACCCAGGCAAGGGAGCTAGATATGAGCGAGCAGACCATCGGTACGACATGTGTTCAGGGCGGCTATCACCCGGGAGACGCGGAGCCGCGCCAGGTGCCCATCTACCAGTCCACCACGTGGAAGTATGACACGTCCGAGCACATGGGCAAGCTGTTTGACCTGGAGGAGTCTGGCTATTTCTACAGCCGTCTGCAGAACCCTACGTGCGATCTGGTTGCCGCCAAGATCTGCGAGATGGAGGGCGGCACCGCTGCGATGCTCACGAGCTCGGGCATGGCTGCGAACTTCCTCGCGATCTTTAACGTGGCCGGCGCCGGCGATCATGTGGTCGCAAGCTCGGCCATCTACGGCGGTACCTACAACCTGCTTGCCCATACCATGGGTCGTATGGGCGTTACCTGCACGTTCGTTGCCCCCGATTGCACCGATGAGGAGCTCGAGGCAGCCTTTGAGCCCAATACCAAACTCGTCTTTGGCGAGACGATCGCCAACCCCGCCCTTGCCGTGCTCGATATTGAGCGCTTTGCCAAGGCCGCGCATGACCACGGCGTGCCGCTGATGGTCGACAACACCTTCCCGACGCCCGTGATGTGCCGTCCCTTTGAGTGGGGCGCCGATATCGTTACGCACTCCACCACCAAGTACATGGATGGACATGGGGCCTGCCTGGGCGGCGTGATCGTCGACCACGGCCAGTTTGACTGGATGGCCCATGCGGACAAGTTCCCGGGTCTCACCACGCCCGATGAGAGCTACCACGGCGTGACCTATGCCGAGAAGTTCGGTCGCGAGGGCGCCTTCATTACCAAGGCAACCGCTCAGCTCATGCGCGACCTCGGCCCCATGCAGAACCCGCAGGCGGCGTTTTTCCTGAACAGCTCGCTCGAGAGCCTGCATGTGCGCATGCCGCGTCATTGCGAGAACGGCCTGGCTGTTGCCAAGTTCCTGCAGAGCCATCCCAAGGTGCGCTTCGTGAGCTATCCGGGTCTGGAGGGCGACAAGTACTATGACCTAGCTCAAAAGTACATGCCCAACGGTACCTGCGGCGTTGTGAGCTTTGGCTTTAACGGTGGTCGCGCGGCGGCCGAGACCTTTATGAAGAGCCTCAAGCTCGCTCAGATCGCCACGCATGTGGCCGACGCCCGCACTTGCTGCCTGCATCCCGCTAACGCCACGCACCGCCAGATGAACGATGAGGAGCTTATCGCCTGTGGTATCTCCGCCGACATGGTGCGCCTGTCGTGCGGCCTCGAGGACACGGCCGATCTGATTGCCGACCTTGAGCAGGCGCTCGAGCAGTGCTAGGCTAGCGTTCGTGCAAGGCGCCGATGCCGGCAGAAAGCTTCGGCGACCTTTAGCTCCGATACCGCAGACGGGGCCCCAATCGCGACTGTTTACAGGCGATTGGGGCCCCGTTTTTGTGTTGCGCCGCTCGAAAGGATGGATATGGAGAAAACCGCAGAGCAGCTGCGCCGCGAACACATCGCTCTTGAGGGAGACACCCATGGCAAGAACAAATGGGCGATTCTGTTTACGGTGCTCATCATGACGTTTATAGTGTGTCTGGATTCGACCGTCGTGACCGTGGCGCTGCCCGTGATGCAAAAGGAACTGGGCGTGGGCCTCGATCGCATTCAGCTGGTAAGCTCGGTGTATCTGCTTGCGGCTTTGCGGTGCGATGCGGCTTGTGGGGCGGGCGGGGGTCGGTCCGTGGTAGACTATCGAACAACGTTTATTAATCGCGCGGTATCGTTGCCGTGAGAAGGGGTTGCGCCATGCAGGAGCTTGAGGACCGTATTCGCCATGACGGCATCGTAAAGGCCGGTAATGTCCTTAAGGTTGATGCTTTCCTCAACCACCAGTGCGACGTTAAACTGTTTGACCACATGGGTGCCGAGTGGGCCCGTCTGTTCGAGGATGTCGAGATTAACAAGATCCTTACGATCGAGGCTTCGGGCATTGGCATGGCCTGCATCGCGGCCCAGCATTTTGGCGGCGTGCCGGTGGTCTTTGCCAAGAAGGCGCAGTCCATCAACCTCGACGGCGAGCAGTATGCCACGACCATCTACTCCTTTACCAAGCAGAGGGAGTACCCGGTCATCGTTGGCAAGCGCTTCCTGTCCGAGGGCGACAAGGTCCTGATTATCGACGACTTCCTGGCCAACGGATGCGCGCTCGAGGGTCTTATCAAAATCTGCGAGGCTGCGGGTGCCGAGGTGTCCGGCATTGGCATTGCGGTGGAGAAGGGCTTCCAGGGCGGTGGCGATAAGCTCCGCAAGCGCGGCTTCCGTGTTGAGAGCCTGGCCCGTATCGCCGATATGGACTGTGAGAACGGCGAGATCACCTTCGCCTAAGCGCGCAACACAAGCGATTGGTATGCGATGTGACAAAGGGACTGTCCCTTTGTCACATTTTTTGTATGAGGGGAGGTGTTGATATGGATGAGAACACGATGGGATGGCGTGAGTATGCGCGCTATGCCGAGATGTCGGTCGAGGAGCTGGCGCGCGATTGCGAGGTGCAGGTGTTTCGCGCGACGGGTCCGGGTGGGCAAGGCGTGAACACGACGGACTCGGCGGTGCGCATGAAACATATCCCTACGGGGATTACCGTGACGGCGCGCGAGAGTCGCAGCCAGTTCCAAAATCGTAGCTGCTGTTTGCGTAAGCTGCGCGCTGAGCTTGAGCGTCGCGGGCGTCCACCGCGTCGACGCGTAAAGACCAAGGTGCCTCAGCGCTCTCGCCAGCGCAGACTTAATGACAAGCACTTCAACGCCATTAAAAAGGCCAACCGCCGCAAGCCGGGCGGGGAGGAGTGATCTTCTCGATAAGTTGCGGTGAAATAGGGACTGTTTTGCGGCTTTACCTGCATAAACAGTCCCTATTTCACCGCAACTTAGGGGTGGTTAGCGGGTTGGACGCCAGACTTGGAGGGCACCGGGTAGGATGTCGACTTCGATGCGCGAGGCGATAACAGGTTCGCCGTCGGCCTGGATGGGGTAGTCGGGCTCCTCAAAGGTGAGCTCGGCATGGCGGCAGCGACGCATGCAAACCGGCGGCAACTTGGTATGGTGGCCGTCCTTGGCCGAAAGGAACATGGGAAGCGCGACCGCGCGCGGAACGGGGCCGCAGGCGTAGCAAACGTCGAGCATGCCGTCGCACGGGTCGGCGTCGGGACAGATGCGATAGCCCGAGCCATAGGTGGGGCCCAGCTGAATCGCCATGATGATCGCCCTCACGCGCTCGGCGGGCGCGCCGTCAAAGCTGACTGTCATGGGGTAGTTGCGATAGCGCAGGCCAAACTGTTCAAGTCCCGAGAGGGTGTAGAGCGGAGCGCCGGTGAGGCCCGTCTTTTTGCGCAGCTCGGTGGTGCCCAGGCCGATGGCGGCGTCAATACCGACGGAGAGCGTCTGGTCGTAGTACTCAACGGAAGCCTCGCCGCTACCGCTTGCGGGGTTCCATGAGCGAATGCGACCGATGTCCTGACGCTGCAGCTCGCAGGTGAGCAGCGCGCCAAAATCCTTGCCGGAGAAATCTTCTATACCGAGCGTTTGGGCAAAATCGTTGCCGGAACCCACGGGTAGGATGGCAAGAGCGGGGCGGGGGTCCTCCTTTTGTGTCATAAGCCCGTTGAGGACCTCGTGGATCACACCGTCGCCGCCAAGGGCGATAACGGTGCGATAGCCCTGAGCCTGTGCGGCCAGCTCCTTGGCGTGTCCCATACACTCGGTCAATACCAGGTCAAACTCGGATGCGCGTGCAGTCATGTCCAAAAAGCGTTGCAGGCGCTCGGCAACTTCGCGCGCCGCACCCGATTGGGCGGCTGGGTTGGCGATGATGAGCGTTCGACCAAAATCAGTTGCGTGCATGGGCGGCTCCCGGCGTATGGCGTGACGGTGCGGTCGCGCTCGGGTCCAATTGCCCCCCGATTGTGGCTGCACGGCGAATACTAACGTCTACTCTATCAGGTCGTTGTGGCGCTCGATAGCATCCGCTACCGTACCGCCCTCATCCACTATAAGCGAACGGCGCTTGGGTGAGATGATGCGCTGGGCAGGGTACACTCCGCGGTGTCCGCCGGCGAGATAGCTGATAAAGGCCACGATGACAAAGAACCCGGCGGCCGTGCCGTGGAACAGGTCGATGGCCATCATGCAGGTGGTGATGGGCACGTTAAGGCCGGCACAGAACACGCCGAGCATGCCGAGAGCCGCTAGAAAACTGGGGTCGAGCCCGGTAAGGCAACCGATCCAGCCACCGAGTGCCGCACCGATGCCAAACAGGGGCGTGACCTCGCCGCCTTGGAAACCGGCACCCAGGGTGAGTGCCGTTACGACGAGCTTGATGGCGGCGTCGGCGAGGGTGGTGTTGCCGGCAAACCCGGCGCCCGAAAGCCACGTGGAAAGGCCGGCGTAGTCCCAGGCGTCGAGGAGGGCATAGACAGCCAAAACCACGAGTGCGCCTATAAGTGCGCGAACGAGGTAATTGGTGATAAAGCGACCGTACAGGCTCTTGACGGTTCGAACCGACCAGGCAAAGAGGCGTGCCGTCAGACCGAAGATAATGGCGCTGATAACAACGATAGCGACCGTTTTGGGCGTCATGGCGGGAACGCTGGCGATGGCATTCGCTTCGTACTCGGTACCCAGGGCGAGTGATGTAAAGTAGCCGGTAAACGAGGCGACCAGGCAGTAGATCCCTGCGGTGTAGTCGATCTTGCCGATAAAGCACATCTCCATGCCAAAGAAAGCTCCGGCAAGGGGAGAGCCGAATACGGCGCCAAAGGCCGACGAGATGCCGGCGAGCATGAGGTCGTGGTGGTCATGCTTTTTGAGGTGGGCGAGGCTTGAGATGTTGCTGGCGATGGTGCCGCCAATCTGCACCGCGGCTCCCTCGCGACCGGCCGATCCGCCCGTTAGGTGCGTGAGCGTGGAGCAGACGAAGGTGAGGACGGCCATGCGCTTATGGATGAGGCGTGTGCCCAGAGCGGAGTCGATGACCAGGTTGTTACCGCGTTTGGCGGCAAGACCGTGGTTTTTGTACGCCCATGCGGTGGCAACGCCCACAACGGGAAGCAGCGCGTAAATCCACGTATGGTGCTCGCGATAGTCGGTCGCGATATTCAACGAGGCCAAAAACGCCCAAGCGGCAACGCCCATGGCGAGCGAGACGATGACGACGAGCACGAGCAACTTAGCGCTCGCGAGTAGGTTGTGGGCATTGCGGCGCGTGTCGGCAGCCAAGAGATGCTCGGAGCGGGTGAGCTGTTGCCTGCCTGCCATGATGACGTCGTTCAGGGAGAAAAAGCCGCCGTTGTCGAGCGACTGGGAATGATCCTGCGCCTCGTTTGCGCTTTCGGGTTTGTCGGTAAAAGCCATGCGGTCCTCTTTTAGGTTGCAACACGAGCATTATAGAACGTGCCAAACGTGACAAACCGGCAGGTTGGTTTCGGTTCTGTTTCGCGGCTTGCGGCCGACAGATGTATTCGAGAACGTGGGTCGTTTCGCCGCCGTGCGGCAGGGGATTATACTGAGACAAGCATAAAGAATTGGCGCCCCCGTTGTGCGCTGTGGCATTAAGAGGTGCATATGGCAGAGAAACTCATTCCGCTGGAGGACGCGCAGTCGATTGTTCTGTCGCACGTTGCTCCGACCGATCTCGTCGAGATTCCCGTGTGGCAGGCCGCCGGTCTTCCCTTGGCCGAGGACGCGGTGGCCGATATCGACATTTCGCCGTTTGCCAACAGCGCTATGGACGGATATGCCGTGCGCTCGGCGGACTTGGTGCAGGCATCTGGCGAGGCGCCCGTGACGCTTTCTGTCGTGGGGCACGAGGCGGCGGGCCATGTCTTTGAGGGCGCAATCGGCGCGGGCGACACGGTTCGTATCATGACGGGCGCGCCGGTACCCGAAGGTGCCGATGCCGTGGTGAAGTACGAGAACGTCGATGTGCTCGACGGTGACGGCAACGAGGGTTCGCGTGTGAGATTCTCGGCGCCGGCCAAGGTGGGGGAGAACGTTCGATCGGCTGCTGAGGAAGCGCATACTGGCGACGTCGTGATGTACGCTGGAGAGGTTGTGGCTCCGGCGGGCGCCGGCTTGCTGGCGAGCGCCGGGTATGCGAGCGTGAAGGTGCATGCCGCGCCGCGCGTGGGCATTATCTCGCTGGGGACGGAACTGGTCGCACCGAGTAACGTGCCGGCGCGCGGGCAGATTCGCGACTCCAACTCGTCGGCGTTGATGGCCGAGGCGCTCGATGCAGGAGCCGAGCCCGTGTTCTACGGCATTGCGCCCGATGATGAGCAGGCGATTGCCGAGCTGGTGCATCGCGCCGCGCAGGAGTGCGATTTTGTCATTACGAGTGGTGGCGCCTCTGCGGGTGATTACGACTATGTGACGGCGCTCGTTCGGCGCGAGGGCGAGGTGCTGTTCGACCGCATCTCGATGCGTCCCGGCAAGGCCATCACGTTTGGCCTGCTGGGGGGCAAGCCATATTTGGGACTTTCGGGCAATCCCGCGGCGGCGTATGTGGGCTTTGAGATGCTCGCCCGCCCGGCGATCCGCAAGATGCGCGGCTTTGCCGAGGGCCTGCGTCCCGTGCAGCAGGCGAAGCTCACACACGGCGTGAAGAAGCGACAGCATCGCCGCTTCTTCGATCGTGCCACGGTTTTGCGCGACCCCGAGACCGGTGAGCTGTTGGTGACCGAGGCCAAGACGCAGAATTCGGCGCTGCTCGGCACGATGCAGCGGGCCAACTGCCTGCTGCGTATTGACGAAGGCCCGTGTGACCTCAGGGCGGGCGACGTCGTGGATGTCGTGCGTGTCGACTTGCCTGAGGGCACGGTGCTATAGGAGGAATGCTATGGAGCTGAAGATATCGATTGTGACGTGCTCGGATACGCGCGATCTTGCCCAGGACGAGGCGGGTGCTGCGCTCGAGGAACTCATCGCGGCGCAGGGCTGGACGGTCGCCTCACATGTGGTCGTGCGCGACGACGTCAGCGAGATCGGTGATGCCATTGTGGAAGCGGCCGATGAGTGCCACGCCAATGTCGTGCTCACCTGCGGCGGCACGGGCCTTTCGATGCGCGACGTGACGCCCGAGGCGACGCGTGCCGTCTGCGACCGCGATGTACCGGGTATTGCAGAGGCAATCCGTGCGTACTCCATGACCAAGACGCGCCGTGCTATGCTTTCGCGCGCCGTGTGCATGCAGCGTGGGCATACACTTGTCATCAACTTTCCGGGATCAACGAAAGCGGCCCGCGAAAGCTGGGAGGCTGTGAGCGACCAGCTGGAGCACGCAGCTCAAATGACGGCGGGCGGCGGGCACGCCAAATAAGCGCATTACCTGCGGCGGAGTGACCTTACGGGCTGCTCCGCCTTTTTTATGCAACGACAGTGCGGGCCGTCTCGTGGTTATCGGTAAAAGAAAGTTATTAGACGAGAAATGTTTATCACAAACACTATTCGCGCAAAAGTATAATCTAGTAACAGAATAAAGCTTGCGGCGGGGTGCCCGGGCGTAGCGTTCGAAAGGGTTGAACATGTTCGATACGGTTTCTCGCCGCGGGTTCGTTTCACTTTCCGCTGTCGCCGCTGCCGGCCTTGGGCTTGCCGGCTGTTCCGGCAGCAAGACGTCTGGGCCGACTGGCTCCGATGCCGGCTCCTCCAAGATTTCGTCCAAGAAGGCTGTTGAGCTGCAAGTCTTTGCCGCCAACTCGCTCGAGAAGGCCCTGCCCGAGGTTCAGAAACTCTATACCGACCAGACCGGCACCACGTTTGCCGACACGCAGTTTAAGGCGTCCGGCGACCTTGTCGAGAAGATGCGCGCCGGTGCTGCGGTCGACGTGCTCATCACCGCTTCCAAGGGCACCATGGATGACGCTGAGACCGCCGAGCTCGTCGACGCCGACACGCGTGAGGACATGTTCGTCAACGACCTCGTGATCATTCGCGCCGAGGGCTCCGACACCAAGGTCGAGGCCATCGCCGACGTCGCGAATCTGGACGGCAAGATCGCCATTGGCGACGCCAAGACCGTTCCCGCCGGCAAGTACGCCAACCAGGCCCTGGCCTCCGTGGGCCTCTACACCGGCACCGAGGGCGACGACGGCGAGTATGCACCCGAGCTCGCCGACAAGGTGGCTCTGGCCGACAAGGTCGGCACCGCTGCGTCTTACGTCGCTACAGGCGACTGCGTGGCCGGTTTTGTCTACAGCTCCGATATCTTCCGCTACGACGGCATCGAGGAGGCCTTCGTGTGCCCCGAGGACTCGCACAAGACCATCGTGTATCCCGGCGCTGTCGCCGATAGCTCCGAGCACGCCGACGAGGCCAAGGCGTTCATCGACTTCTGCCTGACCAACAAGAAAGCCCAGAAGATTTGGGCTAAGTACGGCTTTGAGCTTTCCGCGTAGTACGCAACATCACTGCATAACGATATGCTTGAGGGCGGGCGTTCTCGCGATCGCCCGCCCTTTTGATTGAACCGGCGTGTCCGCGCGCCGTTGCCCTGTGTTTGAGGAGTCGCCCGTGTCAAGGAAAACGATTCGCCTGCTTGCCGTGCTGGCCGCGATTCTGTGCGTGCTGACCGCACCGCCCGGGGTTGCTCGGGCCGAGGCGCTCTTCACCACCGCCGATGGCCGCCAGGCGACCGAAGATTCCGCGCTTATCGATGGCGTCGGGTTTGGCCTCAACGCGTTTGAGCGCAATGCCAAGGGCACAGCCCGTTCGTTTGCGGGTCAGCCCGAGGGTTACCGTTTTCCTATCTACAAGAAGACGACCCTCGTGACGGTGACGACGCCTGAGAGCATCGTGGTCTGGCTCGACGCCCATGCCGCCAAAGACGCGGGGCTCGATATCTCAAAGGCAGATGACCAAAAGGCGCTCAAGAAGATGCTCGTGGGGCTCGACAAGTCGCACTCCATGGGTGGTGCGTTGCTGGAGGACTCTAATCTCGAATGGGCCTTTACCTCGGATAACGCGCTGGTGCAGAGCGATTACCGCTATCAGTTTAAGGTGAAGGGCGGCAACGGCGATTACTACACGGTAGTGAATGCCGCCGACGCCGCGAATGCCGAGCTAGATTTGGGTGACGGCGTCCTGTGGAGTGATAACGCCGCCCTCGTGCGGTATGCGGACGTGTCGACGACGGTGCCGCCGTCGCTGGCGGAGCGCGCCGCAGCCTTCTTGGGCGACATCGACTATCGCCCGTTTTGGGTGTCCATAAAAACGAGCGGCCTTGCCCTGCTGACCTCCTTTGCGCTGGGGCTGTTCGCCGCGTGGAAGACTATGGGTACCTCGAGCCACATCAAGGGCCTGCTCGATTCGGTTTTTACGATTCCTATGGTGCTGCCGCCCACGGTCTGCGGCTTTCTGCTCCTCATGCTGTTTGGCCGCTCGACCGGGGTGGGCCAGTGGCTCATCGCGCACGGCATCTCGATTGTCTTTACGTGGCCGGCGGCGGTGATATCTGCCGTGGTGGTGTCGTTTCCCCTGGTCTACCGTACGGCACTCGGTGCCTTCGAGAGCCTCGACACGCAGATGCTCGACGCCGCGCGAACCTTGGGATGGTCCGAACGTCGCATCTTTGCCAAGCTCATGATGTCGCTCGGCTGGCCCTCCATCGCCGCCGGCACGGTGCTCGCCTTTGCCCGCGCGATGGGCGAGTTTGGCTGCACGCTGTTCTTTGCGGGCAACTACGCCGGCATTACGCAGACCATTCCCATCGCCATTTACTTTGAATGGATGGGCGGCAACACGTCGGTGGCCCTCTTTTGGGTCGCCGTCGTGATCATGTTCAGTTTCCTGGTCATTCTGTTCATCAATATGTACACCGCTCATTCGCAAAAGTATCGCGAGCGCGGCCTTTCCCGTGCGGAGCGCAAGCAGGCCAAAGATCTCGCGGGACGGGGCGATTCGCTCGACCCGGCGGGCGGCGATGCCTTGCGTATCGATCGCGAGGCGCTGGCCGAGCTCATGTGCGATGATGCCGCTTTGCAGGGAGGTCGATAGGCCATGTCGCTCGTTCTGGATATCAAAAAGCACTATCCCGGGTTTACGCTCGACATGCAGCTTGAGGCCGGCGAGGAGCGTGTGGCGCTGCTGGGCGCCTCGGGCTGCGGCAAGAGCTGCACGCTGCGCTGCATTGCCGGCGTGGAGACGCCCGATGAGGGCAAGATCGTCGTCAACGGTGTAACCTTCTTTGACTCGGCGGCGGGCATCAACCTGTCGCCTCAGGAGCGCAAATGTGCCCTGCTGTTCCAAAACTATCAGCTCTTTCCCAACATGACGGTGGCCGATAACGTATGCGCCGGCGTAAAGGATGCGGGCGACGCCGTGGCGCGCAAGCAACTTGCCGAGCGCTATCTGGGCATTTTCGGCCTGGCCGATTTTGCCGACCGCTACCCCGCGCGCCTTTCGGGCGGACAGCAGCAACGCGTGGCGCTCGCCCGCATGGTGGCGGCGCATCCGGGCATCTTTATGTTCGACGAGCCCATGAGCGCGCTCGATTCCTATCTTAAGAGCGCCCTCGAGCAGAACATGCTCGACCTGTTCGATGTGTGCAACCGCACCGTGCTCTACGTGAGCCACGACATCGACGAAGCGTGCCGCCTCTGCCAGCGCATCTGCGTGATGCATAACGGGCATGTGGAGGAGATCGGCTCCGTCGAGGACGTGGTCCGCCGTCCGCAGACGCTGGCGGCGCTGCGCCTGACGGGGTGTAAGAACACGAGCCGGGCGCGCAAGATCGGCGACGAAGAAGTTGAGGCGCTCGATTGGGGCATGACCTTTAACGTGGGTCGCGAGGTTCCCAATAATGTGGTGTACCTGGGCATTCGCGCAAGTTACTTCCATGTTGACAACCGTGCCGAGCGGGGCCGCAACAGCTATGATTTGCACGTGGCCCGAGTGAGCGATTCGCGTTTTGAGCGCCTGGTGCTGCTGGATGTACCGCGCGTCGATGCGCCCACGCGCCTGCAGTGGAAGGTCAACAAGGTGAGCGTGCCTGTCGACGAGCTACCGCAAGCAGGCGAGACGCTGCGCATGCATTTTGATGCCAGTAGGATCCATTTGGTTTGTCGATAGCGCCGGGTAATGCCGTCGGGGATATAAGCCTCGGCGGCTTTGTTTTTGCCGTTCGCCGAATGAGGGATGACAAACTCTTATCAATCAAGATAATAATTTATTAAACGACGGCACACGATGCTGTCGTACGACGATGCCGCGGGGGCTGCAAGCGTGGCTCTGTGCGGTACGTCCGACGAGGTGATTCCCGAGGCCGAGAAGGTGCTGCCGTCAAATCTGTGTCCGCTCATCAAGTCGACGTACGGCTTTGCCTACTCGCAAAAGTGCCCGTTTACGTACTTTAGCGACATGATCATCGGCGAGACCACCTGCGACGGCAAGAAGAAGATGTACGAGCTGCTGGGGGAGCTCAAGCGCACGCACATTCTGCATCTTCCTCAGGGTCGCGACCGCGCCTACGAGCGTGAAGGCTGGTACGAGGAGTGCCGCCTGCTCAAGGAGGAGCTCGAGGGCTTCTACGGTATCACGATTACCGACGATGACCTGCGCGCTGCCGTCCGTCGTCGCAACCGCTTGCGTGCGGCCCAGCTTGAGATGTTTGCACTGCAGGCCAACCAGCCGGCGGCCATGAGCGGCGTCGACCTGATGAGCACCATGTTTGCCGGTACGTTCAGCTTTGATATCGAGGCCTATACGCAGCAGTTGGAGCAAAAGGTTGCCAAGCTGCGCGAGGCCTACAACGCGGGCGAGCGCCCAGTTGCGGCGGATGCCAAGCGCATTCTGATCACCGGCTGCCCGGTGGGCGGCGTGATCAACAAGATCGGCCGCACCATCGAGTCCAACGGCGGTGTGGTCGTGTGCATGGACGATTGCTCGGGCGAGCGCACGGCGGCCATGATGATCGACCCGGAGGCTCCCGACATCCTTCGCGCCATCGCCGACCGCTACCTGGACATCAACTGCTCGGTCATGACGCCCAACGACGGTCGTATGGAGAACACGCTGGCCATGTGCGAGAAGTACCACGTCGATGGCGTAGTGGAGAGTGTGCTGCAGGCTTGTCACACCTTTAACGTGGAGAGTGCGCGCATGCAGGAAGCTGTCGAAGGTGCGGGGATTCCGTATATGAAGATCGAGACCGATTACAGCAATGGCGACATGGGCCAGATCGAGACGCGCATCGCCGCCTTCATCGAAACCCTCTAGCTTCCTCAGGCACCGGATCTTGCCCCTCAAACCGTCGCTTGCGTACCCAAAGTACGCTGCGCTCCTCTTTCGGGGCAATCTCCGGCACCTGAGAAACCTAGAGCTAAGGCGCCAGAACGCGCCGCTACCTTTGATGTTTAGATTAGGAGAGAGCCATGATAGGGATCGGGATCGATATCGGGTCTACGGCGGCTAAGGCCGCTGTGGTCGATGGGGTGGATTCGGTGGCGTGGACGTGCGTGCAGCCAACCGGGTTCTCGTCGGTCGATGCTTCCGAGCGGCTGCGCGAGGCACTGGCAGCGGCTGCCTATGACGTGGCTGCCGACCTGGCGCGTTCCGGCGAGCCCACCAAGATCAGCAGCATGTGCACGGTGTTTGCCGAGAGCGAGGTCATTAGTCTGATCGGCCGCGGCGAGCCGCGCGAGAACATTGCCCGCGGTGTGATCGAGAGCGTGGTCTCGCGTGTGGCGACCATGGCCTCGCAAGCCGCGGGCGCCCCGTACTATCTGACCGGTGGTCTGTGCGAAAACGCCTATGTCGTCGAGCGTCTTGGCGCATTGGTGGGCTCGCCGGTCACCACCTCGCCCCAGGCCCGCTTTGCCGGTGCCATCGGCGCGGCCATTCGCGCACAAGCGCTCAATTAATGCATCCGTTGTAGGCTCGCATTCATGCGTATACTGGGAGGAACTGATTGACCGATGAGAGGAGGAATCGATGGCTGACGATCTCATGAAGCTCACGCAGATGACTGCCGCGAGCGGTTGAGCCGCTAAGTTGGCTCCTGGAGCCCTCGCCCAGGTCCTGGGCGACTTACCCAATGTGCATAACGACAACCTGCTCGTGGGGTTCGATACCTCCGACGATGCGAGTGTCTTCCGCGTTGGCGATAACTTGGGCCTCGTGCAGTCCATCGACTTCTTCCCACCGATGGTCGACGACCCGTTCCTGTTTGGCCAGATCGCCGCGGCAAACTCGCTGTCGGACATATACGCCATGGGCGGACGGCCGAGCCATGCCATGAACCTGCTTTGCATACCCAGTTGCCTGGGCGTTGAGGTTGCCGGCCAGATTCTGGCGGGTGGCGCCGACAAGTGCGTCGAGGCCTGCTGTGCCATCGCGGGCGGCCACACCATCAACGACGACGAGCCCAAGTACGGCCTGTCCGTGAGTGGCTTTGTCGCGCTTGACCGTATGCTCGCCAACAGCGGCGCACGCGTGGGCGATGTTCTGCTGCTGACCAAGGCGATCGGCTCGGGCATCATCACTACGGCCATTAAGGGCGAGCTCATCGAACAGGACGATGCCAGCCCGATGTTCGACTCGATGCGGACCCTCAACGAGGCTCCGATTCGTCTGGCCGAGGACCTCGAGCTTCATGGCTGCACCGACATCACGGGCTTTGGCCTGATCGGACATGCGTGCGAGATGGCCGAGGGCTCGGGCGTGCAGATTGAGCTTGTGTCGGGGGCGGTGCCGCTCTTTGACCAGGTGCTCGACATGGCACGCCTTGGCATTATCCCTGCCGGCGCCTACCGTAACCAGGACTTTTTTGGCCCGCGCGTGGCTGCCGACGAGGACCTGGAGCCGGGCATGCTGGATGCGCTGTACGATCCGCAGACCTCGGGCGGCCTGCTTATCGCGGCGCCTGCTGACGATGTGGATGAGCTTGCGCGCCGTATGCATGCCGAAGGACGTATCGCCTCCGTCGTCGGCCGCGTGTGCGAGCCGGTGCCGGGCGGTCCTGCCGTCCACGTTGTCCGCTAGCCCGCACGTTTATGTAACTGTTTACCGTTCTCTAGAACGGTTCTTTCGAAAGGAAAGGCTATGTCTACCAAGATTGAAGTTAATGCCATGGGCGATGCCTGCCCGCTGCCCGTCGTCAAGACGCTTAAAGCGCTCAAGCAACTCGATGGCGAGGGCGTTGTCGTGACCTCGGTCGATAACGAGACCGCCGTCAAGAACATCTCCAAGATGGCGCAGGAGAAGGGCTGCACGGCCTCGGTCGAGAAGGTTTCTGACGCCGAGTGGCACGTGACCGTGGCGACCGCCGGCGCCGTGGCCGTGGCTGATCCCGAGCAGGACGGTGCTGCCTTCTGTGATGCCAGCGCCGGCAAGGGCAAGCTCGTCATTTCCGTCTACACCGACTGCATGGGCCGCGGCGACGACGAGCTGGGCCACAAGCTTATGAAGGCGTTTATCTTTGCCGTGACGCAGCAGGAGGAGCTGCCCGCGACCATGCTGTTCTACAACGGCGGCGCCAAGCTCACCGTCGAGGGCTCGCCGGTGCTCGATGACCTGAAGGGCCTGGCCGAGCAGGGCGTCGAGATTCTCACCTGCGGTACCTGCCTGGACCACTTTGGCATCAAAGACCAGCTTGCGGTGGGCGAGGTCACCAACATGTACGTGATCGTGGAGAAGATGGAGCAGGCCGTGCGCGTCGTGCGCCCGTAGCGTATTGGTTGGAGTTGCCATGAGGGAGAAGCGTCCGGCGCTTGTCATCACGTTTCCCACCACGGCGGCCGCCATGGGCTGCGAGTCCCTGTGCATCGAGCGCGGCCTTCCCGGGCGAACGATTCCCGTGCCCGGGGAGGTCGCTGCCGGCTGCGGTCTGGCGTGGAAGGCGTTGCCTGCCGATGAGGAGCTGCTGCGTGGCGAGCTTGCCGCAGCTGGTGTTCCCACCGAGGGCTTTACGGTGATTGACATGTGGGAGGTCGTGCGATGATCTATCTGGATAACGCGGCGACGACCATGCTCAAGCCGCAGACGGTCATCGATGCCGTGACGCAGGCGATGTGCTCGCTCGGCAATGCCGGGCGCGGCGCCACGTCGGGTGCTCTCGATGCGGCTCGTACGATTCACGGTTGCCGTGCCAAGCTCGCGCGCCTTTTGGGTTGCCCGAGAGCGGACCATGTGTGCTTTACGCCCAACTCCACGGCTGCGCTCAACACCGCCATCTGTGGCGTGGTGCGCCCCGGCGACCGTGTGGTCACGACGGTGCTCGAGCACAACTCGGTGTTACGCCCGCTCAATCGCCTGTCGGCGGAACAGGGTGTGGCGGTTGAGCATGCGGGCTGCGACGCGAACGGCGCGCTCGACTACGACGAGCTCGAGCGGTTGGTCACGCCGGACACGCGTGCTGTGGTGGTGACGCACGCCTCCAATGTGACCGGCAACGCGGTCGACATTGCGCGCGTAGCGGCCATGGCCCATGCGGCAGGTGCGCTGGTGATCGTCGATGCCTCGCAGTCTGCCGGCACGGCGAAGATCGACATGGATGCCATGGGGCTCGACGTGGTGTGCTTTACCGGCCACAAGGGGCTCATGGGACCTCAAGGCACCGGCGGCCTAGCCGTGGCGGAAGGCATTGACGTGGCACCGTGGGCCATGGGCGGCACGGGCGTGCACAGCTTCGATGCGCTGCAGCCGCTTGAGTGGCCCACGCGCCTTGAGGCGGGCACGCTCAACGGTCACGGTATCGCGGGTCTTTCTGCCGGCCTCGACTTTATCGAGGCCCAGGGTGGGGTCGAGGCGATTGCGGCGCATGAGCGCTCGCTTGCAGAGCGCTTCCTTGCCGGCGTGCGCGAGATTCCGGGGATTAAGCTCTACGGTGCCTTTGACCAGCCCGTGCGCTCGGCGATCGTTTCGCTTAACGTGGGCGATATCGACTCTGCCCAGATTTCGGACGCGCTTATGCAAGGCTGGGGGATTGCGACGCGCCCCGGTGCCCATTGCGCCCCGCTCATGCACCGCGCGCTGGGGACCGAGCGCCAGGGTGTCGTTCGTTTCTCGTTTGGGTATTTCAACACGGACGGGGAAGTCGACACCGCGATTGACGCGCTCCGCGATTTAGCCTGCTAGAGCGTATATACTTGCGGGACGGGTCTTTTGCCCGTCCCGTTTTTGTTTCGACCCGAAAGGTGGTCCCATGGCCTCATCCGCCTCGCGCGGCCTGCGCTCCGACCATGTCGTTACCGTCGGCATCGCCCTGTTCTCGATGCTCTTTGGCGCCGGCAACCTCATTATTCCGCCGCTGTTGGCGCTGCAGGCAGGCTCTGCCACGCCGCTCGCCATGCTCGGCTTTCTGATTGCCGCCATCGGCCTGCCCGTCATGGGTTTTATCGCCGTGGCGCTTGCCGGAACGGCGCGCGAGCTGGCCGGGCGTGTGCATCCTAAGTTTGGCGAATTCTTCGTTGCGGCGGTGTATCTAGCCATCGGCCCGTGCCTGGCTATTCCGCGCACGAGCTCCACGGCCTTCGAGATGCTGGTGCCGCTGCTGCCCGAGGGCGTCTCGCTCGGCACGGCACGTCTGGTGTTTGCCGTTGGCTTCTTTGTCGTCGCGTTTGCGCTCACGCTGCGTCCGGGCGTCATCACGCGCGTGCTCGGTCGCATTACGGGACCCGCGCTCATTGCGCTCATCGTGCTGGTCGTGGGTGCCGCCGTGGTCTCGCCGTTGGGTCCCGCTGCCGCGCCGCAGGCTCCCTACGATGCAGGCGCTGCCGTGCAGGGCTTTTTGACCGGCTACCAGACCATGGACCTGCTTGCGTCGCTCGCCTTCGGCATTATCATCGCCGAGACCATCCACGAGCTGGGCGTGACCGATGACAAGCGCGTGGCCTTCGAGATCTCGCGTTCCGGTGTGATCGCCGGCGTACTCATGGCCATCATCTACTGCGGCCTGGCGCTTGCCGGCATGCAGCTCGGCACGGTTGTGCCCGATGCCACCAACGGTGCCGCCATCCTTGCCCGCTCTGCCTCCATGCACTTTGGTCTTGCCGGCACGATCGTGGTCTTTGCGATCTTTTTCCTCGCCTGCATGAACGTGTGCATCGGCCTCATCAGCTGCTGCTCGCGCTACTTCTGCGAGACGTATGTGGTCGAAGGGGGAGCGGAGGCTCCCGAGGAGGCTATGCGCCGTCCCTTTGCGGTTCTCGCCTTTGTGTTCGCGGCGTTTTCTTGCGTGCTCTCCAACGTGGGCCTCGACGCGATCCTCATGTTCTCGGTGCCCATGCTCAACGCCTTGTATCCCGTTGCCATCGTGCTGGTGCTTATGGGCCTGGTGCACGGCTTTTGCGACGCTCATCCGCAGGTGTGGGTCTGGGTCGGCGGCGTCGTCGCGGTGCAGAGCGTGATCACCTCGGTCCGCGACGCGTTCTTTGCGGGCGCGTGGCTACCGTTCGATGCGGTGCCGCTGGCGGATATTGGAGCCGCGTGGGCGCCGGCCGCCGTTGTGGCGTTTGTGATTGGTCTGCTCCATAGCCAGTTTGTCACACATTCGAGGAGCTAGGGTATCGTCGCTTGCACAAGCGGGAAGTCTCCCCTATAATTTCCTTCGCTTTGGGACACGCAAGGTTTAGACCTTAGCTGCTCAACACCTTCGGGACGTGGCGCAGTTTGGTAGCGCGCCTGCTTTGGGAGCAGGATGTCGCAGGTTCAAATCCTGTCGTCCCGACCATATCTTGCGGGCGTAGTTCAATGGTAGAACCCCAGCCTTCCAAGCTGATGACGCGGGTTCGATTCCCGTCGCCCGCTCCATAGGATAGTTTTAACGGCTTTGGCTCTATTTGGCGCCAGAGCCGTTTTCATAAGCGTGCCAGGCGACGGGAATCGAACCCGGCAGGGTGCGAAGCTGAGAAAATGCGTGAGCATTTTCCAGCGCAGCACGCAAGGGCCAATGGCCCGCAGCGAAACAAGGGTTTGCGAAGCAAACCCTTGGACTTCCCGTCGCCCGCTCCATAAGATTGATGAATGGCTCTGCTTCCTTTTGGAAGCAGAGCCATTTTCATATACATGCCGGAGACCCCACATCCCCTCCTAAGTTGCGGTGAAATACGGGCTGTTTTCCGGCTTTTATGGCCCATGTAGTCCGTATTTCACCGCAACTTGCACCTGAGCTTCAGGTTGAGATTGCTCGGCCAGGAAACGCCGGCTATTATCTGGCAGATTATGGTTGGCACGTGCCGTCGCTACTCGAGGCCTGCGATGCGCTGCTCGACGAACGCGGTTTTCGAGGGTCGGCCAAGGCCGGCATCTCGGTGTTTGACGACGACTTTGGCCTGCATGCTCAGCAGGTGGCACCATCCGCCTGCTCGACAAACGCGACGTAGCTCGCAAGTCGATGTTCACCACGCATTCGCTCCCTTTGTCGATTCTGATCGAAGAAATCGAGCAATCGTGCGATGATATCTTCTTCATAGGGATTCAGCCGGGCGACATGGAGTTCTACAACCCCATGTCCCCGGAAGTCTTTGACGCCGTTGACGCCGTGTACGACGCCGTGGCCGCCAACGACTTTTCCCACTTTGTCCGCTTGGGACAGGAGCTGTAGCAGCGCTTGTCCCTGGTGATTAGGAAAGAAGTGATTGACATGGCAGATTCCAAGGTGGAGTACCCTGCCCCCGATTGCCTGGCACCCGCCGCGATCGAGGCCAAGACCGAGGCCGCCGGCGTGACCAAGGCTAACCTGCCGGTCGCTCAGGCCTTTCTGTTGGCAATGTTCGCCGGTGCGTTTATCGCCTTCGGCGGTCTGTTCTTTACGGTGTTTTTGAGCGACAGCACGCTGGGCTGGGGTACCCAGCGCGTCGTGGGCGGCCTGTGCTTTTGCCTGGGCCTGGTGCTGGTGCTGGTGTGTGGCGCCGAGTTGTTCACCGGTAATTCGCTTATGGTCTGCGCGCTCAAGAGCAAAAAGATCACCCTGGTCCAGATGCTCAAGGCTTGGGTCGTTGTATGGCTTGGCAACTTTGCCGGTGCCTTGTTCATCGTCTTTTTGGTGTACATGGCCGGCGTTTACAAGCTCAACGGCGAGGCGGTCGCCAATTCCATGGTGAGTGTCGCCGCCGGCAAGGTGACGATCGACTGGCTGACGATCTTCTTCCGCGGCATCCTGTGTAACATCTTTGTGTGCCTGGCCGTGTGGATCGGTACCGCCGGCAAGACCGTGGTCGATAAGGTCGTGGGCATTCTGCTGCCCATCGCCGCCTTTGTGGCCTGCGGTTTTGAGCACTGCGTTGCCAATATGTACTTTTTGCCCATGGGTGCCGTGATGCACGCGTGCGGCTATGGTGCCGACGTCGCCGGCGCCGATGCGCTCAACGCCGCGGGCATTTCGTTTAACCTGTCCGCCGCCACGCTGGGCAACATCGTGGGCGGTGCGGTTCTGGTCGCGCTCGGCTACTGGTTTATCTACGCCAAGAAGTCTGAGGCGTAGGGTACCGTCTGTTTGACGTTGGACCTCCCGCGGGGCGTCGCCGTGCGAGGATAATAGCGATTGATTGACTCAGCCGATCGAATCGGCTGATAGTTTGACGTTCGAACGATTGATTCACCTTTGGTTTTGAAAGGCCGCACATGAGCGATAGCCAGAACATGTCCGATGAGGTTCGCGCCCGCCTGCGCGCCATTCCCTCCGTCAACGAGCTGCTCGCCGAGTGGCCGGTAGTGAAGGCGGCGGGGGAGACCTGCGACGCGGTGGTGCATGCCGCCGTCACGGCCGAGCTCGACGAGGAACGCGCCGCCATTCGCGCCGGTGCCGCCCCGCGCTCTAAGCGCGACCTGGCCTCGGCGATCGAGTGGCGTGCGCACCGCTCCGCGCTGCCGAACCTGCGCCCTGCCGTCAACGCCACGGGCGTGGTCATCCATACCAACTTGGGCCGCGCCCCGCTCGCGGAGTCGGCGGCAAAGGCCGTGGCCGAGGTTGCGCGCGGGTACAGTACGCTCGAGTACAGCGTGGACACCTGCTCGCGCGGGTCGCGCAAGGAACACGCCGCGCAGCTGATCCGCTCGCTCACCGGCGCCGAGGACGCGCTTGTGGTCAACAACAACGCCGCCGCGGTGCTGCTGGTGCTGGCGACCCATGCCGCAGGCAAGGAGGTCATCGTTAGCCGCGGCGAGCTTGTCGAGATCGGCGGCAGCTTTCGCATCCCCGATGTCATGGCGTCTTCGGGCGCCAAGCTCGTCGAGGTCGGCGCCACCAACCGCACGCACCTAGCAGATTATGAGCAAGCCATCACGCCCGATACGGCCATGATTCTCAAGGTCCATCCTTCCAACTATCGCATCGAGGGCTTTCACGAGGAAGTGAGCTCTCGGGAGCTTGCGGCGCTTGCTCACAAGCATGGCCTGCTGTTCTATGAGGACCAGGGTTCGGGCGCGCTCCTGCCCGATGACATCCTGGAGCGCGGTGGCGAGGAACCCACGCCGGCTTCGGTCGCGGCGGGGCTCGATATCGTGTCGTGTTCGGGCGATAAGCTGCTGGGCGCAGCGCAGGCGGGTATCATCATGGGCCGTCGCGATCTGGTCCAGGCCTGCGGCGCACATCCACTCATGCGCGCTCTGCGTCCGGGCAAGTTGGCGCTTACGGCGCTCGAGGCCACGCTGCGTATCTACATAGACGGCGCCGATGTTGCCCATCGCGATATTCCGGTGCTCAACATGCTTACGCTGCCGCAGGCCCATTTGGAGCGACGTGCCCGCAAGCTGCGCGATCGTATGGTCGCCGGGCTCGATAAGGCCGGTTGCCCGTGCGCCGTTCAGGTGGAGATCGTCGAGGAATCGTCGACCCCCGGTGGCGGCTCGCTGCCTACCATGGAGCTGCCCACGGTGTGCGTTGCCGTGCGTCTTGTTGACGCGCGCCTGACGGTCGATGCGCTCAAGCGCTCGCTTGTCCAGGACTTCGACACGCCGGTCGTCACGCGAACCTCGCACGATCGCATTTTGTTTGACGTCCGTACGCTCGTGGGCGACCGCGATATCGAGACGGCGGCATCGACGCTTGCCGCATGCGTTGAGAAGGCGCTTGCTCGATGAGTGAGGTCCAGGCGCTGGTGGAGTGTCCCGTTATCGTTGGCACGGCGGGCCACGTCGACCACGGTAAGTCGGCATTGATCGAGGCACTGACCGGCAAGAATCCCGACCGTCTGGAGGTTGAGCGTCGTCGAGGTATGACCGTTGAGCTTGGCTTTGGCGAGCTGGTGCTGCCGAGTGGCAAGATTGTCGGCCTGGTCGACTTGCCTGGCCATGCCCACTACCTGCGCGCCATGGTGCAGGGCGCCACGGGTATCGACGTGGCCGTGCTGGTGGTTTCGGCCGTCGAGGGCGTGATGCCGCAGACCCGCGAGCACGTGCATGTGCTGGAGCTGCTGGGCGTTACGCATATGGTGGTCGCGCTGACGATGTGCGACCTGGCCGATGCCGAGATGACCGATCTTGCCGAGCTCGATGTCGATGACTTTTTGTCGGGTACCGTGTTTGCGGGCGCGCCGATGGTGCCCGTGTCGTCCAAGACGGGCGAGGGGATCGACGGGCTGCTTGCGGTGGTCGACGAGCAGGTAAGTGCCTGCTGGGATGCTTGCCGCGACCGTTCCGATCGGAGCGATGCCGCGTCTCGCCTGCCGATTGACCGCTGCTTTACGATCAAGGGTGTCGGTACCGTCGTTACGGGAACGCTGCACGATGCGCCGGTTGCGGTGGGCGACGAGCTGATGGCTTTGCCGTCGCGTACGGTCTGTCGTGTGCGCGGGATTCAGGTGCATGGCGATACGCCGCGCGCGCTGCCTGGACAACGCGTGGCGCTCAACCTGGTCGGTGACGGTGTCGCGGCGCTTGACCGTGGTGAGATGCTGGGCGTGGCGGGTCGCTTTGGTCAGACGTTGCGCTTTATGATGACGTTTACCTACCTGGGCCGCGAGGGCGCCAAGCCGCGCGTGCTCGAGTCGGGCGCGCGCGTGCACGTGATGGCCGGCACGGCCGGGGTCATCGGCCGCGTCATGCTTTTGGAGGGCGAGGCCCCCATGGCGGTGGGCGAGACCCGTACCGTGCAGGTGCGCCTGGAGGAGCCGTTGCCGCTGCGCGCCGGAGACCATGCCGTGGTGCTGTCGTATTCGCCCGTTATGCTCATCGGCGGCGGGCGTGTGCTGCTTTCGCGCTGCCGTCGCTCGCGCGAGCATTCGGCCGGCGAGCGTGCGCTGTTTGCGGCGCTTGAAGCCGGCGATGCCGTTGCTGGCGTAGACGCGTGGCTGGCGCTGCAGGCGCTGCCGGTTGCGGCGGCTGATGTTGCCGAGGCGCTCGATCTTGTTGCCGGTGAGGCTGAGGCAGCGCTGGGCGAGTTGGTGGCGCGAGGTGTTGTTTGCGAGCTTGCCGGCTCGGGCGGCACGTTGTATGCGAATGGCGCCGTGCTCGATGCCGCCATGGACGTGCTGGCGGCGACCCTGTCTGCCATGCACGCGGCGGCTCCCAAGGAGACGGGTTTTACGCCCGGCGCCGTTGCCCATGCTGCGTGGCCTGCCGCCGATGAAGGCGTTGCCGCGGCTCTGATTGCCGCGGGCTGCTCGCGTGGCGTGTGCGCCGCCGAGGGCACCGAGGTGTTCGACCCGCACTCCGCTGCTGCCGCGGCGCGTGTGGTGCGCGAGGCGTGTGAGCGCATTGTGGCGCTGCTCGACGGGGCCGGCCTCGATGCGCCGACGCTGCCCGAGGTGGGTGAGCGACTGCAGCTCGACCGCGACACCATGACGCGCGCCCTGCGCGAGCTTTCGCTCAACCGCTCGATCGTTAAGGTCGAGCGCGACGTTGCCCTGTCTGCCATCTCGGAAGCCCATGCGCGCGAGCTTGTCGCCGCCGCCATTGAGGCAGCCGGCGGCGCAGCCACCACGAGTGTGCTGCGCGAGGCGCTGGGTGTGTCGCGCAAACGTGCCATCAGCATCTTGGAGCACCTGGATGCCGTGCGCTTTACGGTGCTCGACAAGGAAGCCGGCGGCCTGAGGTCCCTGCGCTAGACTGGCTGCTCGGTTTGGTAAAATACCTCCGCACTTGGGAACGGATGGGCTCCGGTGGGCTCCGCGGTCCTCAAAACCGTTGCGAGGCGTGCAAAACGTCTTGGATGTGTTCGATTCACATACGTTCCCGCCACACGCTACCAGCGCTTTTGTGCTCGCGGTCTTGCTGCGTGCCGCAAAGGCGCTGTTTTGTGCGGGTCCGCCGTGTCGTCTGTCTTGCCGCCGGTGTGCCCGGGCGCATCATGTGTCCCCAATGTGGTGGTTTGGAACATGTGGACGAAACAGCTTCGAAACACGCGATTTGCACGTCAGGCACTCAAAAACGCTTCTACCTGCATCGTAATCAAAACGAAACATCTGCTCGTCGGCTTAGGCGAAACTTTGCTGCAACAGTGCGATATTATCCATACACGATAAAGTTCGCGGCGCATAGGGTGCCGTGACCGACATTTTCGTTTCCCATCATTGGAGGAAGCATGAGCTACACGCAGAAAGTTCTCGAAGAGCTCAAGGCCCGCTATCCCGAGCAGCCTGAGTTCATCCAGGCCGCGACCGAGATCCTCGGCACCATCCAGCCGGCGCTCGACGCCCACCCCGAGTACGAGGAGGCCGCCCTGCTGGAGCGCCTCGTCGAGCCCGAGCGCATCGTCATGTTCCGTGTTCCCTGGGTCGACGATCAGGGCAAGGTTCAGGTCAACCGCGGTTACCGCGTCGAGTTCAACTCTGCCATTGGACCCTACAAGGGCGGCCTGCGCTTTAACCCGACGGTCACCCTGGGTATGCTCAAGTTCCTGGGTCTGGAGCAGATCCTCAAGAACAGCCTGACCACCCTTCCCATGGGCGGCGGCAAGGGCGGCTCCGACTTTGACCCCAAGGGCAAGTCCAACAACGAGATCATGCACTTCTGCCAGTCCTTCATGACCGAGCTCTATCGCCACATTGGCCCCAACACCGACGTTCCCGCCGGCGACCTGGGCGTTGGCGGCCGCGAGGTTGCCTACATGTTCGGTCAGTACAAGCGCCTGACCAACGAGTGGACCGGCGTCCTTACCGGCAAGGGCCTCTCCTTTGGCGGCTCGCTCGCCCGTACCGAGGCCACCGGTTACGGTCTGGTCTACTTTGTGGACGAGTACCTCAAGAGCCGCGGCGACTCCTTCGAGGGCAAGAACGTTGTCGTTCACGGCTCCGGTAACGTCGCTATCTACGCGGTCCAAAAGGTCGCCCAGCTCGGCGGCAAGGTGCTCGCCTGCTCCGATACCCACGGCTGGGTCGAGGATCCCGACGGCATCGACTACACCGTGCTCGAGCACGTCTACAACAAGAAGCGCTCCGGCCACGACAAGGGCGTCACGCTCGCCATGTATGTTGACGAGAAGCCCAACGCCGTGTGGCACGAGGGCGACGGCCGCGGCGTGTGGCAGCTGCCCTGCGACATCGCGCTGCCCTGCGCTCGCGAGAACACGCTGCTGCTCGAGGACGCCCAGGCGCTCGTCGCCAACGGCTGCAAGGTGGTCGGCGAGGGCGCGAACATGCCCACGACCATCGAGGCCACGACTTACTTCCAGGAGAACGGCGTCGCCTTTATGCCCGGTAAGGCTGCCAACGCCGGCGGCGTGCTCGTGTCCGGCCTGGAGATGAGCCAGAACGCCGAGCACCTGTCCTGGACCTTCGAGGAGGTCGACGGCAAGCTCGAGCAGCTCATGCGCGGCATGTTCCACAACGTGGACGACACCGCCAAGGAGTACGGCCAGGAGGGCAACTTTGTCATGGGCGCTAACATCGCCGGCTTCCTGAAGGTCGCCGACGCCATGCTCGCCCAGGGCGTCTGCTAAATCTTCGCTCGACATAGCATGTGATGAGGCTCCCAGCCATCAGGCTGGGAGCCTTTTTCTATGGTGGCGAGGGCTGTGCGCCCTCGTTTAGTACACTTAGAGGTACTGGATAAGTGAGGAGATGGGGGAGAACGTGCTCAAGTTCGGTACCTACGTTCGCGTTGGAAACGCGGCCGAAGCCTATGAGCTCTTACAGAAGAACCGCAACAATAAGATTGTGGGCGGCGGCATCTGGATGCGCCTGGGTTCGCGTCGCGTGGCGACGGCGATTGACCTTTCGGCCTGCGGACTCGACCAGATCGAGGAGACCGAGACCGAGTTTCGCATCGGTGCCATGTGCACCCTGCGCCAGCTCGAGCGCCATGCCGAGCTCAACGCGCTTGTCAACCATGTCTTTGAGTTCGCCGTCCACGATATCGTGGGCGTGCAGCTGCGCAACACCGCCACGGTGGGCGGCAGCATCTACGGTCGCTTTGGTTTCTCGGACGTGCTCTCGGCCTTTTTGGCGCTCGATTCGTACGTTGAGCTGACGGGTGCCGGCCGCGTGCCGCTCGCCGAGTTCGTGGATATGGGCTACGTGCGCGACGTGATCGAGCACGTGGTGGTCGTTAAGCACGATTACCGCGCAAGCTACGAGGCCGTGCGCAAGGCCGCGACCGACTTCCCCTCCTTAAACGTCACCGCTGCCTGGTGGGACAACAGCTGGCATGTCACCGTGGGCGCACGCCCGCTGCGCGCGACCCTGCTGCAGGGCGAGGCGTGCGGCCTGGTGAGCGAGCAGCCTTCCGAGGACGAGCTGCGCGCCCTGGCCGCGTCCGTACGCGCACTGAGCTACGGCACCAACCTGTGGGGCTCGGCCGACTATCGCCGTTGCATCTCGGCGCCGCTTGCCGTGCAGGCCGTGCGCCGCGCCGCCGGCATCGAGCTTTCGGCCTCGCTTGCCCGCGAGCTCGAGGGCGTGCAAGTGCCTAAGTTTGCCACGGACGAGTATTCCTGCCGCCGCGTGCCCGGCGTCGATTCTAGCGAGGTGCGCTAATGGCTGCCAAACTCATCGATCTTTCCTTTACGCTCAACGGCCGCAAGGTCAAGGTTCAGATTGCCCCCGACACCATGCTCTTTGCGCTGCTGCGCGAGCAGGGCTGCGCGTCGGTGCGCTGCGCCTGCGAGACTACTAACTGCGGCCTGTGCACGGTGTGGCTCGACGGCGACCCGGTGCTGAGCTGCTCGGTTCCCGCTGCGCGCGTCGAGGGCCGCTCCGTCACCACGCTCGAGGGCCTCAAGGCCGAGTCCGAGGCGCTCGCCCACGCAATGGCTGCCGAAGGTGCCGAGCAGTGCGGTTTTTGCGCCCCCGGCCTCATCATGAACGTGCTGGCGCTTGCCCGCGCCGCCAAGGAGGACCCGAGCCTCGTCGCCACGCGCGAAGAGCTCTCGCGCCAGCTCGCCGGCAACCTCTGCCGTTGCAGCGGCTACGAGAGCCAGCTGCGCGCCATCGTCCGCTTCCTTAACGAGTCCGGCGTGCAGGTGGGCTTTGAGATGCCCGAGCTTCCGGTCAACGACACCAGCTGCGATGGCGTCTCGTACAAGCAGATCACCCATAAGCAGCCCAAGAAGGACTCGAAGGCCCTGCTCGAGGGGCGTCCCGTCTACACAGGAGACCTAGTGCCCGCCGGCGCCCTTATCGTCAAGCTCAAGCGCAGCCCGTATGCCCGTGCCAAGATCCGCTCCATCGATACGTCGCGCGCCCTGAAGGTGCCCGGCGTCGTGGGCGTCTACACCTACGAGGACGTGCCCAAGCGCCGCTTTACCATCGCCGGCCAGAGCTATCCGCAGCCGAGCCCCTACGACCGCCTGATCCTCGAGAACCTGGTGCGCTACCAAAACGAGGAGGTGGCGATCGTCGCCGCCGAGACCGAGGAGGCCGCCGACAAGGCACTCAAGCTCATCAAGGTCGACTACGAGGTGCTCGAGCCCCTGTTCGACTTTACCCAGGCGCTCGATAACGACATCGTGGTCCACCCCGAGGGCGACGTGACCTTTATGTTCCCGCAGGGCGGCGACGTTGCTCGCAACCTGGTGTGCAGCGGTACCAGCGATTTTGGCGACCTGGACGAGGCCTTCGCCCAGAGCGACATCGTCTTTGAGCGCACCTACACCAGCCAGGCCACGCAGACTGCGCCCATGGAGACCTTCCGTGCCTTCGCGACGACCGACGCGTTCGGCCGCATCTCGGTGACCACCTCCACGCAGGTTCCCTTCCATGTGCGCCGCATGGTCGCGCAGTCGCTCGACATTCCTCAGTCGCAGGTGCAGGTTATTAAGCCGCGCATCGGCGGCGGCTTTGGCTCCAAGCAGACGGGCTGCTGCGAGATCTTCGTGGCGTTCGTGACCCAGCAGACTGGCCGTCCGAGCTATTGCTGCTACACCCGCGAGGAGACCATCACTGCGGGCAACTCGCGTCACCAGATGCAGATGACCGTCAAGCTGGGCGCCATGAAAGACGGCACCATCACGGCCATCGACCTGCACACGTTGTCCAACGCCGGCGCGTATGGCGAACATGCCACCACGACGATCGGCCTCTCGGGCCACAAGAGCCTGCCCATCTACAACCACGTGAAGGCGAGCCGCTTTAGGTGGGACGCCGTCTACACCAACACCAACCGCGGCGGTGCGTATCGCGGCTACGGCGCCACCCAGGGCCAGTTTGCCGTGGAGAGCGCCGTCAACGAGCTCGCCGACATGCTGCACATGGACCCCGCCGACCTGCGCCTTAAGAACATCGTGCGCGAGGGCGAGATTATGCCGCAGTACTACAACGAAAAGCTCAACGCCTGCGCGCTCGACCGCTGCCTGCTGCGTGCGATGGACATGATCGGCTGGCGCGACAAGCCGCTGGCCGTGGACCTGGGCGACCGCGTGCGTGCTCTGGGCTGCGCGCTCACCATGCAGGGCTCGGGCATCTCCAACGTGGATATCGGCGGCATCGACATGCGCCTGGAGGAGGACGGCTTCATTACCATCGGCACCGGCGCCACCGATAACGGCATGGGTGTCGACACGATCCTGGCGCAGATTGCCGCCGAGGAGCTGGGCGTGGAGAGCTCGCTTATCGTGGTGCGCGGCGTGGACACCGACGTCTCGCCGTTCGATGCCGGCTCGTACGCGAGCTCGGGTACGTACGTGACGGGCCTGGCAGCCAAGAATGCCGCGACCGAGCTGCGCGAGAAGATCTGCGCCAAGGCCGCCCAGATGTGGGACGTGGACGCCGCCGACGTGGTCTTCGACGGCCAGTACGTGCGTCTGTCTGACGAGCGCGCCGCTCGCGAGTGCGGCCGCTACCTCACGCTGCGCGACTTTGCCAACCTGTGCGTCAAGAACATCGCGGGCGGCGACGCGCTCACCTCGCATGCTTCTGCCTGCCTGCCCGTTTCGCCTCCGCCGTTTATGGCCGGCATTGCCGAGGTCGAGGTCGACAAGGCCACCGGCAAGGTGACTGTGGTGGACTATGCGGCGGCTGTGGACTGCGGCACCGTGATCAACGAGGCACTCGCGCGCGTCCAGGCCGAGGGCGGCATTGCCCAGGGCATCGGTCACGCGCTCTACGAGATTGTCGAGCACGACGAACGCGGCCGCCTGCGCACCGGTAACTTTATGAGCTACAAGCTGCCCACGCGCCTGGATATCGGCAGCATTCGCGTGGCCTTTGAGCCGAGCTACGAGCCGACGGGCCCGTTTGGCGCCAAGTCGATCGGCGAGGTCGTCATCAACACACCGCTCGCCGCCGTTGCCTCGGCCGTGGCGCACGCCACCGGCCACCAGGTTCGCTCGCTGCCGATCACGCCCGAGAAGGCCCTGCTGGGGGAGTAGGCGAGGAGTCGCTGTCGACGCTCTTTGCCTAGCCCGGGGAAACCGCAGCCCACTTTTCAACCGAATTGTGGGCTGCGGGAGATAGCCGATGGGGGTAGCTAATTTGGGACGGGGCGTTTTTAGCTACCCCCAAAAGCGGGGTAGCTAAAAAAGCCCCGTCCCAAATTAGCTACCCTGTTCCGCTGTAACTCGTGGTGAGGTCGTGGGCCTAAAAAGGTGTGCGTGCGCTTGCCGTTCGTATCTGCTATCATTCCTAGTCTGTGCGCTCATGCGGGCGTGGCGGAATTGGTAGACGCGCCAGATTTAGGTTCTGGTGGGATTCCCGTGAAGGTTCGAGTCCTTTCGCCCGCACCAACGCACCTGCGTCGGCCTCGGCCGTCGCGACACTTTGTTGCATAAAGGTACCAGCACCTCAGATAAGCTGGGCAGTATGAGGAGGAACGTGTTGAACATCACCGCTTCTGACGTCAAGGACGCCAAGCTCACCGCTACGGTCACCATCCCGGCCGCCGACGTCGACGCCGCGATCAAGAAGGCCTACAAGGACACCGCCAAGAAGTACCGCTTCCCGGGCTTCCGTGCCGGCAAGGCTCCCCGTCCGGTCATCGACGCTGCTCTTGGCGCCGAGGCCACCCTCGCTCAGGCCACCAACGATCTGATCGCCGCCAACGAGCCCGCCGTCCTCAACGAGCTGGACATCGTCCCCACCAAGAACGGTGACTACAAGGAGCTCGACCTCGCCAAGGATCACGAGGACTACACCTACACCGTCGAGTTCTCTCTGCGTCCTGCCGCCGAGCTCTCCTCCTACGACGCCGTCGAGATCGAGATGCCTCCCGCGGAGGTCACCGAGTCCGAGATCAACAACCAGGTCGAGATGCTCCTCAACTACCGTGCCACCTTCGAGGACGTCGAGGATCGTGCCGTCGAGGCCGAGGACTACGTTACCGTCGACCTCAAGGCCGTCGAGAACGCCGACAACTTCGCTGCCGAGGGCCGCATGCTCATCGCCGGTAGCGACAGCAACCCCAAGGAGTTCAACGAGGCTCTGATCGGTGCTAACGTTGACGACGTCAAGACCGTCACCTGGACCGACGAGGTCGAGGATGGCGAGGAGGCCGAGACCCACACCGTCGAGGTCACCGTCAAGGGCATCAAGGTCCGCAACACCCCCGAGCTCACCGACGAGCTCGTCAAGTCCGACTTTGGCTTCGACAGCATCGACGCTATGCGCGACGCCATCAAGCTCGAGATCGAGCAGGACAAGGCTTCCCGCCTTCCGGCCGAGAAGGAGAACCGTTGCGTCGCCGCTCTCGCCGAGCGCCTGCAGCTCGAGGAGATGGACGCCGACTACGAGCAGTCTGTCTTTGAGGAGCTTGGCCAGAACTTCCTGTCCAACCTCGCTGCCCGCGGCATGACGCTGGACACCTGGCTGCCCGCTTCCGGCCTGACCATGGAGCAGTTCATCGGCGACCTGCACAAGCAGGCCAACGACGTTGCCCGCGAGTCCCTGGCGCTCGACGCCCTCGCCCGTGAGCTCAAGATCGAGGTCACCGAGGACGACGTCAACGCCGAGTTCGAGAAGGCCGGCGTCAAGGACGTCGAGGCTTCCAAGGCCGAGTTCATCGCCGATGGACGCATGCCTGCCGTCCGCGAGTCCATCCGTCGCTCCAAGGCCGTCGACCACCTGGTCGAGAACGCCAAGGTGACCGAGGTCGACGAGACCGCCAAGGACGCCGAGTAATTCTCGCCACCTTTCCCGCGAGCGCATGCAGGCGCCCGTGATGGGGTAAAGTTATAAACCGGTTATTCGGTTGCTTCGTACGGTGCCAGCCAATGCATAGCATGCGGGCACCGTACGTTTATCTAGAACCAATTTGGTCCGCAAGAGAGAAATGGAGATGCGTATGATCGCTAAGTTCGATTCCGCCCTCGTGCCATACGTTATCGAGCAGACGCCGCGCGGCGAGCGCAGCTACGATATCTATTCGCGCCTGCTCAACGACCGCATCATCTTCTTGGGCGAGGAGATCAACTCCGTCAGCGCCAACCTGGTCGTTGCCCAGCTGCTGCATCTTGAGAGCCAGGATGCCGAGAAGGATATCTCGCTCTACATCAATTCGCCCGGTGGCGAGGTCTACTCCGGCCTGGCGATTCTGGACACTATGAACTTTATCAAGCCGCAGGTCTCCACCATTTGCGTCGGTATGGCCGCGTCTATGGCCGCCGTGCTGCTTTCGGCCGGCGCCAAGGGCAAGCGCTTCTGCCTGCCGCACTCCAAGGTCATGATTCACCAGCCCAGTGGCGGTGCCCAGGGTCAGCAGACCGAGATCGAGATCGTGGCCGAGGAGATCAAGAAGACCCGTCGCGAGCTCAACCAGATCTTGTCCGACGCCTCGGGCCAGCCGATCGAGAAGGTCCAGGCCGATACCGAGCGCGACAACTACCTGACTGCTGCCGAGGCGCTTGACTACGGCCTGATCGACCGTATCGTCACCTCGCGCGATCTTGCCGCGAAGGACGCCTAGGATGGCCGGTAACATGCAGGACAACTTTGACGAGAACGGCAACCCCATCCGCTGCTCCTTCTGCGGAAAAGAGCAGGGTCAGGTGCGCCGCCTTGTAAAGGGCCCTACCAACATCTTTATCTGCGACGAGTGCGTTGCCGCCTGTTCCGAGATCTTGGAGGAGTCGCTGGCTTCGGACTTTATGGATGCCGCCTGCAACGGCAAGCTGCCGGGCTTCCTCAACGACCACGGTCAGGCTGCCGGGCAGCCTGCCATGGATCCCGAGCCCGAGGGCTTTGAGCTCGAGGACGACGTACGTCAGGTCATTACGCACGTGCCGACCCCGCACGAGATCTATGACGAGCTTTCGGCCTATGTCATGGGTCAGGAAGACGCCAAGCGCGCCATGTCGGTTGCCGTGTACAACCACTACCGTCGCGTGATCGAGGGTGGCGCCGCGCTTTCGGCCTTTGACGAGGCCTCGGGTGCGGGTTCGCGGCTCGACGACGATATGGACGAGGTGGAGCTCGCCAAGTCCAACATCTTGCTGCTCGGTCCCACCGGTACCGGTAAGACCTTGCTCGCCCAGACGCTCGCGCGCATCCTCGAGGTGCCGTTTGCCATCGCCGACGCCACCGCACTCACCGAGGCCGGTTACGTGGGCGAGGACGTGGAGAACATCCTGCTCAAGCTCATCAATGCTGCCGATGGCGATATCGAGCGTGCGCAGGTCGGCATCATCTACGTGGACGAGATCGACAAGATCGCCCGCAAGGCCGAGAACCTCTCCATCACCCGCGACGTTTCGGGCGAGGGCGTTCAGCAGGCGCTGCTTAAGATCCTTGAGGGCACGGTGGCAAGCGTTCCGCCCACCGGCGGCCGCAAGCATCCCCAGCAGGAGCTGCTGCAGATCGACACGACCAATATCTTGTTTATCTGCGGCGGTGCCTTTGTGGGTCTGGACAAGATTATCGCCGATCGCGTGGGCAACAAGGGCGTGGGCTTTAACTCCGAGATCGCCGGCCCCACCTCGGTCGACGAGAACGACCTGCTGCGTCAGGTGCTTCCGCAGGACCTCAACGCCTTTGGTATGATCCCCGAGTTTGTGGGACGTACGCCCGTCGTCACCCAGACACAGGCGCTCGACGAGGACGACCTGGTGTCGATCCTGACCGAGCCAAAGAACGCCGTTGTGCGTCAGTACCGCAAGATGTTCCAGCTCGAGGACGTTGAACTTGAGTTTGAGGACGCCGCCCTGCACGAGATTGCCCGCATGGCGCTTGCCCGCAAGACCGGCGCCCGCGGCCTGCGCTCCATCTGCGAGGACGTGCTGCAGCAGACGATGTTCGACCTGCCGAGCGAGGAAGGAGTCGCCAAGGTCATCGTGACCGAAGCCTCCGTAAAGGGCACCGAACAGCCCCAGCGCATCTACGGCTAACCTGCCAAGACGATATGAGAAAGCCATTTGGGTCGCCTCCCCCGCGGCGCAGCTTCTTTTCGCGGGCTCGGGATGCCACAATGGGCTTTGAGTATCGGCCCGTGCGGTAGCCCTTA